>NZ_JBHWJZ010000002.1:375424-458944 GCF_042731085.1 Streptomyces sp. NPDC059875
GCCTGTTGGGCGCTCGGGGTGGGGCCGGCCCCGCCGGGGGGGGGGGCTCCCGCTGGGCCCCCCCCCCCCCGCCGGTCGGCCGACCGCATGCTTGCATATCTCGTCCGACGGTTGTTCGCCGTCGTAGTGATGCTGATGGTCGTCACCCTGACGACGCTCAGCATCTTCTTCCTCATCCCCAAGATGACCGGCAGCGACCCTGCCGTGATGTTCGTCGGCAAGCAGGCGGATCCGGCTGCCATCGAAGGTGTCCGGCAGAAGCTGGGCCTGGACGAGCCGATCCTGGTGCAGTTCTGGCACTTCGTCTCCGGAATCTTCGTCGGCCGCGACTACACCGGCGGCGGCAGCACCATCCACTGCGAGGCACCCTGCTTCGGCTACTCGTTCCGTACCGAGCAGGACGTCTCGGCGATGCTGGTCGACGCGTTCCCCGTCACCATCTCCATGGTCATCGGCGCCGCCGTGCTGTGGCTGGTCATGGGTGTCTCGACCGGTGTGGTCTCCGCGCTCAAGCGGGGCACCATCGTCGACCGCGCCGCGATGGTCACGGCCCTCGCCGGTGTCTCGCTCCCCATCTTCTTCACCGCCATGCTGGCGATGCTGATCTTCCGCACCCAACTGGGCTGGCTCAACGCCTCGTACGTACCGATCAGCGAGTCCTTCGGCAGCTGGTTCGGCGGACTGCTGCTGCCCTGGATCACCCTCGCGTTCCTGTACGCGGCGATGTACGCGCGGCTCACCCGCGCCACCATGCTGGAAGTCCTCGGCGAGGACTACATCCGTACGGCACGGGCCAAGGGTCTGCCGGAGCGGGTCGTGCTCGGCAAGCACGCCATGCGCTCCACGATGACCCCCATCCTGACCATCTTCGGCATGGACCTCGGTGCCCTCGTCGGCGGCGCGGTCCTGACCGAGACCGCGTTCAACCTCCAGGGCCTCGGCCAGATGGCGATCAAGGGAGTAACCGAGCGCGACCTTCCGCTGATCATGGCGGTCACGCTCATCACCGCGGCCGCCGTCGTCCTCGCCAACCTCGTGGTGGACCTTCTGTACGCGGTGATCGACCCCCGAGTGAGGCTCGCATGACGGACAAGCTGACCAAGACCGGCGCGGCGCTGGGAGAACCGGTCGCCTCCGGGAACGCCCCGTCCGACGCCTTCCTCGACGTCCGCGACCTGAAGATCCACTTCCCGACCGACGACGGTCTGGTCAAGTCCGTGGACGGGCTCACCTTCCAGCTGGAGAAGGGCAAGACCCTCGGCATCGTGGGCGAGTCCGGCTCGGGCAAGTCGGTGACCTCGCTCGGCATCATGGGTCTGCACACCGTCGGCCAGTACGGCCGGCAGAAGGCGCGGATCTCCGGCGAGATCTGGCTGAACGGCCGTGAGCTGCTCTCGGCGGACCCCGAAGAGGTCCGCCGGCTGCGCGGCCGCGACATGGCGATGATCTTCCAGGACCCGCTGTCCGCGATGCACCCGTACTACACCGTCGGCGCGCAGATCGTGGAGGCGTACCGGGTCCACCACCCGGTCGACAAGAAGACCGCCAAGAAGCGGGCCGTCGAACTCCTCGACCGGGTCGGCATCCCCGAGCCCGCCAAGCGCTTCGGCAACTACCCGCACGAGTTCTCCGGCGGTATGCGCCAGCGCGCGATGATCGCGATGGCGCTGGTCAACAACCCCGAACTGCTCATCGCGGACGAGCCGACCACCGCGCTCGACGTGACCGTGCAGGCGCAGATCCTCGACCTGATCCGGGACCTGCAGAAGGAGTTCGGCTCCGCGGTCGTCATCATCACGCACGACCTCGGCGTCGTCGCCGAGGTCGCCGACGACATCCTCGTGATGTACGGCGGGCGGTGCGTGGAGCGCGGACCGGCCGAGGCGGTCTTCTACGAGCCCCAGCACCCCTACACCTGGGGCCTGCTCGGCTCGATGCCGCGGATCGACCGGGAGCAGACCGAGCGGCTCATCCCGGTGAAGGGCAACCCGCCCAGCCTGATCAACGTGCCCAGCGGCTGTGCCTTCAACCCGCGATGCCCGTACGCGGACGTGCCCAAGGACGGCATCACGCGCACCGAGCGCCCCGAGCTGCGGCTCGCGCCGAGCGGTGAGGGCTCCGGCCGTCACTACTCCGCGTGCCACATGTCGCCGGAGGAGCGGACCCGGATCTGGACCGAAGAGATTGCGCCGAAGCTGTGAGCGACAACAAGACGACGGGGACGTCCCCCGAGCCCCTGCTCAAGGTCAACGGCCTGGTGAAGCACTTCCCGATCAAGAAGGGGCTGCTGCAGCGCCAGGTCGGGGCGGTCAAGGCGGTCGACGGCATCGACTTCGAGGTGTTTCCGGGCGAGACGCTCGGCGTCGTCGGTGAGTCGGGCTGCGGCAAGTCGACGATGGGCCGGCTGATCACGCGGCTGCTCGAACCGACGGGCGGTACGGTCGAGTTCGAGGGCGTGGACGTCTCGCACCTCGGTGTGGCCAAGATGCGCCCGCTGCGCCGCGACATCCAGATGATCTTCCAGGACCCGTACGGCTCGCTGAACCCGCGCCACACGGTCGGCTCGATCGTCTCGGCGCCGTTCAAGCTCCAGGGCGTGGAGCCCGAGGGCGGGGTCAAGAAGGAGGTCCAGCGCCTGCTCGGCCTGGTCGGCCTGAACCCGGAGCACTACAACCGCTACCCGCACGAGTTCTCGGGCGGTCAGCGCCAGCGCATCGGCATCGCGCGGGCGCTCGCCCTGAAGCCGAAGCTGGTCGTGGCCGACGAGCCGGTCTCGGCGCTGGACGTCTCGATCCAGGCGCAGGTGGTGAACCTCCTGGACGACCTCCAGGAGGAGCTGGGCCTCACGTACGTGATCATCGCCCACGACCTGTCGGTGATCCGGCACGTGTCGGACCGGATCGCGGTGATGTACCTCGGCAAGATCGTGGAGCTGGCGGACCGCAAGTCCCTCTACGAGTCGCCGATGCACCCGTACACCCGCGCGCTGATGTCGGCGGTCCCGATCCCGGACCCCCGCCGCAAGGGCGCGAAGAGCGAGCGCATCCTGCTGAAGGGCGACGTCCCGTCCCCGATCGCCCCGCCGCCGGGCTGCCGCTTCCACACCCGCTGCTGGAAGGCGACGGACGTCTGCAAGACGGTGGAGCCCCCGCTGGTGGAACTCCGCCCGGGCCAGCGCGTGGCCTGCCACCACCCGGAGAACGCGGAGGGCCTGACGGTGCCGTCGGCGAGGGAATCGGTGGAGGTGTCGATCACGAAGCCGGACGCGGTCGCGACGACGGAGGCCCTGGCGCCTGAGGCCGCCGCGAAGCCGGGGGCCCCCGAGGCCGAGGCCCAGGAGCCTGTCTCCAAGGAGGCGTCCGAGGGCGACGCGCCCAAGGCGTAGCCGGTACGCGAGGCCCCCGCTGCCGTGAGGCACGGGGGCTTCGTGCTGGGCGGGCAGGGAACGGGCACCGCCCCCGTGGGTTGTGCCCACCCTCCCCCTAGGACTTCGCCCTGGGGGGACCCCCAGCCCCAGCGGAACAGATGCCCACAACGGTTTCGGGGCGGCCCGCGGCGCGAAGCTGCCGCGGTCACGGAGGTCCCGGGCGTCAAGGGCGCGCGGGGCTTCGGGCCCCAGGGGGTTCGGGGGCGGAGCCCCCGGTCCCGTCAGGGTTTCGGGAAGGGGCGGGGTGGGGGATCCAACCCCACCCCCCGGCGCGACGCCGCCGCGCCGGGGCTCGGGCGGAGCCCCATCCACGGCCCCGCGCCCGCCCCCGCGTGGAACCGTCACAATGGTCGCCGTGTTCCACGATCTGTTCAGCCCCTCCGTACAACACGCCCTCGACCTCGTCGGCATCTTCGTCTTCGCCATCTCCGGCGCCCTCCTCGCCGTCCGCAAGAACTTCGACGTCTTCGGCATCGCCGTCCTCGCCGAGGTCACCGCCCTCGGCGGCGGCCTCCTGCGCGACATGATCATCGGCGCCGTACCCCCCGCCGCCTTCACCGATCTCGGCTACTTCCTCACGCCGCTCGTCGCCACGATCCTCGTCTTCTTCCTCCACCCCGAGGTCGAGCGCACCCAGACCGCCGTCAACGTCTTCGACGCCGCCGGCCTCGGCCTGTTCGCCGTCACCGGCACCATCAAGGCGTACGAGTACGGCCTCGGCCTCACCTCCTCCGCCGCGCTCGGTCTCGCGACCGCCGTCGGCGGCGGTGTCCTGCGCGACGTCCTCGCGAACGAGGTGCCGTCCCTCCTCCGCTGGGACCGTGACCTCTACGCCGTGCCCGCGATGGTCGGCGCCACGATGGTCGTCCTGTGCATCCGCTTCGACACCCTGAACGCGTTCACCAGCGGCGCCGCCGTCATCACGGCCTTCGTCCTCCGCCTCCTCGCGATGCGCTACCACTGGCGCGCGCCGCGCGCGTGGAACCGCCGCTCCTCCGCTCGCGAGGAGCCCGAAAAAGCTACCGCTCAGTAGTTTCCTGCTGTACCGTCGGAAGCATGAGCACGAGCATCGAGACGATCGCGGGGACGAGCGAGTTCGACCGCGACACCGCTGTCACCCTCCGCGCCCCGGGCGTCTACGACGCCGATCTCTCCGCCGGCTGGACGATCATCAGCGCCGTCAACGGCGGCTATCTCCTCGCCCTGCTCGGCCGCGCACTCGGTGACCACCTCCCGCACCCCGACCCGTTCACGATCTCGGCGCACTACCTCACGCCGTCCGTGCCCGGCCCCGCGGTGATCCGCACCGAGACCGTCCGCACCGGCCGCACGCTCTCCACCGGCCAGGCCTCCCTCTTCCAGTACGCCGAGGACGGCACCGAGGTCGAGCGCATCCGGGTCCTCGCCTCGTACGGAGACCTCGACGGGCTCCCCGACGACGTCCGCACCGCCGCCACGCCCCCGGCCATCGCGCCCATCGAGCACTGCTTCGGCCCCTCCGACGGCCCGCGCCCCCCGATCCCCGGCTCCAGCGCCATCACCGACCGGCTCGACCTCAAGCTCGACCCGGCCACCGTCGGCTGGGCGATCGGCGCGCCCTCCGGCAAGGGCGAGATGCGCGGCTGGTTCGGCCTCGCCGACGGCCGCGAGCCCGACGCGCTCTCCCTGCTCCTCACCGTCGACGCCCTGCCGCCGACCTCCTTCGAGCTGGGCCTCAAGGGCTGGACCCCGACCGTCGAGCTCACCACCCACATCCGCTGCCGCCCGGCCCCCGGCCCGCTGCGCGTCTCCATCACCACGCGCAACCTCGCGGGCGGCTTCCTGGAGGAGGACGCCGAGGTCTGGGACAGCGCGGACCGGCTCGTCGCCCAGTCCCGCCAGCTGGCCCGCGCCCCACGCGGCTGACCCCGCGCGGCTAACGTGAGCCGGTGAAGTCCGACCGACTCCTCTCCCTCCTGCTGCTGCTCCAGACCCGGGGCCTGGTCCCCGCCACGGAGCTCGCCGAGCGCCTCGAAGTCTCCGTACGCACCATCTACCGGGACGTCGAGGCGCTTTCGGCGTCCGGCATACCCGTGTACGCCGAACGCGGCCGGCACGGCGGCATAGCCCTCCTGCCCGGCTTCCGTACGGACGTCACGGGGTTGACGGCCGACGAGTCCCGCGCCCTGTTCGTGCTCGCCGCCCAGGGCGCCCACGAGGCCCTCGGTCTCGACCGGGCACTCGGCTCCGCCCTGCGCAAGGTGATGGCCGCCCTCCCCGAACCCCACAGGCCCGCCGCCGAACTGACCAGCCGCCGCATCCTGGTCGACCCGGACCGCTGGATGCGCACTCCTCTTCCAGCGGTGGACCTGGACGTCCTCAACCGGGCCGTCTTCGCCGACCGGCGCCTGCGGCTGCGGTACCGGAGCATCGGGGCGCCGGCCCCGAAGACGTACACGGTCGATCCGTACGGCCTCGTCGTGAAGGCGGGCGTCTGGTACCTGGTCGCCGACCGCCGTGGCGAGCCCCGGCTGTTCCGCGCGGACCGGGTGCACGGGGCCGAACTGCTCGACGACCCGGTGGAGCGCCGGGACGGCGTGGAGCTGGCCGAGGTGTGGGAGGTGCTGCGCCGCCGCGTCGAGGAGCGCCCCGCCGAGATCCTGGTCAGGGCCAGGGTCCACCGGGACCGGCTGGACCGCTTCCTCCGCCTCCACGGCGACCGCCTGACGTCGCCGCCCGGAGAGGCCGAGGGGGACTGGGCCGAAGTCGAACTCGCCTTCGCCGAACCGGGTGACACCCGCCCCCTCCTGGCCATGGGCGGCAGCGTGGAGGTCCTGGAACCGGAGGAGGTGCGAACGTTGCTGGCGCAGGCGGCGGAGGAGGTGGCGGCGCTGTATTCGAGCGCCGTTGCGGGCACAACCCCCGGCCCCGGTGCGCGTACGGTTCGCCCATCCCAGGCCCCGCCACCAGTGGCGTAAACCGGCCAGGGGCCCGAGGCACAGGACCGGCCTCGTAGAATCAAGAAACCATGGCTTACCTCGACCACGCCGCGACCACGCCCATGCTCCCCGAGGCGATCGAGGCGATGACCGCCCAGCTCGCCGTCACCGGCAACGCCTCCTCGCTGCACGCGGCCGGGCGGCACGCCCGGCGGACCGTCGAGGAGGCGCGTGAGACCCTCGCCGCCGCCCTGGGCGCCCGGCCCAGCGAGGTCGTCTTCACCTCCGGTGGCACCGAGGCCGACAACCTCGCCGTCAAGGGCCTGTACTGGGCCCGCCGCGACGCCGATCCGGCCCGTACGCGGGTCCTCGCGAGCCCCGTCGAGCACCACGCCGTGCTCGACGCCGTGGACTGGCTGGCCACGCACGAGGGCGCCACCGTCGAGTACCTCCCCGTCGACCGGTACGGCCGCGTCCACCCCGACGCGCTGCGCGAGGCGATCGCCCGCGAGCCGGAGACCGTCGCGCTCGCCACCGTCATGTGGGCGAACAACGAGATCGGCACGGTCATGCCGGTACGCGAACTCGCCGACGTCGCCCGTGAGTTCGGCGTGCCCCTGCACGCCGACGCGGTCCAGGCCTTCGGTCAGATCCCGGTCGACTTCGGTGCCTCCGGCCTCGCCGCCCTGACCGTCTCCGGCCACAAGATCGGCGGGCCCTACGGCATCGGCGCGCTGCTCCTGGGCCGCGAGTACAGCCCCGTACCCGTCCTGCACGGCGGCGGCCAGGAGCGCCACGTCCGCTCCGGCACCCTGGACGTGCCCGCCATCGCCGCGTTCGCCGTCGCCGGACGGCTCGCCGCCGAGCGGCGCGAGGAGTTCGCCCGGGAGATCGGCGCGCTGCGCGACGAGCTCGTCGCCGCCGTCCGCGCCGCCGTCCCCGACGCCGTCCTCGGCGGGGACCCGGTCGACCGGCTCCCCGCCAACGCCCACTTCACCTTCCCGGGCTGCGAGGGCGACTCCCTGCTCCTGCTGCTCGACGCCCAGGGCATCGAGTGCTCCACCGGCTCCGCCTGCACGGCCGGCGTCGCCCAGCCCAGCCACGTGCTGCTCGCCACCGGCACCGATCCGGACCTCGCCCGGGGCACCCTCCGCTTCACCCTCGGCCACACCTCCACCAAGGAGGACGTGGCGGCGGTGGCCGCGGCCATCGGCCCGGCCGTCGAGCGGGCCAGGACCGCGGGCCTCATGTGAGGACCCGCCCGCGGACTCACGCGGGCTTCTTCGAAGCCTCCCGCACGAGCTTCATGTAGCGGTCCCAGTCCCAGTGCGGCCCGGGGTCCGTGTGGTCGGTCCCGGGCACCTCGACGTGCCCGATGATGTGCTCCCGGTCCACGGGTATCCCGTACCGGGCGCAGATCCCGGCGGTCAGCCGCGCCGAGGACGCGTACATCGCCGCCGTGAAGTCCTGCGGCCGGTCGACGAAGCCCTCGTGCTCGATGCCGACGCTCCGCTCGTTCATGTCCCGGTTCCCGGCGTGGAAGGCGACGTCGAGCTCGCGGATCATCTGCGCGACATGACCGTCCTTACGGACGACGTAGTGCGTGGCGGCGCCGTGCCCCGGGTTCTTGAAGACCTTCAGGGCGCTCGCGTAGCTGCCCTGGACGACATGGATCACCACCCGGTCGATGGTGAAGTCGTCGGGCCGGTCCGCCCGCCGCCAGTTCGCGCGGGACGCGGCGGACCAGTCGGCCCCCTTGTGGTCGAGCTCGCCCTCGACCCGGTCCTTCTCCGTGCCGGGCAGCCGCCACCAGGCACGCGCCAGCTCGTCGCGGGCCAGCGCCGCCGTACCCAGGACGGCCGCGCCGCCGCCGAGCAGGACGGCTCGCCGCCCCACCCCCCGCTTCTTCTCGCTCCCCATGTGCAGGACAACGCTTACTGACGCGACCGCGGTTCCCGGAGCCCCGTACCCTGGTAGGGCTATGACTCAGACTCCCCAGCGCCGCCTCCGTGTCCTCGCCGCCATGTCCGGCGGTGTGGACTCCGCCGTCGCCGCCGCCCGCGCCGCCGAGGCCGGGCACGACGTCACCGGTGTCCACCTGGCGCTCTCCGCGAACCCGCAGTCCTTCCGCACCGGCGCCCGCGGCTGTTGCACCATCGAGGACTCCCGCGACGCCCGCCGGGCCGCCGACGTCATCGGCATCCCCTTCTACGTCTGGGACCTCGCCGAGCGGTTCCGCGAGGACGTCGTCGACGACTTCGTCGCGGAGTACGAGGCCGGCCGCACGCCCAACCCGTGCCTGCGCTGCAACGAGAAGATCAAGTTCGCGGCGCTGCTCGACAAGGCGCTCGCGCTCGGCTTCGACGCGGTCTGCACCGGCCACTACGCCACGGTCGTGCTGAACGAGGACGGCTCGCGCGAGCTGCACCGGGCGTCCGACATGGCCAAGGACCAGTCGTACGTCCTCGGCGTGCTGGACGAGAAGCAGCTCGCCCACGCGATGTTCCCGCTGGGCGACACCCTCACCACCAAGGACGAGATCCGGGCGGAGGCGGAGCGGCGCGGGCTCGCGGTGGCGAAGAAGCCCGACAGCCACGACATCTGCTTCATCGCCGACGGCGACACCCAGGGCTTCCTCGCCTCCCGGCTCGGCCGGGCGGAGGGCGACATCGTCGACGAGTCGGGTACGAAGGTGGGCACCCACGAGGGTGCGTACGGCTTCACCATCGGCCAGCGCAAGGGCCTGCGGATCGGCCACCCGGCGCCGGACGGCAAGCCGCGCTACGTCCTGGACATCTCGCCGGTGAACAACACGGTCACGGTCGGCCCGGTCGAGGCGCTCGACGTCACCGGTCTGACGGCGATCAAGCCCCGCTGGTGCGGCACGGCCCCGGAGGGCTCCGGCCGCTACACCGCCCAGCTGCGCGCCCACGGCGGCGAGACCGAGGTGACGGCCTCGCTGGAGGACGGCGAGCTGACGGTCTCCTTCGACGAGCCCGTCCGCGGGGTCGCGCCCGGCCAGGCGATCGTGCTGTACGACGGCACGCGCGTGGTGGGCTCGGCGACGATCGCGACGACGCTTCGGCGCACGGAGGCGGCGACGGCCTGAGGGCCGAGAGCCTGGCGTACGGCGCCGGCGCGGCGGGTCGGTCGTGCCGGCGGCGCCGCCGTCGAGTCCGGGTGCCGGGGCATGCCCCGCTCAGTCCTCCTCGAAGAACTCCTCCAGGACCGGCGCCAGGATGTGCGGCCCCACCTCATGGGTCTGGCCCGTCAGCGTGCGGTGGCGGCCCCGGGGGAGGGCTGTGGAGACCGCGAGTGCCGCCCGGCGCGTCCGGGCGGGGCTCGCGCCGCCGTCGACGACGAGCACGCGCGCGTGGACCCGCCTCAGGCGCGCGGCCGGCACGGTTCCGTCGCCCAGGACCGCGTGGTCGTACGCGAGGGTGTGCGCCACGGCCCTCAGCTGCGGCCGCATGTGCGCCGGCTCCGCCGTCTCCGTCAGGAACAGCTCGAGGGCGGCGCCCCGCTGCCCCCGGTCCAGCAGACCGGCCAGCCGCCGCCGATGCGCCGCGAACGTCTCACGCGCCCCGGCCTCCGTCGAGAACGGCGGCTCGAAGACCGACAGCCGGTCGATCGGCAGCCCGGCGGCCGCCGCGGCGAGGGCCAGCGCCCCGCCCGACGCGATGCCGTGGACGAAGGCCCGGCCGCCGGCCTCGTCGATCAGGGCCGCCAGATCGTCGATCTCCCGCTGCACGCCGTACGGCCCGGTGTCGCCGCTCGCGCCGCGCCCCCGCCGGTCGTAGGTCGTGACCGCGAAGCGAGGGGCGAGCAGGTCGGCCAGCGGCCGCTCGGTCTCGGCCGTGCACAGGGCGCCGCTCACCAGGATCACCGGCGCCCCCTCTCCGCGCCGCTCGTACGCGATCCGCGTCCCGTCCGCGGACCTGACCCGCCCCCGGACCCTGCTCAGAGTGCCGCTCATCTCGTCCATGAGGGTGTTGACCGGAGCCGCTCCCGGAACTCATCGGTCTCCGCGGGGAATTCCTCAGGGAAACACCGGCGGCTCCGAGGCCGGGACCGCGTGACCGCCCTGGGCGATTCCCATGCCCTGTGCGCCGCATACGGTGGGCTCCATGAACATCTGCGTCTTCCTCTCCGCCGCCGATCTCGACGAGCGCTACACCGCCCCCGCCCGCGACTTCGCGGAACGCCTCGGCAAGGCCGGGCACACCCTGGTCTGGGGCGGCTCCGACGTCGGTCTGATGAAGGTCGTCGCGGACGGCGTGCAGGAGACGGGCGGGCGGCTCGTCGGCATCTCGGTCGACTTCCTGGCCGCCAAGGCCCGTCCGGGCGCGGACGAGATGATCATCGCCAAGGACCTCGCCGAGCGGAAGGCGCTGCTTCTGGCCAAGTCCGACGCGATCGTGGTCATGGTCGGCGGCACGGGCACCCTCGACGAGGCCACCGAGGTCCTGGAGCTGCGGAAGCACGGCAAGCACACCAAGCCGGTGGTGCTGCTGAACACGGCCGGGTTCTACGACGGTCTGAAGGCCCAGTTCCACCGCATGGAGGACGAGGGCTTCCTGCCGCTGCCCCTCACCGACCTCGTCTTCTTCGCGGAGGACGCCGTGTCCGCTCTCGCCTACCTGGAGGCCACGACCGGCGTCCGGTGATGCGAGCATGGGTCCCATGGCTACACATGTGATCACCGGGGCGGGGTCCGGCATCGGCGCGGCCGTCGCCCGTCGTCTCCACGCGCGCGGGGACGAGCTCGTGCTCCACGCGCGTGACGCCGGACGGGCCAAGGAGCTCGCCGCCGAGTTCCCCGGCGCCAGGACCCTCGTCGGGGACCTCGCCGATCCCGACCGGCTCTCCTGGGCGTTCTCGCACCAGAGCCTGCCCGAGCGGGTCGACACCCTCCTGCACATCGCGGGCGTGGTCGACCTCGGGCCGGTCGGCGAGCTCACCCCGAAGACCTGGCGCCACCAGCTCAACGTCAACCTCGTCGCCCCCGCCGAACTGACCCGGCACTTCCTGCCCCAGCTGCGGGTCTCCCAGGGGCACGTGGTGTTCGTCAACTCCGGCGCCGGGCTGAACGCCCACGCCGAATGGAGCGCCTACGCCGCCTCCAAGCACGGTCTGAAGGCGCTCGCCGACTCCCTGCGCCACGAGGAGCACGGCAACGGGGTGCGGGTCACCTCGGTCTACCCGGGGCGCACAGCCAGCCCCATGCAGGCGAAGGTGCACGCGCAGGAGGGCAAGGAGTACGACCCCTCGAAGTGGATCGATCCGGAGTCCGTCGCGACGGCGATCATCACGGCCATCGACCTGCCGCGCGACGCCGAGATCAACGACCTGACCGTCCGTCCGGGACGGTAGGAACGGTGACCGAGAACCAGAAGTTCGTCTGGGGGCCCGCCACCGGCGTCGGCTCCCTGCCCGGGGGCGACGCCCGGGAGGCGGCCAGGACCGTCACCGGCTCCTTCGAGGACTTCCCCTTCCTGGCGGAGCTCCCGGCCCGTGGGCCCGGCGCCGACATGATCGGGCGGACCATCGGGATGCTCGTCGAGATGTACGCGCACGTGGAGCCGAGCGGGTGGCGGGTCAGCGACCGGCCCGGCCGGGACACCCGGCGGGCCCGCTCCTGGCTCGGCGAGGACCTCGACGCCCTGGAGGAGTTCACCCAGGGCTACGAGGGCCCGCTCAAGGTCCAGGCCGTGGGCCCGTGGACGCTCGCCGCGGCGCTCGAACTGCGCGGCGGCGAGGCCGCCCTCGGCGACCCCGGCGCCTGCCGGGACCTCACCGGGTCCTTCGCCGAGGGTCTCCGCGCCCACCTCGCCGAGCTGCGCAGGCGGGTCCCCGGCGCCCGGCTCGTCCTCCAGCTCGACGAGCCCTCCCTCACGGCCGTCCTGCGCGGCCATGTCCGTACCGCGAGCGGCTACCGCACGTACCGCGCCGTCGACCGGCAGGTCGTCGAGAGCGCCCTGCGCGAGGTGATCGCGGTCCACGACGGCCCGGTCGTCGTGCACTCCTGCGCCCCTGACGTGCCGTTCGGGCTGCTGCGGCGGGCCGGCGTCGACGGGGTCTCGTTCGACTTCGGGCTCCTCACCGAACGTGACGAGGAGCCGATCGGCGAGGCCGTCGAGTCCGGCACCAAGCTCTTCGTGGGCGTGGTGCCGTCCACCGACACGGCATTGTCGGACCCGGGCGGTAGCGTCATGGGTGTCAGGACGCTGTGGCGCAGGCTGGGGCTGAATCCGGGGACTCTCGCCGAGTCCGTCGTGGTCACCCCGACGTGCGGGCTGGCGGGTGCTTCGCCGGCGTACGCCCGGGCGGCGCTCGCCCACTGCGTCCGGGCGGCGAGATCGCTCGCGGACAACCCTGAGTGACTTCGGTCAAGGCAACGGGAGGACGAGTAACGGTGGCAGTCGAACAGGGGGCCCTGCCCGCCGAGGCACGGGAGAAGCACGCCGAGCTGGCCGAGCAGGTCGAGGAGCACCGCTTCCGGTACTACGTGAAGGACCAGCCGGTCATCAGCGACGGCGAGTTCGACAAGCTGCTGCGCGCCCTGGAGGCGCTGGAGGAGGAGTATCCCGAGCTGCGCACGCCGGACTCGCCGACCCAGAAGGTCGCGGGGGACTACGAGACGGGTCTGGCCAAGGTCGACCACCGCGAGCGCATGTACTCGCTGGACAACGCCTTCGACGACGCCGAGTTGTCCGCCTGGGCCGAGCGGGTCGCCAAGGACGTCGGCACGTCCGACTACCACTTCCTGTGCGAGCTCAAGGTCGACGGCCTCGCGATCAACCTGACGTACGAGAAGGGCCGGCTCACCAGGGCGGCGACCCGGGGCACCGGCGTCACCGGCGAGGACATCACGCCCAACGCCCGGACCATCCAGGGCATCCCGGACCGGCTGTCCGGCGACCGCGTCCCCGATCTCGTGGAGATCCGGGGCGAGGTCTACTTCCCGATGGAGGCCTTCGCGGACCTCAACGCCCGCCGGGTCGCGGCCGGTGAGCAGCCGTACGCCAACCCGCGGAACTCCGCGTCCGGTTCGCTGCGGCAGAAGGACCCGAGGGTCACGGCGACGCTCCCGCTCCGCATGGTCGTGCACGGCATCGGCGCCCGGGAGGGCTTCGCCATCGACCGCCTCAGCCAGGCCTACGACCTGCTGCGCGAGTGGGGCCTGCCGACCGCCCGGCACAACAGGGTGGTCGGTTCGCTCGAGGAGGTACGGGAGTTCATCGCGTACTTCGGCGAGAACCGGCACTCCGTGGAGCACGAGATCGACGGGGTCGTCGTCAAGCTGGACGAGATCCCGCTCCAGGGCAGGCTGGGCTCCACCGCGCGCGCCCCGCGCTGGGCGATCGCCTGGAAGTACGCGCCGGAGGAGGTCAACACCAAGCTCGTCGACATCAAGGTCGGCGTCGGCCGGACGGGCCGGGTCACTCCGTACGCGCAGGTGGAGCCGGTCACGGTCGCGGGCTCCGAGGTCGAGTTCGCCACCCTCCACAACCAGGAGGTGGTGAAGGCCAAGGGCGTGCTGATCGGGGACACGGTCGTGCTGCGCAAGGCCGGTGACGTCATTCCGGAGATCCTCGGCCCGGTCGCCGATCTCCGGGACGGCACCGAGCGGGAGTTCGTGATGCCGGCCGAGTGCCCCGAGTGCGGGACGGCGCTGCGGGCCATGAAGGAGGGCGACATCGATCTGCGCTGCCCCAACGCGCGGACCTGCCCTGCCCAGTTGCGTGAACGTCTCTTCTATCTGGCCGGCCGCGAGTGCCTGGACATCGAGAACTTCGGCTCGGTCGCCGCGGCGGCACTGACCCGCCCGCTCGAGCCGGCCGAGCCGCCGCTGGTCGACGAGGGCGATCTCTTCGACCTCACCATCGAGCAGCTGCTGCCCATCAAGGCGTACGTCCTCGACCAGGACAGCGGGCTGCCCAAGCGGGACCCGAAGACCGGCGAGGAGAAGGTCGTCACCGTCTTCGCCAACCAGAAGGGCGAGCCGAAGAAGAACGCGCTCGCGATGCTGGCGAACATCGAGGCGGCCAGGACGCGGCCGCTGGCCCGGTTCATCAACGGTCTGTCGATCCGTCATGTCGGGCCGGTGGCCGCCCAGGCGCTGGCGCGCGAGTTCCGTTCCCTGGAGCGGATCGAGCAGGCGACCGAGGAGGAGCTGGCGGCCGTCGACGGGGTCGGTGGGATCATCGCGACCGCGGTGAAGGACTGGTTCTCCGAGGAGTGGCACCGGGAGATCGTGCGCAAGTGGCGCGCGGCCGGGGTCCTGTTCGAGGACCAGGGCGCCGGCGAGGAGCAGGGGCCGCGTCCGCTGGAGGGTCTGACGGTCGTCGTGACCGGCACGCTCGAGAACTTCACCAGGGATGGCGCAAAAGAGTCGCTCCAGAACCTCGGAGCGAAGGTGACCGGTTCCGTTTCGAAGAAGACCGACTTCGTGGTCGTCGGTGACAACCCGGGTTCCAAGTACGACAAGGCGATGCAACTGAAGGTTCCGGTTCTGAACGAGGACGGCTTCGCGGTGCTGCTCGCGCAGGGTCCCGACGCCGCTCGGGAGGCGGCGGTGCCGGCCGAAGGGTAGGCGCGGAACGTCACCCGTTCGGCGCATACCAGATCGTTACGGGTGGCCTGGTCGCATTCGGGCAAGACATGGAGAGCGCTGCCCGTCGGAGCCCTCCGCGGCCTAGTGTTGAGACCGTGCGTCTGTCGTGCACGGCCGTGTGAGGGCTCTGCCGGTCGTGGAGGCATGACAACGGCCCATCGCGTTGCAACGGCACCGCCGGCTGTGAGAGGGACGGAATGAAACCGACCGAGAGTGCCGCCCGGGTCTCACGGCCGCGTGGCCGGGCGGCTGCCTTCGTGGGCATCACCTCCGGGCTGCCCGGAGCCGTGGTGGGCGTCGCCGCCGTCGTGCTCGCCGCGGGGCTCTACCAGGCCCTGAGCACCGGCCACGGACTCTTCCCCGGCGGCGCCGCGGGCTGGTCCCTCGCCGTCCTCACCGGCCTCATCGTCGGACACCTGGTCGCCCTCGGCCGCGACCGCTGGTGGGGTGGCACCGGCTCCGGCGCCGCCCTGACCCTCGCGGTCCTGCTGCTGTACGGCTGGGTGCCCGCCGGCCTCGTCTCCATGGCCGTCGTCGTGCTGGTCGGCGCGGCCCGCCGGCACCGCTGGCGCCAGGGGCTGCTGCACGGCGCCGTGGACATCCTCGGCATCGGCGCGGCCGCCCTGGTCCTCGCCGCGTTCGGCGACGTACCGACCGTGGAGAACCCCTGGCAGCCGCCCGACTGGGGGATCGCCGACGTACCGGAAGTGGCGCTCGCCGCGGCCGCCTACCTCGTGGTGACCCGGCTGCTCCTGTGGTACGCCCTCTCGCCCCGGGGCGGCGGACTGCCGACCGTCGCCCGCACGGCCCTGCTCCGGCAGGGACTCGTCGCGGTCGCCCTGCTCGGCATCGCCCCGCTGATCTGCGTCGTCGCGGTCTCCCAGCCGGTGCTGCTGCCGCTCTTCGCGGTCCCGCTCATCGCCCTCGACTCGACCCTCTGGATCGCCCGCGCCCGCGCCGAGGAACAGCTGCGCGACCCGCTGACCGGGCTGCCGAACCGCCAGTGGCTCCTGGAGCGGGCCTGGACCGCCCTGGAGGAGGCCGAGGGCGAGGGCGTCCGCTCCGCACTCGTTCTGATCGACCTCGACCGTTTCCGATCGGTCAACGACACCCTGGGACACCTCGCCGGCGACCGGCTGCTCCTCCAGATCGCGGAGCGGCTCAAGCTGGCCCTGCCGCGCGGGGCGGAGGCCGCGCGGCTCGGCGGCGACGAGTTCGCCGTCCTGCTCCCGACGGCCGACTCCACCACGAGCGCCCAGCGGGTCGCCCGCCACCTCGTCGCCGAACTCTCCTCGCCGCTCGACCTGGACGGGCTCACCCTCGTCCTGGAGGCCAGCGCCGGCGTCGCGGTCTTCCCCGACCACGCGCTCGACGCCGAGGGACTGCTGCGCCGGGCCGACGTCGCGATGTACCAGGCGAAGCGGGACCGTACGGGCGTGGAGGTGTACGAGTCGAAGCGCGATTCCAACACCCCCGACCGGCTCGGTCTCCTCGGTGACCTGCGCCGCGCCCTGGACGCCGGCGAGGTCGAGCTCCACTACCAGCCCAAGGTCCGCTTCGACGGCCAGGTCGCGGGCCTGGAGGCCCTGGTGCGCTGGGTGCATCCGGAGCGCGGCCGGGTCCCCCCGGACGAGTTCATCGCCATCGCCGAGTCCTCGGGCCTGATGCCGCACCTCACCGAGTACGTCCTGGAGACCGCGCTCGCGCAGGTCGCCCGGTGGCGCGCCCAGGGGTTGAACGTTCCTGTGGCCGTCAACGTCTCGCCTCGGGACGTCCACACCCCCGGCTTCGCCGGCGCGGTCGCCGCCCGCCTCGCCCGACACGGCGTCCCGGCGGGCGCGCTGCAGCTGGAGATAACGGAGCATGTCCTCCTGGAGGACCCGCAGCGCGCCGCCGACACCATGGCCGGGCTGACCGGCCACGGCGTGAAGATGTCCCTGGACGACTTCGGCACCGGCTACTCCTCCCTGGTGCACCTGCGGCGCCTCCCGGTGAGCGAGCTGAAGATCGACCGCTCCTTCGTGGCCCGGCTCGCCGTCGACGCCGAGGACGCCGAGATCGTCCGCTGCACCCTCGACCTCGCCCACTCGCTCGGCCTGCTCGTGGTCGCCGAGGGCGTCGAGGACGACGAGACCTGGGAGCGCCTGCGCGACCTGGGCTGCGACGCGGTCCAGGGCTGGCTCGTCGCCGCCGCGATGCCGCCCGGTGAGACCACGGCCTGGCTCCGCGCCCGCGGCGAGCACGGCTGGCGCCGCCCCTCCGAGGAGGCGGCGATACAGGCCGCCGAGGCGGCCTCGGCCGTGGACGTCGACCACCCCTCGGGCCAGGTGGTGCAGTAGCCCGGCGCGGGCCCCGGGGCGGTCCGGCGCGGGCGGCGGGCAAACCGTTTCACGGTGAGCGGTGCGGGCCCCATAGGATTGGGCCAACACCATCAAAATCACCCCGTGAGGATCGCATGCCTGGCATCACGCGCGAGGAGGTCGCCCACCTCGCACGGCTGGCGCGTCTGGAGCTGAAGGGCGAAGAGCTCGATCACTTCGCCGGTCAGCTCGACGACATCATCGGCGCGGTCGCCCGCGTCTCCGAGGTCGCCGACCAAGACGTACCGCCGACCTCCCACCCGCTGCCGCTGACGAACGTCATGCGCGCGGACGAGGTCCGTCCGTCGCTCACCCCCGAGCAGGCGCTCTCCGGCGCCCCGGCCCAGGAGCAGCAGCGTTTCAAGGTGCCGCAGATCCTGGGGGAGGACTAATCACATGACGGACAGCACCATCATCAAGCTCACGGCCGCCGAGATCGCCGGGAAGATCGCCGCCGGCGAGCTCACCGCGGTCGAGGTGACCGAGGCCCACCTCGCCCGCATCGAGGCCGTCGACGAGAAGGTCCACGCCTTCCTGCACGTCGACCGCGAGGGCGCCCTCGCCCAGGCCCGCGCCGTGGACGAGAAGCGCGCCAAGGGCGAGAAGCTCGGCCCGCTGGCCGGCGTCCCCCTCGCGCTGAAGGACATCTTCACCACCGTCGGCGTGCCGACGACCGTCGGTTCGAAGATCCTCGAAGGCTGGATCCCGCCGTACGACGCGACCCTGGTCAAGCGCCTCAAGGCCGCCGACGTCGTCATCCTCGGCAAGACCAACATGGACGAGTTCGCCATGGGGTCCTCCACCGAGAACAGCGCCTACGGCCCCACCGGCAACCCCTGGGACCTGACCCGGATCCCCGGCGGCTCCGGCGGTGGCTCCTCCGCCGCCCTCGCCTCGTACGAGGCCCCGCTCGCCATCGGCACGGACACCGGCGGTTCGATCCGTCAGCCCGCCGCCGTCACCGGCACCGTCGGCGTCAAGCCGACCTACGGCGCGGTCTCCCGCTTCGGCATGGTGGCCTTCTCCTCCTCCCTCGACCAGGGCGGCCCCTGCGCCCGTACGGTCCTGGACGCGGCGCTGCTCCACGAGGCCATCGCCGGGCACGACCCGCTCGACTCGACCTCCATCGACGCCCCGGTCCCGCCGGTCGTCGAGGCGGCCCGCAACGGCTCCGTCGCCGGCATGCGCGTCGGTGTCGTCAAGCAGTTCCGCGGCGAGGGCTACCAGGCCGGTGTCGTCCAGCGCTTCGACGAGTCCGTCGAGCTCCTGAAGGAGCTGGGCGCGGAGATCGTCGAGCTGGACTGCCCGACCTTCGACCTCGCCCTGTCGGCGTACTACCTGATCGCGCCGTCCGAGTGCTCCTCCAACCTGGCCCGCTTCGACGCCATGCGCTACGGCCTGCGCGTCGGCGACGACGGCACCAAGTCGGCCGAGGACGTCACCGCGCTCACCCGTGAGGCCGGCTTCGGCCCCGAGGTCAAGCGCCGCATCATCCTGGGCACGTACGCGCTGAGCTCCGGCTACTACGACGCCTGGTTCGGCTCGGCCCAGAAGGTCCGCACCCTCATCACCCGCGAGTTCGAGAAGGCCTTCGAGCAGGTGGACGTGATCGTCTCCCCGACGACCCCCACCACCGCCTTCCCGATCGGCGAGCGCGCCGACGACCCGATGGCGATGTACCTCGCGGACCTGTGCACCATCCCGACCAACCTGGCCGGCAACGCCGCCATGTCGCTGCCCTGCGGTCTCGCGCCGGAGGACGGCCTGCCGGTCGGACTGCAGATCATCGCCCCCGCCCTGAAGGACGACCGGCTGTACAAGGTCGGCGCCGCCGTCGAGGCCGCCTTCGTGGAAAAGTGGGGCCACCCGCTGCTCGAGGAGGCTCCGTCGCTGTGAGTGCCAGGGCAAAGAAGGCCAAGAACTTCAAGAAGTCGAAGACCGGCATCTACGTCTCGCTGGCGACCACCGCGTTCGGCGCCGTCAGCGTCGCCAAGCAGGCCAAGCTGGCCCGCAACGACAACGACATGCTGCGGCTCATCGACTCCGCCGTGTCCGCCGCCGCCATCGTTACCGGCCTGGCGATCCTCTACCGGGAGCTGAAGCGCCTGGGCGATGACGACGTCCTGCTGGGCTGAGAGGGAAAGTCTCACCGTGACTGTCACTGAACTGCTGTCGTACGACGCGGCGCTCGCTGCGTACGACCCCGTCATGGGCCTGGAGGTCCATGTCGAACTGGGTACGAAGACCAAGATGTTCTGCGGCTGTTCGACCGAGCTGGGCGCGGAGCCCAACTCGCAGACCTGCCCCACCTGTCTCGGTCTGCCCGGCTCGCTCCCGGTCGTCAACGCGATCGGCGTCGAGTCGGCCGTCAAGATCGGTCTCGCGCTGAACTGCGAGATCGCCGAGTGGTGCCGCTTCGCCCGGAAGAACTACTTCTATCCGGACATGCCGAAGAACTTCCAGACCTCGCAGTACGACGAGCCGATCGCCTTCAACGGCTATCTGGACGTCCAGCTGGAGGACGGGGAGATCTTCCGCGTGGAGATCGAGCGCGCCCACATGGAGGAGGACACCGGCAAGTCGACGCACATCGGCGGTGCCACGGGCCGTATCCACGGCGCCTCGCACTCGCTGCTCGACTACAACCGCGCCGGTATCCCGCTCATCGAGATCGTCACCAAGCCGATCGAGGGCGCGGGCGAGCGTGCGCCCGAGGTCGCCAAGGCGTACGTCGCGGAGCTGCGCGAGCTGATCCGTGCGCTCGACGTGTCCGAGGCGCGGATGGACAAGGGCCAGATGCGCTGCGACGTGAACCTGTCGCTGCGCCCGCACGGCACCACGGTCTTCGGCACCCGCTCGGAGACGAAGAACGTCAACTCGCTCCGCTCGGTGGAGCGCGCGGCGCGCTTCGAGATCCAGCGCCACGCGGCCGTCCTCCAGTCGGGCGGCACGATCGTGCAGGAGACCCGTCACTTCCACGAGGACGACGGCTCCACCACCTCCGGCCGGATCAAGGACAACGCCGAGGACTACCGGTACTTCCCGGAGCCCGACCTCGTCCCCGTCGCCCCGGCCCGTGAGTGGGTCGAGGAGCTGCGCGCCGGACTGCCCGAACTGCCGCGCGTGCGCCGCAACCGGCTCCGCGAGGAGTGGGGCGTGTCGGAGCACGACATGCAGTCGATCCTCAACGCGGGCGCGGTCGACCCGATCGTCGCGACCACGGACGCCGGTGCTCCGGCGGACCAGGCCCGCAAGTGGTGGATGGGCGAGCTGGCCCGCTCCGCCAACGAGTCGGGCACGGCCCTCGACGAGCTGCCGATCACCCCGGCGCAGGTCGCCCGGGTGACCGAGCTGGTGGCCTCCGGCGACCTCACCGACAAGCTGGCCCGCCAGGTCATCGAGGGCGTGCTGGCCGGCGAGGGCGGCCCGGACGAGGTCGTCGAGAAGCGCGGCCTGAAGGTCGTCTCCGACGAGGGCGCGCTCGGCACGGCGGTCGACGAGGCCATCGCGGCCAACGCGGCCATCGCCGACAAGATCCGCGGCGGCAAGGTGGCCGCGGTCGGCGCGCTGGTCGGCGCGGTCATGAAGGCCACCCGCGGCCAGGCGGACGCGGCGCGCGTGAAGGACCTGATCCTGGAGAAGCTGGGCGTCAGCGAGGGCTGATCCACGGAGCGCTCCGGGACGAGGGGCGGTACGGCTGCTGAGACGGCCGTACCGCCCCTCGTGCGTGCGGGCTGCGCTTCCCGAACGTGACGATCCTTCAACTTCCTTCGCCCCGTTACTGGATGATCCGCTCCTACGACAGCATCGCGGGCCTGAACTACACGCAGCAGTGGCTGGACGGCGGCTTCTGCTCGATGTCGTACAAGGAGGTCCCCGAGGTGCCGGCCGGTAGGTAGGTCAGCCGATGCAGCCGGCGACGCTTCCGGGCGGAGCGCAGTTGTCCGGACGGTTGTTGACCACGTCCGACCGGGTGAGCGTCACCGTGCCACCGGCGTTGACGATGCCGCCGCCGCTGCCGGGGCCGCCGCCCGCGCTGTTGCCCTCCACCCTGGAGCGGATCAGCGTCAATGTGCTGCCGGAGAGGGTGGAGATGCCGCCGCCGGACTGGGTCGCCGAGTTGTCGCGCACCGTGGTGCTGGACAGCGTCACCCTGCCGTTCGCGTCGGTGAGGATGGCCCCGCCGAAGGCGGCGTTGTTGTCGCGCAGCACGGAGGAGGACACCGTGAGCGTGCTTTCGCGACCGATGAAGACGGCGCCGCCGGAGGCGCCCGCGGTGTTGTCGCGCACCGTGGAGCGTTCCACCCTCACCGAGCCGCCGCCGACGGCGAGATGGGCGATGCCGCCGCCGAACTGGGCCGCGTTGTTGCGCACCGTGGAGTTCGCCACCGTCACCGTGGAGCCGCCGCCGTTGTTGAGGATGCCGCCACCGAAGACCTGGCCGTTCACGACGGTGCCGGTGCCGTTGATCACGGTCAGGCTGTCCAGCCGCACCTGGGCGGTTCCGTTGACCACCACGGTGGAGCCGGCGAAGTTGCCGTCGAGGACCGCGTTCCCCAAGCCGGTCAGGGTCAGGTTCCGGTCGATGACGAAGGGGCCGGTGCACGTGCCCCGCACCCGCAGGGTGTCGCCCGATGCGGCGCCGGCGACCGCGGTCCGCAGGGCCGCGGGGTTCCCCCCGCAGTCCACCGTGACGGTCTGCCCGGCCGTGGCCGGGGACGCACCGACGACACCGACCGTCACCGCCGAAACCACGGCCGAAACCGCCGCCGTCACCGTCCGCCGGCGCCACGCCGCCGAGGCTCTTCGCTTGAGCATCCAGCTTCTCCCGTCCTCAGTGCGGGGCGCCCGCTGATCCGGGCCCCGCTGTGGTCCTCCGGCACGGGCGGCCTGTGCGCCCATGCCCGGAGACATGGGTGCCCCGGGCGGCGGAAGCCGCGTCTGGGGCGGCTGTGCGTCCCTCGAACGGCTCGGGATGACGACCGGTGTGGCCCACAGGCGGAGGAGCCGTCCGGCGGGAGTCGAACCGGAGGTCGCCCGCCCCCTCCGGCCCTGGCCGGAATCCGCTTGGATTCCTGTCCCGTCCTGTTGGACGTTCATCACCAGGCCGTCGCCGGGTCTTCTCGGCGTCATCCGGTCTCACTACTGTCCCGGCCGTACCAACCCCAATGGCTCGAAGGCGATCCATTGGCCGTCGACTGGGAGGTCGGGTTGTCTCCGGAGATTTCGCGCAGAAGGCTGCTCGCGCTGGGTGGAGGCGCGCTCGGCGCCGCTGCGGCGGGGTCGTTGCTCCCGCCGTCGCTCCAGGAGGCGATCGCCGCGGGGCCGCCGGCCGGAGGCATGTCGGCCGTGCGTCACGTCGTGATCCTCATGCAGGAGAACCGTTCCTTCGACCACTACTTCGGCACCCTCCGCGGCGTCCGCGGATTCGGCGACCGCAACGCCATCGAGCTGCCCTCCGGCAAGCCGGTCTTCGAGCAGCCCGCCGCCCTCGGCCGGACCGTGCTGCCGTTCCCGATCCGGGGCGCCGCCGAGACCCAGAAGAAGGACCTCCAGTACATCGGCGACCTCGACCACTCCTGGAGCGGCGGCGCCAAGGCGTGGCACGACGGGTGGATGGACGGCTGGGTCTCCGCCAAGACCGCGGCGACGATGGCGTACTACGACCGCCAGGACATCCCGCTGCACTACGAGCTCGCCGACACGTTCACCATCTGCGACGCCTACCACTCCTCCATCCACACCTCGACGAGCCCGAACCGGAACCACCTGTGGTCCGGCTGGACGGGCTTCGAGGCCGACGGCAGCCGCGCCGTCACCAACGCCGCGTACGCCGAGGGCACCCACCCCGGCTACTCCTGGCCCACCTACGCCGAGCGCCTCGAAGCGGCCGGGCGGAGCTGGAAGACGTACACGGAGTGGGAGAACTTCACCGACAACAACATCGAGTTCTTCACCTCCTTCAAGAAGATCGCCCGCAAGGCCCTCGCCCCCACGGGCGGGCACACCTTCATGGAGTCCTTCTACGCCGCCGTCCGCGACACGGAGGACCCCGCCGAGCGGGCTCGGCTCCTCGCCGCCCTCGAGGACGGCGTCGCCACGCTCACCGACGCCGAGCGCTCGCTCTTCGAGCGCGGGCTGCGCCGCGTCGAGACCGGGAAGCTCGCCGACGCCTTCCGCGCCGACGTGGCCGCCGGAACGCTGCCGGAGGTCTCGTACCTCGTCCCGTCCGCGATCGACTCCGAGCACCCCGGCTCCTCCTCGCCGATCGCCTCCGCCACCCTCGTCTACAAGGTGCTCGACGCCCTCGGCTCGCACCCCGACGTGTGGCGCCATACCGTCGTGCTGATCAACTACGACGAGAACGACGGCTTCTTCGACCACGTCCCGCCGCCCGTCCCGCCCGCCGACAACACCGACGAGCGCTGGAAGGGCCTGCCCACCGGCCTCGGCATCCGCGTCCCACTGCTCGTCGTCTCCCCCTGGTCGCTCGGCGGCTACGTCTGCTCCGAGACCTTCGACCACACCTCCGTGGTCCGCTTCCTGGAGAAGCTCACCGGCATCCAGGAGCCCAACATCACCCCGTGGCGCCGCGCCGTCGCCGGCGACCTCACCTCCGCCTTCGACTTCCGGCGCGGTCACCGACAGCCCGAGGTCGAGCAGCCCGGCCCGATCCCGCCGTTCTCCGGCCGCTGGCGGCCGCAGCCCCCGCTGGTGCAGCAGATGCCGGTCCAGGAGCCGGGCACCCGCCCCGCGCGCCCGCTGCCGTACCAGCCGGACGCCACGGCGCAGGTGGGGGAGAAGGAGATCACCGTCGGCCTGAAGAACAGCGGTAAGGCGAGCGCCCACTTCGCGCTCTACCCGTACGCCGGCGAGTTCGCCGTCCCTCAGCACCAGGACGTAAGGGGCACGGGGCAATGGACGGTACCCCTTACGCGTGATCATTACCGGTTCACGATCACCGGACCGAACGGCTTCCGCCGCGAGTTCGAGGGCCCCGCGGCGGACGGCGCCGAGGTCGCCACGCACATCGACCATCACGACCGTGACCTGCACATCACCGTCCGCAACACCGGAGACGTCCGCGTCTCCTTCACCGTCCGGCCGCTCGGCTACGTCGACGAGGACGACCTCGACGACTGGACCCGCACCGTCACCGTGAAGCCCGGCAGGAGCCGTACCCTCGTGCACTCGGCGGCCGACGCGCACGGCTGGTACGACCTCGAGGTGACGGCCCCGGGCGGCTTCCGCCGGCGGCTGATGGGACACATCGAGAACGGGCGCGCGAGCGTCTCCGGCTGAGCCCGGCCGAGACCTCCCGTACGAGGCGCACGCGCGGGAGCTCAGGACCAAAGGCCTGAGCTCCCGCGCAGGGCTGTGAGTAACGACACGAAAGGGGCAAAGGATCTCTTAAGGCTGCAACAGTGGCCTCACGTAGGTCATGCGTTCTTTGCGGGCTGTTCCCCGGTAAAGATCCACGAACCACCCACCAGGGAGCACGTCCTTTGGCAGCCATCGCACGGTGGTGCATCAAGCACCGCCTCGTCGTCGTCCTGCTCTGGCTCATCACCCTCGGCGGAGCCGTCGCCGGAGCGTCGGTGGCCGGCAACGCGTACTCCAACGACTACGAGGTACCGGGCACCGAGTCCGGCCGTGCGACCGCCCTCCTCGACCGGGGCTTCCCCGGCGCCGGCGGCGACAGCGACACCATCGTCTGGCACACCGACAAGGGCAGCGTCCGCGCCACCGCCGTCGAGCAGCGCATGACCGACATGCTCGACGACGTGGCCGAACTGCCCGGCATCGCGTCGGTGACCTCCCCGTACGGCGACGACCCGGCCGCCCAGGCGCAGATCAGCGAGGACGGACACACCGCCTACGCCGCCGTCACCTTCCACGAGCAGGCCGACGACATCCCGAAGGCCCAGGCCCAAGCCCTCGTCGACACGGCCCGCACGGCCGCCGGCGACGGCGTCCAGGTCGAGCTCGGCGGCAGCGCCATCGCCCTCACCGAAGCTCCCGGCGGGCACATCGCCGAGGCCGTCGGCGTCGTCGTCGCGGCCGTCGTCCTCTTCCTCGCCTTCGGCTCGCTCGCCGCCTCCGCGCTCCCCATCGCCACCGCCCTCGTCAGCGTCGGCATCGCGTACTCCGGGATCGCGCTCCTCGGCCACGTCATGACGGTCGCCGACTTCGCCCCGATGCTGGGGATGCTCATCGGCCTCGGCGTCGGCATCGACTACGCGCTGTTCATCGTCACCCGGCACCGCAAGGGCCTCAAACGCGGCCTCTCGGTCGCCGAATCCGCGCAGATCGCCGTCGCGACCACCGGTCGTGCCGTCGTCTTCGCGGGCGCGACCGTCTGTATCGCGCTGCTCGGCATGCTGATCCTCAGACTCAGCTTCCTCAACGGCGTCGCCATCGCCGCCTCGCTGACCGTGGTGCTCACCGTCGCCGCCTCCGTCACCCTGCTGCCCGCCCTGCTCTCCCTCATCGGGGCCCGGGCGCTCAGCCGGCGCGAGCGGCGGCAGCTCGCCGAGCACGGACCGCAGCCCGAGCTTCCGACCGGCTTCGCCGCCCGCTGGTCCGCCTTCGTCGAGCGCCACCCCAAGCTGCTCGGCGGGGTCGCCGCCGTCGTCATGCTGGTCCTGGCCCTGCCGACCTTCTCGCTCCACCTCGGCACCTCCGACCAGGGCAACGGCCCGGCCACGGCGACGACCAGGCAGGCGTACGACCTGCTCGCCGACGGCTTCGGGCCCGGCGTCAACGGGCCGCTCACCCTGGTCGCCCAGCTCGACGGCGCCGACGACCGGGTCGCGCTCGGCGAGCTGCCGGCCGACCTGGCCAACACCCGGGGCGTCGAGTCCGTCTCCCCGATCACGTACAACAGCGCGGGGGACACGGCCGTCCTGACCGTCGTACCGGATTCCTCGCCGCAGTCGAAGGCGACGAGCGAGCTCGTCGACCGGCTGCGCGCGGACGTGCTGCCCGGGGTCGAGCGGGGCACCTCGCTGGACGTGCACGTCGGCGGCGTCACCGCCTCGTACGACGACTTCGCCGAGATCATCGTCGGCAAGCTGCCGCTGTTCGTGGGCGTCGTCATCGCGCTCGGCTGTCTGCTGCTCCTGCTCGCCTTCCGGTCGATCGGCATCCCGCTGAAGGCCGCGCTGATGAACGTGGCCGCCGTCGCCTCCGCCTTCGGGATCGTCGTCGCGATCTTCCAGTGGGGGTGGGGGAGCGAGCTGCTCGGTCTGGGCAGCGCCGGCCCGATCGAACCCTTCCTGCCCGTGATCATGGTCTCGGTGCTCTTCGGGCTCTCCATGGACTACCAGGTCTTCCTGGTCAGCCGGATGTACGAGGAGTGGCTGGAGACCGGCGACAACCGGCGGGCGGTCCGGGTCGGGCTCGCCGAGACCAGCCGCGTGATCAACTCCGCGGCGGTCATCATGATCTCCGTCTTCCTCGCCTTCGTCCTCTCCGGCGACCGGGTCATCGCGATGTTCGGCATCGCGCTCGCGGCCGCCGTCGCCCTCGACGCCTTCGTCCTGCGGACCCTGCTCGTCCCCGCGCTCATGCACATGCTCGGCGGGGCGAACTGGTGGCTGCCGCGCTGGCTCGACCGCCGGCTGCCCCGGATCAGCATCGAGACCCCCGAGTGCCGGGACGCGGCCGACGCACGTGCGAAGATCCCCACGCAGCGTGTGACGGTTTCGGAGGCGGAGGAGATCGAGGATGTTCGCGATATCGCTGGGTGACGACGGCGCCGAGCTGAGGACGCTGGAGCCCTGGCACGCCGAGGAGTTCCTCGCCCACATGGACCGTGGACGGGAGTACGTCGGGCAGCACATCGCCCTGCCGGATGTCGTGTCGGACCTCGACTCGGCCCGCTCCTTCCTCCGGGCGTACGCCGAGAAGGCCGCGAACGACGCCGGCCGCATCTACGGCATCTGGAGCGAGGGCACCCTAGTCGGCGGCGTGCTCTTCCGCACGATGGACGTGACCAACGGGACGGCGGAGGCGGGCTGCTGGCTCGAGCCGTCGGCGGTCGGCAAGGGCCTGATCACCCGGGCGGCGCGGACGATCATCGACTGGGCGGTCGGGGAACGCTCCATCCACCGCGTCGAGTGGCTGGTGTCCTCGAAGAACGGGGCCAGCATCGCGGTGGCCCGGCGCCTGGGCATGACGAAGGACGGCGTGCTGCGGGAGAGCTACCCGTACCGGGGCGAGCGCCTCGACATGGAGGTCTGGTCGGTGCTCGCGCCGGAGTGGAAGGCGCTCCGGGCCGGGCAGGCGTCTTAAGGCGCCTCTCATGAGCGGCACCTAGCGTGCGGCTCATGAATGCCAAGACTGACGAGACCGTCGAGACGGTAGAGACCGTGGACACCGAGAAGATCGAGGACGGCGTCGTCGAGACGGACGACGCCGTGGACGGTCCGGACGCCGAGCTGGACGAGCTGGACGAGCTGGACGACGACGAGGCGGACCGCGACGCCGAGGCGGCCCCCACGGCCCCCTCCGGCGTCGGCGCGGGCGCCGCGGCCGTCGTCTCCGCCGCCCTCGGCCTCGCCGCCCTGAGCGGCACCTGGGTCGGCAAGGTCGGCAGCGAGCGCGAGACGCTGATCGGCCAGATCAAGGCCCAGAGCGGCACGGCCGCCCAGCAGATCTCCGAGATCTACGGCGACGCCTGGCACACCACCGCGTTCGTCAACGGGATCTTCTCGCTCCTCGCCCTGATCACCGCCGTGGTCGTCCTCGCCCGCCCGCAGCGCCCCGTCTGGGTGCGGGCCGTGGCCGTCGCCGGCGCCGTGCTGGGCGGAATCGGCCTGTTCCTCTCCACCGGCATGTACTTCGACCTGTTCCTGAGTCTGCCGACGGCGTCCTAGGTGCCCCCTAGGACCCTCCTAAGGCCCCCCGTACCCCGAACATGCGGCACTCTCCCGATGTGGCCGTACCCCCTGGGCGACGAAAGTAGAGGCATCGCAAGGAGCGATACCGACACCAGGGAGAACACGATGTTCGCGTACGAACTGCACCGCATGCACCACTCCGAGCTCGCCCGTGAGGGCGCCGCCCAGCGTCTGACCCGCCAGGCCGTCAAGGCGCGGCGGGCCGCGAAGGCCGGCCGGTCCGGCGACCACGACTCCGAAGGGCGGGTGGGAGCAGGGCGCAGCCGCTTCGTCCGGGCCGCGTGACCCCCGTATGAGCACGACCCCGGACGTCTGTGCGATGCTCGGCGCCGTGGAGACCAGGTCAGTCAGCCCCGTGTTCGTCGGCCGGGCCGGCGAGCTCACCGCCCTCGCCGACGCGCTCGCGCGCGCCGGCGAGGGAGAGCCGCAGGCCCTGCTCGTCGGCGGCGAGGCCGGCGTCGGCAAGACGCGACTCATCGAGGAGTTCGTCGCCGTGGCCTGCGAGCGCGGCGCCTACGTCGCGGTCGGCGGCTGCGTCGAGGTCGGCGCGGACGGGCTGCCCTTCGCCCCCTTCTCCACCGCCCTGCGCTCGCTGAGCCGCCGGCTCCCGGACGAACTGGCCGCCGCCGCGGCCGGCCAGGAGGGCGAACTCGCCCGGCTCCTCCCCGAACTCGGCGACGTCGGCAGCCACGAGCCCTCCCACGAGGACTCCACCGCCCGCCTCTTCGAGCTGACGCTACGGCTCCTGGAGCGGCTCGCCGCCGACCGGACGATCGTGCTCGTCCTGGAGGACCTGCACTGGGCCGACGCGTCCACCCGGCACCTCCTCGCCTACCTCTTCCGCACCCTGCGCCGCGGCCGGATCGTGGTCGTCGCCACCTACCGCGCCGACGACATCCACCGCCGCCACCCGCTGCGCCCCCTGTTGGCCGAACTGGACCGGCTGCGGACCATCCGGCGCATCGAACTCGCCCGGTTCACCCGCGCCGAGGTGCGCCGCCAGCTCACCGGCATCCTCGCCGCCGAACCCGACGCCGCCCTCGTCGACGAGGTCTTCGACCGCTCCGACGGCAACGCCTTCTTCGTCGAGGAGCTCGTCGTCTCCCACGAGGCCGGCTGCGCCCCCGGCTCCCTCAGCGACTCCCTGCGCGATCTGCTGCTCGTCCGGGTCGAGACGCTTTCCGAGGACGCCCAGCGGGTCGCCAGGATCGTCGCCGAAGGCGGCTCCACCGTCGAGTACGCGCTGCTCGCCGCCGTCGCCCGGCTCTCCGAGGACGACCTCATCGAGGCGCTGCGCGCCGCCGTCGGCGCCAATATCCTGCAGGCCGTCCCGGACGGCGACGGCTACCGTTTTCGCCACTCCCTGGTCCGCGAGGCCGTCAGCGACGACCTGCTGCCCGGCGAACGCTCCCGCCTCAACCGGCGCTACGCCGAGGCCCTGGAGGCCGACCCCTCCCTCGTGCGCGCCGACGAGCGCGCGACCCGGACCGCCACCTACTGGTACCACGCCCACGACCCCGCCAAGGCGCTGCCGGCCGTGCTCCGCGCCTCCGTCGAGACCCGCAAGCGCTACGCGTACGCCGAGCAACTGCGGCTCCTCGAACGGGCCATGGAGCTCTGGGACGAGGTCCCGGCCGAGGTGCGCCGCTCCCTGCGGCCGATGGACTACGCCGAGGCGTACCCTCCGTGCGGCTGCGACCCCGAGACCACCCCGCTGCGCTATCTCGACCTCCTCGCCGAGGCCGCGTACGCCGCCCGGCTCAGCGGCGAACGCGAACGCGCCCTGAAGATCGGCAAGATGGCGATGCGACTCCTCGAAGAGGAGGGCGAGGACCGAGATCCGCTGCGGAGCGCCTGGTTCTGGACCGAGCGCTCCCGCATCATGTCGAGCCTCGGGCGCTCCGACGGCTGGGCCGAGATCGCCACCGCCCAGGAACTCGTCAAGGGCCTGTCGCCGTCCGCCGTCCACGCCGTCGTCCTCACCGTGGCCGCCGGCTGGGGCATGCTCCACCAGCCCGGCCCCGAGAGCCTGGCCGCCGCCGAACGCGCCGTCGAATACGCCCGGTTGGTCAAGGCCGAGGCCATCGAGCTCGGCGCCCGGGTCACCCTCGGCACGCTTCAGGTCTCGGCGGGCGCCCTGGAGGAGGGGCTCGCCTCGATGTACGAGGTGCGCGACCGCACCCTCGCCCTCGGGCTCTACCACGAGTGCTCCCGCACCCACGTCAACCTCTCGTCCAGCCTGGAGAGCCTCGGCCGCTCCCGGGAGGCCGTCGGCATCGCCGAGGACGGCCTCCGGCTCGCCCGCGCCCACGGCCTCCTCGACAGCCAGGGCTGGATCCGCGCCAACCAGGCCGAGTCGCAGTTCTCCCTCGGCCTGTGGGACGAGGTCCAGCGCAACGGCGAGTGGCTGGAGCGCGCCGGACGGAGCTCCAAGCCGCGCGGCTCCGCCGCCCTCCGGCTGGCCCAGCTCGCCGTCGCCCGCGGTGAACTGACCGTGGCCACCACCCAGTTGGCCACGGCAGCCGAGCACTTCGGCAAGGCCGACCCGATGCCGCAGTACACGATCCCGATGCGGTACGTCGCGGTGAGCATCGCCGCCGGAAGCGGGCGGATCCACGAGGCCCGGGCCGAGCTGGCCGCCGCCGCGGAGGCCGGGTTTCCGCCCGGCACCCATCGCGACGCCTGGCCGCTGCTCCTCGCCGCCGCCACGGCCGAGGCCGACGCCCGCGGGCTGCCCGCCGCCGAGGACGGCCGCGACGAGGCGATCGCCCTCGTCCGCCGTTGCGCCCGGGGGATGGCGACCCCGGCACCCCTCTGGGAGGCGTACTCCCTGCACACCTCGGCGGAGCTGGACCGCGCCGAGGGCCGTCACCCCGTCGACCGCTGGACGGAGACCGTCGCCGCCCACGAACCGCTGGAGCGCCCCTACCTGCTGGCCCTCGCCCGGCACCGCCTCGCCGACGCCCTCCTCGCCGAGGGCGGCCGGCGAGAGGAGGCCGCGGCGCTGCTGCGCGAGGTCCACGCCACCGCCGTACGCCTCGGCGCGCACCCGCTCCGCGAGGACGTCGAGCTCCTGGCCGCCCGCGCCCGCCTCCCGCTCACCGCTCCGGAGCGCGCGCTGGAACCCGAGCCGGGAGACGACGCCTTCGGCCTGACGCCCCGGGAGCAGGACGTCCTGCGCCTGGTCGCCGCCGGCCGCACCAACCGCCAGATCGCCGAGGAGCTCTTCATCTCCCCGAAGACGGCGAGCGTCCACGTCTCCAACATCCTTGCCAAGCTGGGCGTCGCCGGCCGGGGCGAGGCGGCAGCCCTCGCCCACCGCCTCCGCCTCCTGGAGCCGACGCCCTAGGGAGCCCCGTCCCCGCCCCCGTCCCCGTCGTCGCCGTCCCCGCCGTCCCCGTCCTCGTCATGGCGCGTCACCGGAGTCGGCACACGTATCGTCACGGCGCCCGAGTTCAGGTCGATCGGCCCCCGCGCGGGGTCGCAGTCGCCCAGGTCCTCCCGGGTCAGCTCAAGCCGCTGCCGCTCGTCGTCCGTGTGCTTGTGGCTCGGCGCGAACAGCTCCTCCATCAGGTTGAACATCGTGCCCCCTATCCGACCTCCAGCCGGAGGATCTTGTCGTCGCCGGGCCCGGGCGTGCCCCGGGTGTCGGTCTCGCTCGTCGTCAGCCAGAGCCGGCCGTCACCCGCCGCCAGGACCGTGCGCAGCCGGCCGTACTCCTCCACGAGGAACGCCTCGGGGGCCCCGGAGCGTTCCGCTCCGGACAGCGGGATCCGCCACAGGCGCTCGCCTCTCAGACCCGCCATCCAGATCGCGCCCTCGGCGTACGCGATACCGCTCGGGGAGGCCTCGTCCGTCCTCCACTGGGCCACCGGGTCCACGAAGTCGGACACGTCCGCCGCGCCCTCCACCTTCGGCCAGCCGTAGTTCTTGCCGGGCTGGATCAGATTCAGCTCGTCCCAGGTGTTCTGGCCGAACTCGGCCGCCCACAGCCGTCCGTCCTCGTCCCAGGCCAGCCCCTGCACATTGCGGTGACCGTACGAGTACACCACCGAGCCGGGGAACGGATTGCCGGGCGCCGGCTTCCCCTCCGGCGTCATCCGCAGGATCTTGCCGCCCAGCGACTCCACGCTCTGCGCGAGGCCCGTCTCGCCCCGCTCGCCCGTCCCCGCGTACAACATCCCGTCCGGGCCGAACGCGATCCGCCCGCCGTTGTGCACAGTCCCCTTCGGGATGCCCGAGAGGACCACCTCGGGCGCGCCCAGCCGGTCGGTGACCGCGCCTCCGTACGGCATCCGGACGATGCGGTTGTCCGACTCCGCCGTGACGTACGCGTACACCCGGCCGTCCCGCACGGCCAGGCCGAGGAGCCCGCCCTCACCGCCGGGAACCACCCCCGGCACCTCACCGACCGGCGTCTTCTCCCCGGTCCTCGCGTCGACGCGGGTGATCGTCCGCTCGTCGCGCGAGGCGACGAGGAGATCACCGCCGGGCAGCGCTGCCACGCCCCACGGCGACTCCAGATCCTCGGTCAACGTGCCCACGACGCTCACGGCGCCCGGGGCACCCCGCGCCTCCGACGCCGACGCCGACGCCGATGCCGTCGTGGTCGGGGACGCCGACCCGTTCCCACCCGACGAGCACCCCGTCACGAGCCCCAGCACGACGGCGGCCCACACGGCTCCCACACAAGCTCGGCCCACGGTCCCGATCCCTTCGAACGGCGCTCACTACCCTTGATACACCGCCCGGCCCGATCAGGTTCCCGCGCTCAGTCCCACGACCGCCGCGGCGCCGGCAGCCCCGCGATCTCCGCCAGGTCCGCGGCCGTCAGCACCAGCTCCGCCGCCCCCGCGTTCTCCACCGCCCAGCGCTCCCGCTTCGCCCCCGGGATCGGCACGACGTGCGGCCCCTGCGCCAGCGCCCACGCCAATGCCACCTGGGCGGGAGTGACCTCCTCGCCGTGGAGCGCCGCCACCCGCCGCAAACCGGCCACCAGCGGCTGGTTGGCCGCCATCATCTCGGCGGTGAAGCGGGGGTGGCGGGCCCGCGGGTCGTCCGGCTCGAAGCCGCCGCCCGGCGTCAGCGTCCCGGTCAGGAACCCGTTCCCCAGCGGCATCGCGGCCAGGAACCCCACGCCCCGCGCCTCGCACCACGGCAGCAGCCGCTCCAGCGCCTCGGGCGACCACACCGACAGCTCGGCCTCCACCGCGCTCACCGGGAACACCTGCTGGATCCGCTCCAGCTGCCGGATCGTTCCCTCGTACAGATGCGCGGATCCGCCGCGCCGGGCCGCCCGGACCCCCACCGCGCAGAGCCCGAGCGCCCTCACCTTGCCCGCGGACACCAGTTCGGCCATCGCGCCCCAGGTCTCCTCGACCGGCACCTCGGGGTCCGCGCGGTGCAGCTGATAGAGGTCGATCACTTCCGTCTGCAGCCGCCGCAGCGAGGCGTCGCAGGCCCGCCGCACGTACCCGGGCCGGCCGTTGGCCACCACGTGCTGGTCGCCCACGAGCAGACCGCACTTCGTCGAGACGAAGGCATCGGCCCGGCGTTCCTTCAGCGCCCGTCCCACCAACAGCTCATTGGTGAACGGCCCGTACATGTCCGCGGTGTCGAGCAGGCTCACCCCGGCGTCCAGCGCCGCGTGCACCGTGCGCAGCGACCGGTCGCCGCGCTGCTGCGAGCTGCTGTAGGCCCAGTTCATCGGCATACAGCCCAGGCCGACCGCGCCCACGTCGAGCGCCGCCGCCCCGATAGTCCTGCGCTCCACCTGCCGGTACCCCTCCCTGTGCCGTCCCCCAAAGTAACCAATGGCGCGCGGGATTCTTCGCATAGCCTCCCGGTCATGACACTCGATGACACGACCCCTGACGTGTGGCTTCCGTTTCCGGCGGACGAGATCGAAGGGCTTCCCGATCCGGGCGCGTCGGGGCTGAACTACCGCTTCTGGGACGGCGGTCCCGATTTCCCCGCCGACCCGGCGCGCTGCGCCTTCTACGTCGTCCCGTACATGAAGGGTCCGGAGATCGCCGTCCGGCCGCTCGCCGCGATGACCTCGGTCCGCGCTGTGCAGACGCTCTCGGCGGGTACGGACCACGTGACCCCCGGACTCGGCTCGCTGCACCCGGGCGTCGAACTGTGCAACGCCAAGGGCGTCCACGAGGCCAGCACCGCCGAGCTGACGCTCGCCCTGATCCTGGCCTCGCTGCGCGGGATCCCCGGCTTCGTCCGCGGCCAGGACAAGGAGGAGTGGCTGGGCGGGTTCTATCCCGCTCTCGCCGACAAGTCCGTACTGATCGTGGGGTACGGATCGATCGGCGCCGCCATCGAGGACCGGCTCGCCCCATTCGAGTGCGCGCGGGTGGTGCGCGTCGCGCGCTCCGCACGCACCACGGAGCGCGGGCCGGTGCAGCCCCTCTCGGAACTGCCCGCCCTGCTGCCGCAGGCGGACGTCGTCGTGCTCTCCACTCCGCTCACGCCCGAGACCCGGCACCTCGCCGACGCGGGCTTTCTCGCCCGGATGAAGGACGGCGCGCTTCTGGTCAACGTCGCCCGGGGCCCCGTGGTGGACACCGCGGCGTTGCTCAAGGAGGTCGAGAGCGGCCGGATCGGCGCCGCGCTCGATGTCACCGACCCCGAACCGCTGCCGCCCGGCCACCCGTTGTGGCACGCTCCCGGTGTCCTGGTGAGTCCCCATGTCGGCGGTTCCACTTCGGCGTTCATGCCCCGTGCCAAGCGGCTGATCGCCGCACAGCTGACCCGGTTCGCGGCGGGGGAGCAGCTGGCGAACGTGGTCATGACCACCTGAGCAGCCGGTCCACGGCGCGCGCCCCCTCGGTGCGCCCGCCGCGAGCCCCCGGGCCGTCACTGAGAGTACAGCACCCCTGTCCCTGAGTGACGGTCCTGGTGTATCGTCCCGGAGCGGGGGGCTGCGTCGAGTACGGGATGGCGCTGGGGAGCGAAGTGACGGGACATCAGATTCCGAGGGGGGCGACGGGTGAAGTACGGCCGATGGACCGACGATCCGACGCGGCGGGGCCGCCGTCGACGACCCTCGCGCGCCCCATTCCGGCACAGGAGACGCCCGACGGCGACCGCAGGGGAGCCCCGGTGACCGCCCCCGGAGCGCTCATCGGCCGCGGCCCGGTCGCCGCGGGTCCCGCACCGGGCGCCACGGCGCCGGGCGGTGCCGCGGCCCCCGGCGCCGCACCGGGCGGCACCCCGGCGAAGGGTGCGGGCGACGGCGCGGGCGGCGCCCGCGGCCCGGATCCGACGCGGTCCGAGGGTGGAGGCGTCCTCACCCAGGTCGTCCTCGGGCTCATCTGTGCGGCCTACGCGACAGGGGCCGCCCTCGGCTGGGGCTCCGAGCAACTCGCACTCGTCATGGGCGACTTCGGGCTGAGCGCGGCCGCCCTCGCCGCCGGCGTCTCCTGCTTCCTCTACACCCGCCTCCGCGAGAGCCGCTTCCGCCCCGCCTGGCTGCTGTTCGCCTTCTCCTCCACGATGGCCGCCGCGGGGAACGCGGTCTGGGGGTGGTACGAGGTCGTGCTCGGCCGGGACGTGCCCAGCCCCTCCCTCGCGGACCTCTTCTTCCTGCTCTTCGCGCCGCCCGCCATCGTCGGCCTGCTCGTCCTTGCCAAGAAGCCCGTCACCCGGGCCGGCTGGGTCTGCCTCGGGCTCGACGCGTGGCTCATCGGGGGCTCACTGCTCACCCTCTCGTGGAGCCTCGCGCTCGCGCACACGGCGCACTTCCAGGGCGAGAGCGTCTCCCAGGCCGCGCTCTCCCTGGCGTACCCGCTGCTCGACATCGTTCTCGTCAGCATGGTCCTGGCGCTGCACTTCCGCCGCTCGAACGTGAACCGCTCGGCGACGAACACGGCCATCGCCGCCCTCGCCCTCACCGTGCTGTGCGACGCGCTGTTCACCTCCCCGCTGCTGCGGGAGAACTACACCTCGGGCCAGTTGCTCGACGCCGGCTGGTTCGCCGGATCGCTGCTCCTGGCGTACGCGCCCTGGGGGGTGCGCCGGACCGGGGAGAGCGCCTCCTCGCCGCGCGGCCAGCGCCTCCCGAGCCGCCCGGTGGCCGGCTCGCTGGCCGCCCTCACCCCGTATCTCGCCGCGGCGGTCTGCACGCTCGGCATCCTGTACAACGTCGTCGAGGGACGCAGAGTGGACCGCGTGGTCGTCTTCACCGGCTGTACGGTCGTCCTCGCCCTGGTCGTACGCCAGGGCATCATGCTCCTCGACAACATCGCCCTCACCCACGAACTGGCCCAGAAGGAGAACCACTTCAGGTCCCTGGTGCAGGGCTCCAGCGATGTCATCATGATCGCCGCGCCCACCGGCATACTCCGGTACGTGAGCCCCGCCGCCTCCGGGGTCTACGGGCGCGAGGCGGAGGATCTGATCGGCTCCGAACTGGCCTCCCTCATCCATCCCGAGGACCTCGGCGGCGTGGTGCACGAAGTACGCCGTTTCCTCGCCGCTCCTCCTTCGGAGGAGCCGACCACCCGGATCGAGTGCCGCTTCCGCTCCGGCCGCGGCGACTGGCTCAACGTCGAGTCCACCGTCAACCGCCACCAGGGCGGGCTCATCTTCAACAGCCGCGACGTCACCGAACGGGTCCGCCTCCAGGCGCAGCTGCAGCACAACGCCGAGCACGACCCGCTCACCGACCTGCCCAACCGGGCGCTGTTCACCCAGCGGGTCCGCAAGGCCCTCACCGGCCGGCGCTCCTCCGACCCCGGCACGGCCGTGCTCTTCATCGACCTCGACGGCTTCAAGGGCGTCAACGACCGGCTCGGCCACCAGGCGGGCGACGAGCTCCTCGTCCAGGCCGCCCGCCGGCTCCAGGACTCCGTACGGGCCGGGGACACCGCCGCCCGCCTCGGCGGCGACGAGTTCGCCGCGCTCATCCTCGGCGACGGCTCACGGGACAGCGGGGCCCGCGAGTACCAGGTCCACGAGATCGCCGACCGGCTGCGCCTCACGCTCTCCCAGCCGTACCGTCTCGAGGGCGGGAACGAGGTGCGGGTCGCCGCCTCCATCGGCGTCGCCTTCGCCGAGCCCGGCATCGGCGCCGGGGACCTACTGCGCAACGCGGACCTGGCCATGTACCGGGCCAAGGCAGCCGGCAAGGACCGCGTCGAGATGTACGCCCCGCAGATGCAGGCCGAGGTCGTCCGCCGGACGGAGCTGGCCACGCGGCTGCGCACCGCTCTCGACGACGGCGAGTTCGCCCTGCTCCACCAGCCGGTGGTGGACCTCACCACCGGCCGCATCACCGCCGTCGCCGCCCAGGCCCGCTGGCGCTCCGCCCAGGGCATCCTCTTCACCCCCGCCGAGTTCCTGCGCGTCGCGGACGACAGCGAGCGCGCCGCCGAGCTCGGGCGCTGGCTTCTCGAGCAGGCCGTCGAGCAGGCCGCCGAACGGGCCGGACTCGGCCACCGGACGCCGGTCTCCATCCGGCTCTCGGCCCGCAGGCTGCTCGACCGCTCCCTGCCGCTCGGCTCCGTCGAGGCGCTGCTGACCCGCCACGGGCTCCCCTCGGGATCCCTGATGATCGAGCTCGCCGACAGCGACCCCCGGGTCTCCTTCGACGACCTGGAGCAGCGCCTGGTCGCCCTGCGCCGTCTCGGCGTACGGATCGCCCTGGACGGCTTCGGGAGCGGCCACGCGGCCATCAACGCGCTGCGGCGCCTCCCCGTCGACGTACTGAAGCTGGACAGGGGTCTGGTCGAGGGCGTCGTCGAATCCGCCCGGCTGCGCAAGATCACCAGCGGGCTGCTCCGCATCGCCACCGACCTCGGGCTGCAGTCCGTCGCCGACGGGGTGGACGTCCCCGAGCAGGTGCTCGCCCTGCGCGCCATGGGCTGCACACACGGTCAGGGGATGGCCTTCTCGGGTCCGCTCGACGAGTACCGGCTGCGTCGCGCGCTCGTGCGGGACGAGTACCCGGTCCCCGGCGGGGTGGCGGTTCCGGCCGGGGAGCGTCCCCCGATCCGCTCAAATAATGAGACGCCTGTCCCACCCACTTGACACTGATGGTGCGTCGGGGGGAGGGTCAGTGCCATGCGCACCCGAATTCTCGTACTTGGAAAGCGCGTCGGCTGAAGCAGGGCCACGACGGCCCGGCTTGAACGCTACCGACGCGCTCCCCTCGCTTGCCACCCGGCACGAGGGGTTTTTTGTTGCACCGGCTCCTCCCAAACCCTCGCAAAAACCCTCTGCTTCGAGAAGAGATTGCTGATGACCGAGCAGGCCACCGGGCACCATCCGCAGCCGCGGGCCCGTAGCGGCGGACAGTCCGCCACCACCGTCGAGCACGTCACGGGTGCGCAGTCCCTCATCCGTTCTCTCGAGGAAGTAGGGGCCGACACCGTCTTCGGTATTCCGGGCGGCGCCATCCTCCCCGCGTACGACCCGATGATGGACTCCACGAAGGTCCGCCACATCCTGGTCCGCCACGAGCAGGGCGCGGGCCACGCGGCCACCGGCTACGCGCAGGCCACCGGCAAGGTCGGCGTCTGCATGGCGACCTCCGGGCCGGGCGCCACCAACCTGGTCACCCCGATCGCCGACGCCCACATGGACTCCGTCCCGCTGGTCGCGATCACCGGCCAGGTCGCCTCGAAGGCCATCGGCACGGACGCCTTCCAGGAGGCGGACATCTGCGGCATCACGATGCCGATCACCAAGCACAACTTCCTGGTCACCAAGGCCGAGGACATCCCGAAGACGATCGCCGAGGCGTTCCACATCGCCTCCACCGGCCGCCCGGGCCCGGTCCTGGTCGACATCGCCAAGGACGCCCTGCAGGCGAAGACCACCTTCAGCTGGCCGCCGCAGACCGACCTGCCCGGCTACCGCCCGGTGACCAAGCCGCACGCCAAGCAGATCCGCGAGGCCGCCAAGCTGATCGCCGCGGCCAAGCGCCCCGTCCTGTACGTCGGCGGCGGCGTCCTGAAGGCCGGCGCCACCGCCGAGCTGAAGGTCCTCGCCGAGCTCACCGGCGCCCCCGTCACCACCACCCTGATGGCGCTGGGCGCGTTCCCCGACAGCCACCCGCTGCACGTGGGAATGCCGGGCATGCACGGTGCGGTCACCGCCGTCACCGCGCTGCAGAAGGCCGACCTGATCGTCGCCCTCGGAGCCCGCTTCGACGACCGCGTCACCGGCAAGCTGGACAGCTTCGCCCCGTACGCCAAGATCGTCCACGCCGACATCGACCCCGCCGAGATCGGCAAGAACCGCGCCGCCGACGTCCCGATCGTCGGTGACGCCCGCGAGGTCATCGCCGACCTGGTCCAGGCCGTCCAGGCCGAGGCCGGCGAGGGCAACAAGGGCGACTACACCGCCTGGTGGAGCGACCTGAACCGCTGGCGCGAGACCTACCCGCTCGGCTACGACGTGCCGGAGGACGGCAGCCTCTCGCCGCAGCAGGTCATCCAGCGCATCGGCCAGCTCGCCCCCGCCGACACCATCTACGCGGCCGGCGTCGGCCAGCACCAGATGTGGGCCGCGCACTTCATCGACTACGAGAAGCCGGCCACCTGGCTCAACTCCGGCGGCGCCGGAACGATGGGCTACGCGGTCCCGGCGGCCATGGGCGCCAAGGCCGGCATGCCGGACCGCCCGGTCTGGGCGATCGACGGCGACGGCTGCTTCCAGATGACCAATCAGGAGCTCGTCACCTGCGCGCTCAACAACATCCCGATCAAGGTCGCCATCATCAACAACGGCGCCCTCGGGATGGTCCGCCAGTGGCAGACCCTCTTCTACAACCAGCGCTACTCGAGCACGGTCCTGCACGCCGACGAGACGGGCCACGAGGCGACCGGTTCCCAGGTCGGCGCCAGCACGGCGCCTCGCAAGGGCACCCGTATCCCGGACTTCGTCAAGCTGTCCGAGGCCATGGGCTGTGTCGCCCTGCGCTGCGAGGACCCGGCCGACCTGGACAAGGTCATCGAAGAGGCCAACGCCATCAACGACCGCCCGGTCGTGATCGACTTCATCGTCCACGAGGACGCCCAGGTCTGGCCCATGGTCGCCGCCGGCACCTCCAACGACGAGGTCATGGCCGCCCGGGGCGTCCGCCCCGACTTCGGCGACAACGAAGACGACTGAGACCGAGAGCCGTAGGAAGAGGAACGACACAATGACGAGGCACACGCTCTCCGTCCTGGTGGAGAACACCCCCGGCATCCTGGCCCGGATCGCCGCGCTGTTCTCCCGCCGCGGCTTCAACATCGACTCGCTCGCCGTCGGTGTCACCGAGCACCCCGACATCTCCCGCATCACCATCGTGGTCAATGTCGAGGACCTGCCGCTGGAGCAGGTGACCAAGCAGCTCAACAAGCTGGTCAACGTCCTGAAGATCGTCGAACTCGAGCCCTCCGCTGCGATCCAGCGCGAGCTCGTCCTGGTGAAGGTCCGCGCCGACAACGAGACCCGCTCCCAGATCGTCGAGATCGTCCAGCTGTTCCGCGCCAAGACCGTGGACGTCTCGCCCGAGGCGGTCACCATCGAGGCCACCGGTTCGAGTGACAAGCTCGACGCGATGCTCAAGATGCTGGAGCAGTTCGGCATCAAGGAGCTCGTGCAGTCCGGCACGATCGCCATAGGGCGTGGTGCCCGGTCCATCACCGACCGGTCCCTCCGGGCCCTCGACCGCAGCGCCTGACGTCAACCCGGGCTGACCGCCTGTCCACCTCGGCGGTCCGCCTGGCGAGACCCGAAAACTTCCCTCCCGCTCCCCGCCGTACGGTGGGACGCAACACCAGCACATCAAGGAGATTCCCAGTGGCCGAGCTGTTCTACGACGACGACGCCGACCTGTCCATCATCCAGGGCCGCAAGGTCGCGGTGATCGGTTACGGCAGCCAGGGCCACGCCCACGCGCTGTCGCTCCGTGACTCGGGTGTCGACGTCCGCGTCGGTCTGCACGAGGGCTCCAAGTCCAAGGCCAAGGCCGAGGAGCAGGGTCTGCGCGTGGTGACGCCCGCCGAGGCCGCCGCCGAGGCCGACGTCATCATGATCCTGATCCCGGACCCGATCCAGGCCCAGGTCTACGAGGCGTCCATCGCCCCGCACCTGAAGGACGGCAAGGCGCTGTTCTTCGCGCACGGCTTCAACGTCCGCTTCGGCTTCATCAAGCCCCCGGCCGGCGTCGACGTCGCGCTCGTCGCCCCGAAGGGCCCGGGCCACCTGGTCCGCCGCCAGTACGAGGAGGGTCGCGGCGTCCCCGCGATCGCCGCCGTTGAGCAGGACGCGACCGGCAACGCCTTCGCCCTGGCGCTCTCGTACGCCAAGGCCATCGGCGGCACCCGCGCCGGCGTCATCAAGACGACCTTCACCGAGGAGACCGAGACCGACCTGTTCGGTGAGCAGGCCGTCCTCTGCGGTGGCGCGTCCGCGCTGGTGAAGGCGGGCTTCGAGACCCTGGTCGAGGCCGGCTACCAGCCGGAGATCGCCTACTTCGAGTGCCTGCACGAGCTGAAGCTCATCGTCGACCTCATGTACGAGGGCGGCCTGGAGAAGATGCGCTGGTCCGTCTCCGAGACGGCCGAGTGGGGCGACTACGTCACCGGCCCGCGGATCATCACCGACGCCACCAAGGCCGAGATGAAGAAGGTCCTCACCGAGATCCAGGACGGCACCTTCGCCAAGAACTGGATGGACGAGTACCACGGCGGTCTGAAGAAGTACAACGAGTACAAGACCCAGGACGAGAAGCACCTCCTGGAGACCACCGGCAAGGAGCTGCGCAAGCTCATGAGCTGGGTGAACGACGAGGAGGCGTAAGCCTTCCGGGTGAGGGCCGGACACACTGTCCGGCCCTCACTCACACCGTTGGACAGGCCGTCCAACCACGGACGGGTGATCCTTCCAACGAGGCGCATGAACTGCGCCGACGCACCACTACACTGCTCAACAACATTCGCGTTCAGGCCCACAGCGTCGTGCGCTTTCACGCGGCAAGCCCCCTCCACCGCCTGCGGCCGTCGGGACGGCCGTCCGCACTGGATCTGTGAGGACTCACGTGAGCTCGAAACCCGTCGTACTCATCGCTGAAGAGCTGTCGCCCGCCACCGTCGACGCACTGGGCCCGGACTTCGAGATCCGGCACTGCAACGGCGCCGACCGCGCCGAGCTGCTCCCCGCCATCGCCGACGTGGACGCGATCCTGGTCCGCTCCGCGACCAAGGTCGACGCCGAGGCCATCGCAGCCGCCAACAAGCTCCGCGTCGTCGCCCGTGCGGGTGTCGGCCTGGACAACGTCGACGTCTCCGCCGCCACCAAGGCCGGCGTCATGGTCGTGAACGCCCCGACCTCCAACATCGTCACCGCCGCCGAGCTCGCGTGCGGTCTGCTCGTCGCCACCGCGCGCAACATCCCGCAGGCCAACACCGCGCTGAAGAACGGCGAGTGGAAGCGCTCGAAGTACACGGGCGTCGAGCTCAGCGAGAAGACCCTCGGCGTCGTCGGCCTCGGCCGCATCGGCGTCCTGGTCGCGCAGCGCATGTCCGCGTTCGGCATGAAGATCGTCGCGTACGACCCCTACGTGCAGCCGGCCCGCGCCGCCCAGATGGGGGTGAAGCTGCTGGCCCTGGACGAGCTCCTGGAGGTCGCCGACTTCATCACCGTCCACCTGCCGAAGACCCCGGAGACCATCGGTCTCATCGGCGACGAGGCGCTGCACAAGGTCAAGCCGAGCGTCCGGATCGTCAACGCCGCGCGCGGCGGGATCGTGGACGAGGCCGCCCTGTTCTCCGCCCTCAAGGAGGGCCGGGTCGCCGGCGCCGGCCTCGACGTGTACGCGAAGGAGCCCTGCACGGACTCCCCGCTCTTCGAGCTCGACCAGGTCGTCTGCACCCCGCACCTCGGCGCGTCCACGGACGAGGCCCAGGAGAAGGCCGGTATCGCGGTCGCCCGCTCGGTGCGCCTCGCGCTCGCCGGCGAGCTCGTGCCGGACGCGGTCAACGTCCAGGGCGGCGTCATCGCCGAGGACGTCAAGCCGGGCCTGCCGCTCGCCGAGAAGCTCGGCCGGATCTTCACCGCGCTGGCCGGCGAGGTCGCGGCGCGTCTCGACGTCGAGGTGTACGGCGAGATCACCCAGCACGACGTGAAGGTGCTCGAACTCTCCGCGCTCAAGGGCGTGTTCGAGGACGTGGTCGACGAGACCGTGTCGTACGTCAACGCCCCGCTGTTCGCGCAGGAGCGCGGTGTCGAGGTCCGTCTGACGACCTCCAGCGAGTCCCCCGACTTCCGCAACGTGGTCACCGTGCGCGGCACGCTCGCCAGCGGCGAGGAGGTCGCGGTCTCCGGCACGCTGGCCGGCCCCAAGCACCTCCAGAAGATCGTCGCGGTCGGCGACTTCGACATGGACGTCGCGCTCGCCGACCACATGGTGGTGCTGCGCTACGAGGACCGCCCGGGTGTCGTCGGCACGGTGGGCCGGATCCTCGGCGAGGCCGGCCTGAACATCGCGGGTATGCAGGTGGCGCGCGCGGAGGAGGGCGGCGAGGCGCTCGTCCTGCTCACCGTGGACGACACGGTTCCGGCGGCGGTGCTCACGGAGATCGCGGCCGAGATCGGCGCGACGTCGGCCCGTTCGGTGAACCTGGTCTGATCCCGGGCGCTCCCGAGCTCCCAAGCACCCGTACCCGGCTCGCTAGACGATCGTCTTACACGATTGTCTAGCGGCCGGGTACAGTGCTGTCATGGGACACAAGGAAGACCTGCTCGAAGGCGCCAAGCGCTGCCTCCTGGAGAAGGGCTACGCCCGTACGACGGCCCGCGACATCGTCGCCGCCTCGGGCACCAACCTGGCCTCCATCGGCTACCACTACGGCTCCAAGGAGACCCTGCTCCAGCAGGCGTTCCTGGCGCTCACGGAGGAGTGGGGCAACCAGGTCGGCCCGGCGGGCAGCGGCGAGGACAGGAAGACGCTCCCGGCCGACCCGTACGCGCGCTTCCACACGGTCTGGGAACAGGTGATCGCGGCCGCGGACGCCAGCCGCCCGGTCTGGAAGCTCCAGACGGAGGTCGTCACCCGCCTCGACGACGACGAGAAGCTCCGCGAGGCCATCAAGGAACCGCAGCGCGAGGGCCGGTTGGGCATGGCCGAGGTGTTCCTGGGCCTCGACCCGGAGGCGGATCCGGAGAAGGCCCGGGTGGCGGGGCTGCTCTGCCAGGCGCTCGCGACGGGCGTGATGATCCAGTGGATGGTGGACCCGGAGACGGCCCCGACGGCGGACGACCTGACGGCCGGGCTCAAGGTGCTGATGGGGGAGCAATAGCACCGGATTCGCGCGGAGTTGTCGTGCCTGGACCGGAGCCCGCGTCGGTCCTCAATGCCACGTCCTCAGCGTCAGGTCCTCAATGCCGGGTCCTCGGCGCAAGGTCCTCAACGCCACGGGATGTTCCGCCAGGGGCTGCCCTCGTGCTCCGTCAGGACGCGGTGGGCGGCCACGTTCTGCTCGTGGAACGGGCCGTACTCCTCCCCGTCGAAGCGCAGCACCCGCCCCAGCGCGTACCCGGTCGAGTACTCCTGCCAGGACCCGTAGGCCGACCGGGCCAGTGCCCCCGCGTGGACGATCGCCTGTTCGGCCTCCGGGGGCGCGCAGAACCGGGCCGAGAGGCCCCAGCGGGCCAGGTTCACCGCCCGGCCGTAGTCGTACGCGACCGTCTTCCGCACCCGTCCGTCCGGCGGCAGCAGCCCGTCGGCCCGGAACCGGGCCTCGTACCTGAGGATGCGGCGCACCAGCTCCTCGATGTGCCGCACCGTCACCGGGCTCGCGCCCAGGTCCTGGGCGTGCCCTGCGGCCGTCTCGCGCCACTCGTCGGGCGAAGGGACCGCGCCACGGGCGACCCGCAGCTCCTCGCGGATCCTGAGGGCGAAGTCCGGCTCCGGCGGGCTGTTGCGCCCGTCGAGCAGCGCGTCCAGCTCCTTGCGCCAGCCGTCGCGGTCGGTGACGCCCCACGAGTCGCGGAGCGTGTCGAGCTCGTCGGTGTACCCCATGTAGACCGAGCCGACGTCGTTCCACGGGACGCCGTTGCCGAACGCCAGATGGGCGCCGCAGGCGAGACCGAAGGCGAGCGGCCCGTGCAGGGGGCCGTGCCGTAGGGCGACGAAACGGTCGCCCGAACCCCGCTCCTTCTCGGCGTACGCCCGCAGCCACCCCGCGCGGTGCTCGGGCGTGGTGGGCAGCAGCAGCTGACCGGGGGTGCCGCCGTTGACCGCGAGGAGCAGTCGGGGGTCGCGCCAGGTGAACTCGGCGACCCATCGGAGCGTGACCAGGTGGAACACCCACTCCGGATGCCAGGGCGGCAGCATCCCGCGCGTGAGGACCGGCCGGACGAGGAGGCCCTTCCCCGCCTGCTGGGGTGGCCAGTAGACATTGTCCGGGCGGGCGTCCACGTCGGACTTGGGGGCGCCGATGAAGAGCTCGGCCCCGGCGAGGACACGGATCTGTCCCGCGACGTCGCCGCGCAGCCCTGCCTCGTACAGCAGCTGCTCGGTCTCGGACGGCGGGATCCACGGGGCGCCCTGGGGAGCGGGCGGGCGGCGGGGGCTCATGACCACGGGATGTTCCGGTAGGGGCTCGACGGGTCCTGCGTGAGCGTGCGGTGGATGGTCAGGGATTCCTGGTACATCGGTTCGGGGTCACCCTCGTCGAAGTGGATCAGCCGGGCCAGCAGGTAGCCGAGCGAGAACTCGGCCCAGGAGCTGTACGCCCGCCGGGCGGGTTCGAGGATCTGGAGCAGGGACTGCTCCGCCTCCTGGGGATCGCAGTAGCGGGCGCCGAGCGCCAGCCGTACGACGTTCACGGCGCGGCCGTGGTCGAAGGCGGCGAGGGTGTCGACCCGCCCGTCCGGCGGGAGGAGGCCGTCGACGCGGAACCGCCCCTCGTAGTGGGTGATCCGGCGCACGAACTCCAGGGCCTCGGCCAGCTCCTCGCCGGAGGCGTCGTTCCGCTCGAACGTGACGGTGACCATCGACGTCCACTGCACTTCGGTGGGCGTGTGGCGCAACCGCGCGGTGAGACGGCGCCGCATCTCCAGGACGGACTCCGGGACCCGGCCGACGAGTCGGGTGGCGATCAGGGTCCGCACCTTGTCCCGGAAGTCCGCGCGGTGGTGGACGGCCCAGGGACGGCGCAGCCGGGAGACGTCGGTGGCGTAGTCCTCGTACTGGGCGCCGAGCCGGTTCCACACCAGGCCGTTGAGCACGGCGAGGTGCGCGCCGAGCGCCAGGGCGTGCGCGACCGGGCCGTGCAGCTGCTCGCCGGCGTGGGTGAGCAGGCGCAGCCGTGCGGGACCGCCGCCGCGCGCGCCCGCCTCCTGCCAGGCCCGCCGGTCGCCGGCCCGGGCCGGCAGGGCGGCCGCGAACGGGGTGTCCGGGTTGACCGAGAGCCACCACCTGTCGTGCGGCCAGGCGGCGGCGAGCTTGTCGAGGGTGGTCTGCTTGAACACCCAGTCCGGGTGCCACGGCGGCAGCATGCCCTCGGTCAGCACCGGTACGACAGTGCGCCGGGCGGACTTGTCACGACGGCTGGGGAGGGGCGGGGCGTAGCCGGGCGCGTCGGCGTGCAGCCGCGGGAGGAGCACGTAGAGGCGGGTCCGCCCGAGGGCGTCCAGGACGGCCGCCCGGTCCCCGCTTGCCCCTGCTTCGTACAGCAGCTGCTCGGTGTACGTCGGCGCCGCCCAACTCCCCGTGGTCATGGGGAGATCTTATAAACCGGGCCGAGGGGTCCTGCGCTCAGAGCCGGGCCGCCTTGAGCGCCATGTGCAGCAACAGCCGGTCCTCGCCCGCGTCCAGGTCGAGGCCCGTCAGCTGTTCCACGCGCGAGAGGCGGTAGTAGAGGGTCTGGCGGTGGATGCCGAGGGCGGTCGCCGTGCGGCCCGCCTGACCCGCGTTGTCGAGGAACACCTCGGCGGTGCGGGCCAGTTCGCGGTGCGTGGGGGTGAGCAGGGCGCGGACCGCCGGGTCGGGCTCGGTCCGGGGGAGGGCGGTGAGCAGGCGGTACGGGCCGATCGCCGCCCACTCGGCGAGCGGGCCCCGGTGCGGCTGGGCGGACGCCGTGCGGGCCGCCGCAGTGGCCTCGCGCCAGGAGACGTCCAGGTCCGCGAGCCCCCGGCGGGGTGTGGCGATGCCGGCGACGACGGCCGGGCCCGCCGTCGTGCCCGCGCCCGCGGACGCCTCGGTGGGCGTACCCGAACCGGCTGTGCCCGAACCGGCCGTGGTGCGCAGCCGGCCGGCCGCGGTGGCGGCCGGGGAGAGGTTGTCGGACGAGCGCAGCCGTACGAGGAGGGCGAGCGCCCTCGTCGCGCCCTCGGCCCGCGGGGCGCCCGGCGCGGAGTCGCCGCCGCCCGCCGAACCGGTGGCCGAGGCGGCGCCCGGCACGGACGGGAGGATCCACGGCAGCGTGCACAGGGCGGCCGCCCCCGGGACCGTACGTGCGGACGGCGCGTCCTCGTCGGGCCACGGGGCGAGGCACACCACCGCGTGCAGGCCCTCCGCGTCCGCGCCGAGGGCCGTCCGCAGCGCGGTGAGCGCCATGTCGTACTGCCAGCCGCGCTCGGCCGTCAGGGCCGCCCGCAGCTCCCGGGAGAGGTCCGTGCCCGCCCGTTCCTCGTCCGCGAGGAGGCCGCCGATCCGGGCCGCGACCTCCATGGCCGCCGTCAGCTGCTCGTGCGTCGGGCCCGGCTCGGCGTCGAGCAGCCAGACGTATCCGAGGACGACGCCTCGATGGCGTACGGGCAGACAGATCCGGTCCCGGAACACCCCCGCGTCCGGGGCGGCCGGGATGCGGACCGGGCCCGTCGCCCGGGTGATGCCGAAGCCCTCGAACCAGGCGCGGACCGCCGGCGTCGACTTCCTTGTCAGGATCGAGCGGGTGCGGACCGGGTCCATCGACGCGTCGTCGTCGCTGTCGTGGGCCCCGAAGGCGATCAACCCGAAATCGCGGTTCTCGAGGGTCGCCGGCGCTCCGAGCAGAGCGGAGATCTCGTCCACCAGGTCTTGGTAATCGCCCTTCACGGCGCCATTCTCGCACCCCCCTCATACATATGTCTGAGATGCCGCCCACGGATGCGTGACAGGTGTCGATGGCAGAGGATCGGAGCGATCCTTAGGTTTCACGGTGGTTCTCCGTGCTGTTCCCGGTTCCTTACGAAAGATCGGGTAGGCACCCTTCGTCACCCTGCCCTTCTGGAGGTCCCCGTGCTGGGTCCCGTGATCCTCGCCGCGTCCCGCAGCGACAAGATGCGCCGTTTCGTGTCGGCCGCCCCCGGGACCAAGCAGGTCGTGGACCGGTTCATCGCCGGCGAGACGGTCGAGCACGTCATCCCGATCGTCGAGGACATCACCGGCCGCGGCCTGGAGGTCACCCTCGACGTCGTCGGTGAGGACATCACCACCGTCGAGCAGTCGTACGCCGCGCGTGACGCGTACCTGGAGCTCGTCGGCCGCCTCAAGGAGCTGGGCCTCGGCGAGCGCGCCGAGATGTCCGTGAAGCTGTCGATGTTCGGACAGTCCCTCCCGTCGCCCACCACCGCCCTCAACGGAGGGCCCTCCGGGCCCGCAGCCTCATTCCCGGGCGGCCACGAGCTCGCCCTCGCCAACGTCCGTCCGGTCGTCGCGGCCGCCGCCGAGATCGGCACCACGGTCACCCTGGACGCCGAGGACCACACCACCCTCGACTCGATGTTCGCCATCCACGAGGAGCTGCGGAAGGACTTCCCGCAGACCGGCTGCGTCATCCAGGCGTACCTCTTCCGCACCGAGGAGGACGCCCGCCGCCTCGCCGCCAACGGCTCCCGCGTGCGGATCGTGAAGGGCGCCTACAAGGAGCCCGCGTCCGTCGCCATCCAGGACAAGCCCGAGATCGACAAGGCCTACGTCCGGATCATGAAGATCCTGATGGAGGGCGAGGGCTACCCGATGATCGGGTCCCACGACCCGCGCCTCATCTCCGTCGGCCAGGAGCTCGCCCGCCGCGCGGGGCGCAAGCTGGACGAGTACGAGTTCCAGATGCTGTACGGCATCCGCAGCGAGGAGCAGAACCGTCTCGCCGCCGAGGGGCACCGGATGCGTGTGTACACCGCGTACGGCACCGACTGGTACGGCTACTTCATGCGCCGCCTCGCGGAGAAGCCGGCCAACCTCCTCTTCTTCGTCCGCTCCATCCTCACCAAGGGCTGAGCCCACCCCTCAAAAGGAGTTACGAGACTCATGGACGCTGTAACCCAGGTCCCCGCTCCGGTCAACGAGCCGGTGCACAGCTACGCCCCCGGTTCCCCCGAGCGCGCCCGTCTCGAGGCCAAGCTCAAGGAGCTGGCCGAGAACCCGCGCGACCTCCCGATGACGATCAACGGCGTCAAGCGCATGGGCGGCGGCGAGCGCGTCGACGTCGTGCAGCCGCACAACCACAAGGCCGTCATCGGCACCTTCGCCGGCGCCACGCAGCAGGACGCCCAGGACGCCATCGACGCCGCACTGGCCGCCGCCCCGGCCTGGCGCGCGATGAGCTTCGACGACCGCGCCGCGATCATCCTGCGCGCCGCCGAGCTGCTGGCCGGCCCCTGGCGCGAGACGCTGGCCGCCTCCACGATGCTGGGCCAGTCCAAGACGGCGCAGCAGGCCGAGATCGACACCCCCTGCGAGCTCGTCGACTTCTGGCGCTTCAACGTGGCCTACGCCCGCCAGATCCTGGCCGAGCAGCCGCCGGCGAACTCCCCGGGCGTGTGGAACCGACTGGACCACCGCCCGCTCGAGGGCTTCGTCTACGCGATCACGCCGTTCAACTTCACGGCCATCGCGGGCAACCTGCCCACCGCCCCCGCCCTCATGGGCAACGTGGTGATCTGGAAGCCGTCCCCGACCCAGACCCACTCCGCCGTGCTCCTCATGGAGCTCCTGGAGGAGGCCGGTCTGCCCAAGGGCGTCATCAACCTGGTGACGGGCGACGGCATCGCCGTCTCCGAGGTGGCCCTCAACCACCCCGACCTGGCCGGTATCCACTTCACCGGTTCGACCAAGACCTTCCAGCACCTGTGGAAGACGGTCGGCACCAACATCGAGTCGTACCGCTCCTACCCGCGGATCGTCGGCGAGACCGGCGGCAAGGACTTCGTCGTCGCGCACCCCAGCGCCGACCGCGCCGTCCTGAAGACCGCGCTGACCCGCGGCTCCTTCGAGTTCCAGGGCCAGAAGTGCTCCGCCTCCTCGCGTGCGTACGTCCCGGCCTCCATCTGGAACTCGGGCTTCAAGGAGGAGTTCGCGGCCGAGGTCGACGGCATCAAGATGGGTGACGTCACCGACCTGTCGAACTTCATCGGCGCCGTGATCGACGAGCGCTCGTTCGCCAAGAACAAGGCCGCGATCGACCGCGCGAAGGCCGACGAGACCTGCACGATCGTGGCGGGCGGCACGTACGACGACTCGGAGGGCTACTTCGTCCGTCCGACCGTCATCGAGTGCTCCGACCCGGCGAACGAGGTCTTCACGACCGAGTACTTCGGCCCGATCCTCGCGATCCACGTCTACGAGGACGACACGTACGACGAGATGCTGACCCAGATGGAGTCGGTCTCGGACTACGCGCTGACCGGCTCGGTCATCTCGGGCGACCGCGCCGCCGCCGCGTACACGATGGAGAAGCTCCGCTTCGCCGCGGGCAACTTCTACATCAACGACAAGTCGACCGGCGCAGTCGTCGGCCAGCAGCCCTTCGGCGGCGGCCGCGCGTCCGGCACGAACGACAAGGCCGGCGCGCCGCAGAACCTGATGCGCTGGACGCTGACCCGCGCCATCAAGGAGACGCTGGTCCCGCCGACCGAGTACGGCTACCCCCACATGGGCTGACGCCCCCGCCTCTCCGAGGCCCCCTGACACCGCCCCCCTCCTAGGTCCCCCAACCGAGGACGGGGGCGGTTCTCATGCGGTGGGCTTACGCTGCTGGGAGGGGGCTCGGTGAGGAGTACGACATGCCTGGTTCGACGACTCTCGGCCCCGGGCACGGGGTCGACGCGATCGAGCACCTCGACGCGCTGCGGATGATGTCCCTGATGAAGGAGCTGCACCGGCTGCTGACCGAGCCGGGACCTGACCGGCTCACGGACGCGCAGGCCGCGGCCCTGCGCGCGGGCGAGGGCCACCATCGAGAGGGCTTCACCGACTGGGTGGAGCGAATGGCCCGCGACCTGGAGAAGGCTACGGCCTGACGGGGACGCGCCGCGCGAGGAAGTCGCCGATCAGCTCGGCGATCCGGGGCGCGTGGGTCTCCAGGGCGAAGTGGCCCGTCGGCAGGAGGTGGATCTCCGCGTCGGGGAGGTCGCGGCCGAAGGCTTTGGCGCCCGCCGGGACGAAGACCTCGTCGCCCTCGCCCCAGACGGCGAGCAGGGGGACCCGCGTCGCGCGGAAGTACTCCTGGAAGGCGGGGTAGAGCGCGAAGTTGGAGCCGTAGTCGCCGATCAGGTCCAGCTGGATGTCGTCCTGGCCCTCCCGGGCCATCAGGGCGGCGTCGTGGTGCCAGGCGTCCGGGCTGAGGAGGTCGCGGAACTCGGCCGGGACGCCCGTCTCGTACTGCCACCTGATGCCGTCGAGGGAGCGGATCGCGCGGACGGGCTCCTCGGTCTCGGGGGTGCGGTCGGCGATCAGCGCGAGGACCGGGGCCCAGGCGTCGGCGCCGAGACCCTCCTCGTACGCGTTGCCGTTCTGGGTGACGATCGCCGTGACGCGCTCGGGGTGGGCGAGGGCCAGGCGGAGGCCGATGGGGGCACCGTAGTCCTGGATGTACAGCGCGAAGCGGTCGAGGCCCAGGGCTTCGGTGAACTCGAAGGTGAGCGCGGCAAGTTCGGCGAAGGTGTAGTCGAACTCCTCGGCCGAGGGAGCCGCGCTGCGGCCGAAGCCGAGATGGTCGGGGGCGATCAGTCGGAACCTGTCGGCGAGGAGCGGGATCAGGTCGCGGAACATGTGCGAGCTGGTGGGGAAGCCGTGCAGCAGGAGCAGGACGGGGGCGTCCGCGGGGCCGGCCTCGCGGTAGAAGATCTCGTGGCCGCGGACGGTGACGGTGCGGTGGTGGACCGGCTGCACTGGAGACATCATATCTAACCCCTCAACGCGCTCTGACTGGTTGATGGCGAGAGTGAATCAGTGTCGTCACTAACCTGTCAATAATCGTTTGATGGTTAGCTGCGGTCAGCGGGAGACTTGAGGGGTGAACGTGACTACCGCCGCCACCCATGAACTCGGGCCCGAACGCCTCCGCTCGATCAAGGACATGCTCGACACCGCCTTCGACGGCGACTTCTCGGACGAGGACTGGGACCACGGCCTCGGCGGCATCCACGCCTGGATCGAGGACGAGCACGGCATCGCCGCCCACGGCAGCGTGATCATGCGACGCGTGCTGCACAACGGCCGTTCGCACCGCGTCGGTTACGTCGAAGCCGTCGGCGTCCGCCAGGACCGGCGGCGGCAGGGGCTCGGCGGGCTCGTGACGGCCGAGCTGGAGCGGGTGATCGACGGGGCGTACGCGTTCGGGGCGCTCTCCGCCTCCGAGGACGGGGCGACGCTCTATCGGGCGCGCGGCTGGGAGCTCTGGAAGGGGCGGATCGAGGCGCTGAGCCCCGACGGGATCGTGCACCTGCCCGAGGAGGAGGACTCGACCTACCTCCGGGCGGCGGCCGCCCGCCCGCTGCCGGACCCCGCCGCCGCGCTCGTCTTCGACTGGCGCGACGGCGACGTGCTCTGACCGCGCGAGGGGCTCAGCCCTGGCGGTCCGGGCTCAGCCCTGGCGGTCCGGGCTCAGCCCTGGCAGCCCTTGGCCGCGTCCCGCTTCAGGCCGATCAGTCCGCCCGTCAGACCGAACAGCGCGACGAAGGCCACCGTGTAGGACGGCATGTCGAAGACGTCGACGAGGGCCACCCCGACCGCGCCGATGACCAGCAGTAGCCAGACCGCCATCAGCACCTTGCCCTTGCGGCTGAGGAAGAGCCACCGGCCCGGCCGCTCGGGCAGCGCGTCCAGCTCCGCTGCCGGCCCTTCGCTCGCCGCCTTCGGGCGCTTGAAGTAGGCGAAGACCGTCCACTCCCCGCACATCTCCCAGCCCTCCGGTGTCAGCCGGTCGAGCACCTCGGCGCGCCGCTTCCCGCTGATCAGCTCGCGGCGGTACTCCCAGCGCAGGGCGGCGCCGGGCACCCGGCGGCACTTGAACCGGCCGAGCGTGTCGAGTCCTTCGACCTCCCAGCCCTGATCGCCGTGGAGGGCGAGCAGCCGCCGGTCGTTGTAGATGTCGGCGGTCCACAGCCAGGTCTCCGCCCGGTCGGCGGGCTCCGCCGCCACCGGCGCGGTGCGCCCCAGCTGCGCGGCGAAGTCCGCGGCCGGGCCGAACTCCTCCTCCGGCGACGATCCCGTCTCGGCCAGGTGTCCGCGCAGTTCGGCGACGGTGGCGGTGATCTGCTCCGCCGGTACGCCGGCGCCGCGCAGCGCGGTGGCGAGTTCGTCGAAGTACGTGGTCGGCGCGGTGCGCTCGGTGTGCTCGGTGCTCATCGTGGTCCCCCGGTGTTCAGCATGGTCTGCACGGCGGTGTGGAAGGTCAGCCACGCCCCGCTCTCGGTGGCGAGGTGGCTCCGGCCCTGCTCGGTGAGCTGGTAGTAGCGGCGCCCAGGACCGCGCTCGGCGGCCCGGAACTCGGCCTCCACCAGACCGGCTTCCTCCAGCCGGTTCAGTACGGGATAGAGGGTCCCGCCCTTGATCTCCCCGAGCCCCGCCTCGGCGAGCGCCTTGGAGATCTCGTACCCGTAGCTCTCGCCCTCCGTGAGGCAGGAGAGGACGAGGAGGTCGAGGACGCCCTTGAGCCAACTTGATCTGCGGTCTGCGGCCATGACTGTATTTCAGCACTAGCTAGATAGGAATGCAACCTATCTGGCGCAGCTAGCTGGATCGGGCCACCAGCATCTTCCCGGTGTTCTCCCCGCGCAGCATCCCGAGGAAGGCGTCCACGATGTGCTCGAAGCCGTCGACGACCGTCACGTCCAGCGGCAGCCGCCCGCTCTGCAGATGCGGCACGGCGAACTCGTACAACTCCGCCTGCGCGTCCGCGTGGTTGCGGACCAGGAACCCCTCCAGCCGGATGCTCTTCTCCACCAGGTCGAAGAGGTTGCGCGGGGCGGGCGGGGGAGCGGCGAGCGAGTGGTACTGCGCGACCGCGCCGACCCAGGCGATCCGGCCGAACTCGCGCAGCGCGGCGATCGACGCCTCCAGATGGTCCCCGCCCACGCCGTCGAGCACGGCGTCAAGGCCGTCCGGCGCCGCCTTCGCGAGCAGGTCGGAGACCGGACCGTCGTGGTAGTCGAAGGCCGCGTCGAAACCGAGCTGTTCGGTGAGGTACGCGACCTTCCGCGCCGAGCCCGCGCTGCCGACGAGCCGCCCGACGCCGAGCAGCCGGGCGAAGCGGCCGGCCGCCGTGCCGACCCCGCCGGCCGCGGCCGAGACGAACAGGTCCTCGCCCGGCTGGAGTCGCGCGATCCGGGTCAGGCCGACGTACGCCGACAGGCCCGTACCGCCGAGCACGCTCAGGTGCGCGGCGAGCGGAACGCCCTCGAAGTCCGGGACGGGACGCACGTCGTCCTGCCGGACGACGGAGTGCGTACGCCAGCCCTTGCGGTGCTGGACCAGATCGCCGGGGGAGAGCTCGGGGGTGCGGGAGTCCACCACCCGGCCCAGGGTGCGGCCCTCCATGGGGGAGTTCAGGGTCCACAGGAAGTCCCCGTCCATCGCCTCGCGGTGGTACGGGTCCACGGACCAGAGGAGGTTCTCGACGAGCGCGGTGCCGGGCGCGGGGTCCGGGACCGGGGCTTCGACGAAGGCGAAGTGGGCGGGGGTGGGGAAGCCGTCGGGGCGAGCCGTCTGCTGGACGGTGATCATCGTGTCGTGGGTCGTCGTGTCGTGGGTCGTCGTGTCGTGCGTCATGGGGGAGACCCTAGGAAGGAATCCGCGGGGCGGGCAGTAGGTTGCTTCGATGGGTCCCACCGATCCATCGAAGTCGCTCATAGTCCGAGGTGAGAGCTGCCATGACCGACCTTGCGCCGCACGAACTGCGCATCCTCCTCGCCGTCGGGAGCGAGCGCGGCTTCTCGGCGGCGGCCGTGGCGCTCGGCATGACGCAGTCCGCCGTCTCCCACTCCGTGCGGACCAGTGAGCGCAAGCTCGGCGCGGTCCTCTTCGACCGGGGGCGCACCGGAGCCACCCCGACCGCCGCGGGGGAGCGGGCCCTCGGACATGCACGGCGGGTGCTGCGGCTCCTTGAGGTGATGCGCGCGGAGGTGCGGGGCGCCGAGACGGACGTGGTCGGCGGGCCGCTGCGGATCGCCGCCTTCCGCAGCGCCGCCCTGCATCTGCTGCCGCGCGCCCTGGAGCGGCTGACCGCCCGTCATCCGGAGATCGCCCCGGAGGTGCGGATCGTACGGGAGGTGGGGCGCGGGACCGCCGGCGAGGTCCTGGACGGGCGGGCCGACCTCGGCATCGCGACGATCGGCACTACCTCGCCCGTACCGCCGCAGCTCGTCGGCGGCGTGCTGGTCGAGGAGGGGTACGCGCTGGTGCACCCGGCCGGGCACGCGGCGCCGCGCTCGCTGCCGCTCGTGGACTGGACGGAGAACTGCACCTCGTACACGAGGGAGTGGTGGGCGGAGCAGGACTGGCTGCCGGCGGCGACCGTCGAGGCCGAGGACGACGGAGCGGTGCTCTCGATGGTGAGCAGTGGGTTCGGCATGGCCGTGATGCCGGAACTCTCCCTGGTCGGAGCACCGCCCTCGGTGCAGATCACCGATCTCGGTCCGGATCGTCCGACCCGGTCCGTCGGCTATGTCACCACCCCTGAGCTGGCCGGATCCCTCGCCGTACGGGCCCTGATCCGCGAGCTGCGGGCCGTCCGGCAGTCGCGGTGAGGCGATCACCGTCTCAGATAGTAGGAAGTCCGAGTAATTGTGGAGACAGATGCGGTCGCCTGTCCTAGCGTTGTAGGAGCCGAACGTCTCGCTCCATCAGCGAATGGCGGTCGAGAGCGCGATGCCCCTGTGCAGGCAACCCCTGCGGCGGCGCTCCCCGCCCCTTCCGGCGCCTTCGATCACCACTGATCTCCGATCTCGGATCACCACTGATCTCAAGGAGTCGATCTCCCATGGCCGCTGAGACCGTCCGCCGTGTCCGCCACTCCGCCGCCCGCAACGGCAGCGACGACGCCCGCAAGAACGCCGCCGCCGCCCTCCAGCGCGCCCTCGACCGCCGTGACAACGGCGGAGCGACCGGGCACTGACGGGGCCGTCCGCCCGACCTCGACGTGGTCGATGCGCTCGCCCGCTCTCGGTGAGCGCATCCGTCTTCAGTACGGCGATGCGTCCATATTGCGGACAATGAGTGTCAGCGGCTGGGACGAGGAGTAGGGTGCCGACATGTCTCACAGCATCAATCTCGCAGTCATTCCCGGCGACGGTATCGGCCGGGAGGTCGTGGCCCAGGGCCTCAAAGTCCTCGCCGCCGCGCTCCCGCAGGATGTGAAGCTGGAGACGAAGGAGTACGACTTCGGCGCCAAGCGCTACCACGCGACCGGTGAGACCCTCACCGACGCGGACGCCGAGGCGCTCAAGCAGCACGACGCGATCCTGCTCGGTGCGATCGGCGATCCGTCGGTTCCGTCGGGTGTGCTGGAGCGCGGCTTCCTGCTGAAGCTCCGCTTCCTCTTCGACCACCACGTCAACCTGCGTCCGTCGAAGCTGCTCCCCGGCGTGTCGACCCCGCTCAAGGGCCAGCCCGAGATCGACTTCATCGTGGTCCGTGAGGGCACCGAGGGTCCGTACACCGGCAACGGCGGCTCGATCCGTACCGGCACCCCGTACGAGGTCGCCACCGAGGTCTCCGTCAACACGGCGTTCGGTGTCGAGCGCGTCGTCCGCGACGCCTTCGCCCGCGCCCAGGCCCGCCCGCGCAAGAAGCTGACGCTGGTCCACAAGAACAACGTCCTGGCGTACGCGGGTCACCTCTGGACCAACATCTTCAACAAGGTGGCCGAGGAGTTCCCGGAGGTCACCACCGACTACCTGCACGTGGACGCGGCGACGATCTTCCTCGTCACGCAGCCCGAGCGGTTCGACGTGATCGTCACCGACAACCTCTTCGGCGACATCATCACCGACCTCGCCGCGGCCGTCTCCGGCGGCATCGGCGTCGCCGCCTCCGGCAACATCAACCCGAGCGGCGAGTTCCCGTCCATGTTCGAGCCCGTCCACGGCTCCGCGCCGGACATCGCGGGCCAGGGCAAGGCCGACCCGACGGCCACCGTGCTCTCCGTCGCGCTCCTGCTGCGCCACCTCGGCCACGAGACCGAGGCCGCGCGCATCGAGGCCGCCGTCGCCGCCGACCTGACCGAGCGCGGCGACTCCGTCCGCACGACGGACGAGATCGGCGACGCGCTCGCGGTACGCGTAGCGAGCTGACCCGTCGACTGAACGCCACACAGCCGCCGGGTCGCTCCCCCAGCACCCGGCGGCTGTACCTATGCGGTCGCAGGGTGCCACCATCAAACCCTGGACCGCACCACACCGTTTTCGTGCACCGGTCCCCACGGGCGATAATCGAACGTGGGGCCGCGGCATGCGGTAAAGCTCGGACGTCCTAGCAGAGCACTGATAGCGGCGTGAGCGCGGTCCGTCACACACAACCGGTGAAGGACTAGCACTCATGACGACGCCCACGATCGAGCTCAAGCCCTCCTCCAGCCCGCTGTCCGACGCGGAGCGCGAGGCGATCCTGGTCAACCCGGGATTCGGCCGCCACTTCACCGACCACATGGTGACCATCCGGTGGACCGAGGGCCGCGGCTGGCACGACGGCCAGCTCGTGCCGTACGGCCCGCTCTCCCTCGACCCGGCCACGAACGTCCTGCACTACGCGCAGGAGATCTTCGAGGGCCTCAAGGCCTACCGTCGTCCCGACGGCTCCGTCGCCACCTTCCGCCCCGACGCCAACGCCCGGCGCTTCCAGGCCTCCGCGCACCGGCTGGCCATGCCGGAGCTGCCCGTCGAGACGTTCATCGAGGCGTGCGACGTCCTCGTCCAGCAGGACAAGGCGTGGGTCCCGGCGCACGGCGGCGAGGAGTCCCTCTACCTGCGCCCGTTCATGATCGCGACCGAGGTCGGACTGGGGGTGCGGCCGGCGAACGAGTACCTCTTCGTCGTCATCGCCTCCCCCGCCGGACCGTACTTCCCCGGTGGCGTGAAGCCCGTCTCCATCTGGCTCTCCGAGGACCGCGTCCGCGCCGTCCCCGGCGGCATGGGCGACGCCAAGACCGGCGGCAACTACGCGGCCTCCCTGCTCGCGCAGGCCGAGGCGGCGGAGCGGGGCTGCGACCAGGTCGCCTACCTCGACGCCGTGGAGCACAAGTGGGTCGAGGAGCTCGGCGGGATGAACCTGTACTTCGTGTACGGCGACAAGATCGTCACCCCGACGCTGACGGGCTCCCTGCTTGCCGGCATCACCCGTGACTCGCTCCTCCAGCTCGCGAAGGACCTGGGCTACACGTCGGAGGAGGGCCGCGTCTCCATCGACCAGTGGCAGGCCGACACCGAGAACGGCACCCTCACCGAGGTCTTCGCCTGCGGTACGGCTGCGGTCATCACGCCGGTCGGCACGGTGAAGGCGGCCCGCGGCGAGTGGCAGCACTCGGGCGGACAGCCGGGCGAGGTCACGATGAAGCTCCGCGAGGCGCTCCTCGCCATCCAGACCGGCAAGGCCGAGGACATCCACGGCTGGACGCACCAGCTGGGCTAGTCGACGACAGGGCCCCCGGGGCGTGGCCGCGCGCCACGCCCCGGGGGCCTTCCCATGCGCTCAGGCCGCGACGACGTCCTGTTCCGGTTCCTGTTCCCGTGCGCCGGTCGCCGTGGCCGGCGTCAGTACGGCGTACAGCGCGCCGCCCACGAGCCCCGACAGCACGAAGCTGCAGTCGATCCCGCCGGTCAGGGCGAGCAGCGGTCCCTCGTAGAGCGGGGTCGACACCGACGCGAGGCCCACGCCCGCACCCAGCGCCCAGCACACCGTCGCCCGCGGGTGCCATCCCGCCGCGAACCAGTACGCCCCGCCCCGCGCCCTGCGGTTGTAGACCTGCAGCGCCTCCGGGTCGTACGTGCCTTTGCAGCGCGCGTGCCCGATCAGGGTGATCACCGCCCAGGGCGTGCCGATCGCCGTCAGGAGCAGCACGAACGACGTCATCGCGGACTGCGCGTCCGAGGCGAAGTGGCCGAGGAAGACGAAGGCCGTCGCCACCGCCGCCACCACCAGCGTCGCCCGCGCCCGGGTCGCGCGAGGCAGGATCGCGTCCAGGTCGAGGCCCATCGAATACAGCATCAGACCCGCGTTGCCGACCGAGCCGGCGGTCGCCGCGAGCAGCAGCGGCACCACGTACCAGACGGGGGAGGCCGCGACGAGCGGGCCCGCGTAGTCCAGCGCGCCGCGCGCCGCCAACGCCGTGTACGTACCGAAGAGCTGAGGGATCAGCAGCCCGGCCGCGAGGCCGATACAGGTGGTCCACAGGACCTTCTTCGGGCTGTGCCGCCGCGGGGACATGTAGCGGGTGTAGTCGCCGAGCAGGGTGATGAAGGCGACCGGGCCGCTGAGTCCGGCCGCGACCGCCGACAGCACCCACGTCGGCCAGAACGAGCCCAGCAGATACGGGGTTTCGGGCACCGGAGCCGCGGTGAAGTCGCCCGCGTACGCGACCAGGCCCAGCGCGAGCAGCAGCGTCATGACGACGGCGAGCCCCTTGCTGAGCCGGAGCAGCAGGCCGTAGCCGTACACCGCGAAGACGACCGTGCAGGCGGCGAGCACCGCGTAGACCGCCGCGTGCGTGGCGTCACCGGTCGGGAGTCCGGTCAGCCGGGCGAGCGTGCCGACCACCACGTCCCCGCCGATCCAGAGGGTGAGGGCGGTGTAGCCGAGGGAGAGCAGCAGCCCGACGACCGAGCCGACGAGCCGGCCGCGGACGCCGAAGAAGGCGCCGCTGGAGGTGGAGAGGTTCGTCGCGGTGCGCAGCGAGACGAGCGCGAGCGGGGCGGTCACGGCGACGCCGACGAGCGTGCCGGTGACGACGGAGGTCACCGACGCCCACAGCCCGAGGCCGAAGGAGACCGGCAGCCAGCCGAAGACGATCACTCCGAGGCAGAGGTTCGAGCCCAGGAGGATCGCCAAGAGGTCGCGCGGACCGCTGGTGCGTTCCGCTTCGGGGATGGTGTCGACTCCGCGCTGTTCGATCGGCATGGGGGCTCCCTGCGGGGCAAGCGGGCGGACAAGATTTAGAGTGGCGCTCAATGTGACCCACTACTGCCGCGTACGTCAATGCTTGGATACCGGGCAATGAACGTTTAGAGTGTCGCTCAAACAGGAGGTGTGTGGACGTGCGACTGACCCCCACGGAACGAGACCGGCTGCTGATCTTCGGCGCCGCCGAGCTCGCCCGGGCCCGCCGGGCGCGGGGCCTGCGGCTCAATGTGCCGGAGGCGACCGCCCTCATCGCGGACACCGTCTGCGAGGCCGCCCGCGACGGCAGGCGGCTCGCCGAGGCGATCGACGCCGCCCGGTCCGTGCTCGGCCCGGACGACGTGCTGCCGGGCGTGGCCGATGTCGTCACCGAAGTGCATGTCGAGGCCGTTTTCGACGACGGCTCGCGACTCGCGGTCGTCTCCGACCCGATCGGCGGCGCTTCCCTCGGCGAAGGCGCTCCCGGCGCCCTGCTGCCGGGCCCCACCGAGGCCGAGCAGCCGCCCGCGCTGACCCTGAGCGTCCGCAACACCGCGGCCGTCCCCGTCAGCGTGACCTCGCACTTCCACTTCTTCGAGGCGAACCCGCGCCTCGACTTCGACCGGGCCGCCGCCTACGGCATGCGGCTGGCGATCCCCGCCGGAGCGTCGTTCCGCTTCGATCCGGGCGGCGAGGCCGAGGTCGGCCTCGTCCCGATCGGCGGCGCGCGCGTCGCCATCGGCTTCGCGGGCCTGGTCGACGGCCCCCTTGACGCGCCCGGCGCGAAGGAAGAGGCCCTGCGACGCGCCGCGGCCTGCGGCTACCTGGGAGTGCAGCCCATGAAGGAGGGCGAGTGATGGACCCGTACGAGTACGCATCGGTGCACGGCCCCCGTGCGGGCGACCGGGTCGTCCTGGGCGACTCCGGGCTCGTCGTCCGGGTCGAGTCGGACTCCCAGAAGCCCGGAGACGAGTTCCTCGCGGGCTTCGGCAAGACCGCCCGTGACGGTCTTCACCTCAAGGCCGCCGCCGTCCGGGAGACCTGTGACGTCGTGATCAGCAACGTCCTCGTGATCGACGCCGTTCAGGGCATCCGCAAGGTGTCGATCGGTATTCGCGAGGGCCGGATCCACGCCATCGGGCGCGCCGGGAACCCCGACACCCTCGACGGTGTCGACGTGGTCGTCGGCACCGGTACGTCGATCGTCTCCGGCGAGGGGCTCATCGCCACCGCCGGCGCCGTGGACACCCACGTCCACCTGCTGTCCCCGCGCATCATGGAGGCCTCCCTCGCCTCTGGTGTCACCACCATCATCGGACAGGAGTTCGGTCCTGTCTGGGGGGTTGGCGTCAACTCGCCATGGGCGCTCAAGCACGCCTTCAACGCCTTCGACGCCTGGCCGGTCAACATCGGCTTCCTCGCCCGCGGCTCCTCCTCGGATCCGGCGCCGCTGGTCGAGGCCCTCGCCGAGGGCGGCGCCTCCGGCTTCAAGGTCCACGAGGACATGGGCGCCCACACCCGCGCCCTGGACACCGCCCTGCGCGTCGCCGAGGAGCACGACGTCCAGGTCGCCCTGCACAGCGACGGCCTGAACGAATGCCTCTCCGTCGAGGACACGCTCAAGGTCCTCGATGGCCGGACGATCCACGCCTTCCACATCGAGGGCTGTGGCGGTGGGCACGTACCGAACGTCCTGAAGATGGCGGGCGTGCCGAACGTCATCGGCTCCTCCACCAATCCCACGCTGCCGTTCGGCCGCGACGCGGTCGCCGAGCACTACGGGATGATCGTCTCCGTCCACGACCTGAAGACCGACCTGCCCGGCGACGCCGCGATGGCGCGCGACCGGATCCGGGCCGGGACGATGGGGGCGGAGGACGTCCTGCACGACCTCGGCGCGATCGGGATCACCTCCTCCGACGCGCAGGGGATGGGAAGGGCCGGCGAGACCGTACGCCGGACCTTCGCCATGGCCGGGAAGATGAAGGCCGAGCTGGGGCCCCTGGAGGGCGACGGCGCGCACGACGACAACGCGCGCGTGCTGCGCTACATGGCCAAGCTCACCATCAACCCGGCGATCGCCCACGGCCTCGCGCACGAGATCGGCTCGATCGAGGTCGGCAAGATGGCCGACATCGTGCTGTGGCGGCCGGAGTTCTTCGGCGCCAAGCCCCAGATGGTGCTGAAGTCCGGCTTCCCCGCGTGGGGGGTCGTGGGCGATCCGAACGCGGCCACCGACACCTGCGAACCGCTCGTCCTCGGACCGCTGTTCGGAGCCCACGGGGCGACCCCGGCCGACATCTCGGTCGCCTTCGTCGCCCAGGCCGCCGTCGACCTCGGCGCCGACTCGTTGCCGACCCGGCGCCGCCGGGTGGCCGTCCGCGGCACCCGCGGCATCGGCCCCGGCGACCTGCTCCTGAACTCCCGCATCGGCCAGGTGGGGGTGGACGGCCGGACCGGACTGGTGTCGCTGGACGGCGCACCGATCCGCTCCGAACCCGCCGACTCCATCTCCCTGAACCGTCTCTACTTCCTCTGAGGACTTCTCCCATGACTTTCCGAATGCCGCCCGAGTGGGCCCCGCACGAGCGCACGTGGATGGCCTGGCCCGGCCCGAACCCCACCTTCACGAACGAGGAGGAGCTGGCCGAGGCCCGCACCGCGTGGGCGTCCGTGGCCCGCGCCGTACGCCGCTTCGAGCCGGTGACCATGGTGGTCGGACCCGGCCAGCTGGACTCCGCGCGCGAGCTGCTCGGCGACGCGGTCGACGTGGTCGAGCGCGAGCTGGACGACGCCTGGATGCGGGACATCGGCCCGACGTTCGTCACGAACGGCTCCGAGCTCGCGGCCGTGGACTGGGTGTTCAACGGCTGGGGCGCACAGGACTGGGCCCGCTGGGAGCACGACTCCAAGATCGCCTGCCACGTCGCCGACATCGCGGGCGTGCCGGTGGTGAGCAGCCCACTCGTCAACGAGGGCGGCGCGATCCACGTCGACGGTGAGGGAACGGTCCTGCTGACCGACACCGTCCAGCTCGGCGCGGGCCGCAACCCGGAGTGGACCCGCGAGCAGGTCGAGGCCGAGATCCACGCCAAGCTCGGCACGACGAAGGCGATCTGGCTCCCGCACGGCCTGACCGGTGACTACGGCCTCTACGGCACCCAGGGCCACGTCGACATCGTCGCGGCCTTCGCCAAGCCCGGTGTCGTGGTCGTCCACAGCCAGCAGGACCCGGCCCACCCGGACCACGAGCGCTCCCGGATGTACGTCGACATCCTGAGCCGCCAGACGGACGCGAAGGGCCGCACGCTCCAGGTCGTGGAGATCCCGGCCCCCACCGTCCTGAAGGACGAGGAGGGCGACTGGGTCGACTACTCGTACATCAACCACTACCTGTGCAACGGCGGCGTGGTGCTGTGCGGTTTCGACGACCCGAACGACGAGATCGCGGCGGGCATCTTCCGCCGGCTGTTCCCGGAGCGGATCGTGACGCTGGTGGACGCGCGCGCCATCTTCGCGGGCGGCGGCGGCATCCACTGCATCACACAGCAGCAGCCGAAGGTCTGAAGCCCTGAAACCGGTTGGCGACGGCCGCACGCCGTGTGACAGCGTGCGGCCATGCCCCTGATCGACCACCCGAGCGGTGACTACGCACTCCAGATCCTGTACTCCCTCCCGGATGACGCCTGGTATCTGGAGCTGGACCTGGTCGCCGAGCAGCGGACCCTGCTGATCGGGGTCGTCCCGGACGAGGACCCCGACCGGGAGCCGACCGTGTGCGTCGACCCCGTGTCGGGGCACCACCACATCCCGTACGACGTCATGCGCTGGTTCATGGAGCACCTGGACCACGAGATCGCCACGTCCCGCGCCTGGATGGGGCTGCGTCCCGACCTCGTCGAGGTGATCCACGGGCTCCGGCAGGAGTACCTGGGCGTCATCGACGACGAGCGGTTCGCGGCGGTCCACGCGGAGCTGCGCTCCACCGTCCCCGCGGCCGACCTCCCCGCCGTCCTGGACGCCGCATTCGGTCGGAACGCCGACGGGAGCGTGAGGTAGAACAGACGAGTGACCCGCATCAACCCCGCCGGACCCCGGCGCCGCAACAACGCCGCCCCTCCCCGCGAGGAGCTGCTCGCCGCCGCCATGGACACCATCGCCGAGCGCGGGCTCGACGGGCTGACCATGGCCGGGCTCGGGCGCGAGGTCGGGATGAGCAGCGGGCACCTGCTCTACTACTTCCGCACCAAGGACGAGCTGCTGCTCCAGACCCTGGAGTGGAGCGAGGGTCGGCTCGGCGCCGAGCGCAGCGCGCTGCTCTCGCGACCCGGGACCGCCCGCGAGCGCCTCGACGGCTACATCGACGTGTACGTCCCCGACGGTCCCCGCGACCCCCACTGGACCCTCTGGCTGGAGGTCTGGAACCGCTCCCAGAACGCCGACGACGACGGCCGCGCCCGGCAGGCAGCCATCGAGGGCGCCTGGCACCGGGATCTGGTCGCGCTGATCGCCGAAGGCGTCTCGCGCGGGGAGTTCCGGACGGTCGACCCCGACCGGTACGCGGCCCGGATGCGGGCCCTGCTCGACGGGTTCAGCGTCCATGTCGCGGTCGGCATCCCCGGCACCGGTCGCGAGCAAGTCATCGCGCACGTGAGGGAGTTCGTCGCGGACACCCTGGTGCTGCGACCGTAACGCACGCAAGTACTCCTGATCGTTGCATGCTGCACCCTTGTCGCGTCCGTGTCACCTCCGGCACGGTTCCGGATCATGGGACGAGAGCACTGGAAGAAGATCTGGGTCGGTTCGGCCGGCAACATGGTCGAGTGGTTCGACTGGTTCGTGTACGCGAGTTTCGCCCGTACTTCGCGGGGGCGTTCTTCCCCGAGGGCAATGACACCGCCAAGCTCATGAACACCGCCGGCATCTTCGCCGTCGGCTTCTTCATGCGCCCCGTCGGCGGCTGGCTGCTCGGCCGGGTCGGCGACCGCAAGGGCCGCAAGGCGGCGCTCACGCTGACCGTGTCGCTGATGTCCGCCTCCGCCGTACTGATCGCCATCGCGCCGACCTACTCCGTCGCCGGGTACGGCGGCGCCGCGGTCCTGCTGATCGCGCGGCTCCTCCAGGGCCTCTCGGTCGGCGGCGAGTACGCGGCCAGCGCGACCTATCTGACGGAGGCCTCGGCGCCGCAGCACCGGGGCTTCGCCTCCAGCTTCCAGTACGTGTCGATGACGGCCGGCCAGATCCTCGGCCTCGGCCTCCAGATCGTCCTCCAGCGCACCATGTCCGCTGACGCGCTGCACAGCTGGGGATGGCGCATCCCGTTCATCATCGGCGCCCTCGGCGCGGCCGTCGTCTTCTACCTGCGGCGCAACATGCTGGAGACGGAGGTGTACGAGGAGACCGCCGACGAGGGCGTGGCGCGCGGCGAGAAGGGCACCATGAAGGCGCTGTGGGCGCACAAGCGCGAGGCGTTCCTCGTCATCGCCCTCACCATGGGCGGCACGGTGGCCTACTACACGTACACCACCTATCTGACGAAGTACCTCTCCAACTCGGCGGGGCTGCCGAAGCAGACCGCGACCCTGGTCTCCTTCTGCGCGCTGATCGTCTTCGCCTGTCTGCAGCCGCTCGCCGGCCGCCTGTCGGACCGGATCGGCCGCCGCCCGCTGCTGATCACGTTCGCGCTGGGCTCGACCTTCCTGACCGTGCCGATCATGACGATGCTCCGGCACGCGGGCTCCTTCTGGCCGGCCCTCGGCCTCTCGCTCCTCGCGCTGGTCGTCATCACCGGCTACACCTCGATCAACGCGTGCGTGAAGGCGGAGCTCTTCCCGACCGGCATCCGCGCGCTGGGCGTCGCCCTCCCGTACGCCATCGCCAACGCGCTCTTCGGCGGCACGGCGGAGTACGTGGCGCTGTGGTTCAAGGACGCGGGGCTCGAGTCCGGCTACTACTGGTACGTGGCGGGCTGCGCGGCCGTCTCGCTGGTCGTCTACCTGACGATGCGCGAGACCAGGGACATCGACCTGGGGAGGGTGGGCCGGCCCGCGCCGCAGGCGGAGCCCCGCGCCGAGGAGACCGTGAGCCAGGTCTGATCCGGGGGCGTTCCGGCCCGGCGGCCCGGCGGCCCCGGGCCCGGCCCGGCTCACGGCGACTCGGTCTCCAGTCGCTGCTGGAGCTTCTTCAGGATGCCCGTCGCGCGTTCGGCGAGTCGGGCCGGAACACCGTCCGGGGCCTCGTAGTCGATCACGGCGAGGGTGGTGGCACCCGAGCGGCCCGTGTACACCACGTACGGGTAGTCCGTCGTCTGCCCGTCGGCGTCGGAGACCTGGCGGCCGTCCTCGGCGACGATCGCGTCGAACCCCGCCACCTCGGGCGCCGTGGCCTGCCGTACCCCGGCCCACCGGGTCTTGCCGCTGTGCTGCTCCGGGCAGCGCCGGGTGCCGCTCTCGACGTCGTTCAGATAGGACTCCGCCGTCGCCGCGTCCGCGAACACCCGCACCTCCGTGGTGCTGATCAGGCCGCTCACCGGGTGCGTCACGGCGCGGCCGATCGCGGCCAGGGTGCCCGCCCGGCTGCTCTGGGCGAATCCCTCGCAGGTGCTTTTCACCTCCCACTCGGGTGCGGGGTCGGTCTCGTACTCCTCTGCGCGCTTGTAGCCGGATCCCCAGTCCGGGGCGTCCAGGGCCACCGCGGCCGCGAGGGTGTGGGCCTCGGCGCGGGCGGCTTCGTCGTTCGCCGCCGAGACGGTCGGGGACGCGTTCGTCGCCGTGCCGCCGTCGTCGTCACCGCCGCGCAGCAGCGCGACCAGCGCCACCGCCAGGCCGAGGGCGACGACCACGCCGGCCCCTGCAATCACGAGCGTGCGGCGGCGTCGGCCGCCCGGGGGAGGAGGCTCAGGGGGACCAGGGATGCTGCCGCCACCCGAATCCGAGCCGGATCCGTATCCCGAGCCGGAGTCCCGGCCGGATCCGTACCCGGAGCCGGAGTCGCGGCCGGGCCCGTACCCGGAGCCGGAGTCGCGGCCGGGCCCGTATCCCGAGCCGGAGTCCCGGCCGGGTCCGTACCCGGAGCCGGAGTCGCGGCCGGGCCCGTATCCCGAGCCGGAGTCGCGACCGGATCCGTCGCCTGGTCCCGGCTCCGGCTCGCCGCCGGACGGTGGTTCGAGCGGCCCGCGGGGTGGTCCCGACGGCGGGCCGGAAGGTGGTCGAGTGCTCATACAGGGACGCGTACCACCCGGCCGCCGCCCGCATCCTGAGACCGCGGTCCCGTCACCCGTACAGATGTGGGAGACTGCCGACGTGCTCGCTACCACCATGATTATCGGCAGCAGCGCGCCGGTCCGCAGTGACCGCTGAACCGCGACTCGACCCCCGCGGCAGTGGACACCGTGCCCCAGACCCGCGCGCAGACCTCTCGCACCCGCGAGAGGTTTTTTCGTTTTCCGGCCCCACCACCGCCGGAAACGGACGACGCGTGAGAATGGGGGCAAGTGGATCCAGACCTTCCGGAGCCACATCCGACAGGAGCCATCACAGTCATGACCACGGAGACCGACGAGAGCCGTCCTGGCGACAGCCGTCTCGACGACAGCTTCCATGTCTTCGACACGACGCTGCGCGACGGAGCGCAGCGTGAAGGCATCAACCTCACCGTCGCCGACAAGCTGACCATCGCGCGGCACCTCGACGACTTCGGCGTGGGCTTCATCGAGGGCGGCTGGCCCGGTGCCAACCCGCGTGACACGGAGTTCTTCGCCCGTGCCCAGCAGGAGATCGCCTTCAAGAACGCGCAGCTCGTCGCGTTCGGCGCGACCCGCAGGGCGGGCGGCAACGCGGCCGAAGACCCGCAGGTGAAGGCGCTGCTCGACTCCGGAGCGCCGGTGATCACGCTGGTCGCCAAGTCGCACGACCGGCACGTGGAACTGGCGCTGCGCACCACCCTCGACGAGAACCTGGAGATGGTCCGCGACACCGTCTCCTACCTTCGTTCGCAGGGCCGCCGCGTCTTCGTCGACTGCGAGCACTTCTTCGACGGCTACAAGGCCAACCCGCAGTACGCCAAGGCCGTCGTCAGCGCCGCGCACGAGGCCGGCGCCGACGTCGTGATCCTCTGCGACACCAACGGCGGCATGCTCCCCGCCCAGATCCAGGCCGTCGTCGCCACCGTCATCGCCGACACCGGCGCGCGCCTCGGCATCCACGCCCAGGACGACACCGGCTGCGCCGTCGCCAACACCCTGGCCGCCGTCGACGCGGGCGCCACACACGTCCAGTGCACGGCCAACGGCTACGGCGAGCGGGTCGGCAACGCCAACCTCTTCCCGGTCGTCGCCGCCCTGGAACTGAAGTACGGCAAGCGGGTGCTGCCCGACGGCGCGCTCGCCGAGATGACCCGGATCTCGCACGCGATCGCCGAGGTCGTCAACCTCACGCCCTCCACCCACCAGCCCTACGTCGGCGTCTCCGCCTTCGCCCACAAGGCCGGACTGCACGCCTCCGCGATCAAGGTCGACCCCGACCTCTACCAGCACATCGACCCCGAGCTCGTCGGCAACACCATGCGGATGCTCGTCTCCGACATGGCCGGCCGCGCCTCCATCGAGCTGAAGGGCAAGGAGCTCGGCGTCGACCTCGGCGACGACCGCGCGCTCGTCGCCCGTGTCGTCGAGCGGGTCAAGGAGCGCGAGCTCCAGGGCTACACCTACGAGGCCGCCGACGCCTCCTTCGAGCTGCTGCTGCGCGAGGAGGCCGAGGGCCGCCCGCGCCGCTACTTCCGTACGGAGTCCTGGCGGGCGATCGTCGAGGACCGGCCCGACGGCACGCACGCCAACGAGGCGACCGTGAAGCTGTGGGCCAAGGGCGAGCGGATCGTCGCCACCGCCGAGGGCAACGGCCCCGTCAACGCCCTCGACCGGGCGATGCGGGTGGCCCTGGAGCGGATCTATCCGCAGCTCGCCAAGTTCGAGCTGGTCGACTACAAGGTCCGCATCCTGGAGGGGCGCCACGGCACGGAGTCCACGACCCGCGTCCTGATCACCACCAGCGACGGCCACGCCGAGTGGTCGACGGTCGGCGTCGGGGAGAACGTGATCGCCGCGTCCTGGCAGGCGCTGGAGGACGCGTTCACCTACGGGCTGCTGCGGGTGGGCATCGACCCGGCGGAGTAGGCCCTCTCTCGGACCGTGGGCTCCCTCAATGTCTCGTAACCACCCTTTAGGGGTAGTTTCGATGGTATGAGGACCAGGCCGTTCCACCTCCTGTCGGCCCTCGCCGGGCTGGCACTACTGCTGCTCCTGGTCCTGGCCCCCTCAGCGGGGGCCGGGATCACCGGGATACCGGACGCCGCCACGGCTCTGAAGCAGGGCCCCGTGTACGTCGATCCGGGCGCCGCCGACCAGCTCTCGCAGGCCGACGCGGACGCTCTCGCCCAGAAGATCGAGGACGCGGACAAGCCGCTCTTCATCGCCGTGCTGCCCGCGAACAGCGAGTATCCGCCCGAGAACCTCCTGCAGAATCTGCGGACCCAGACCGGCGTGACCGGGCTGTACGGGGTCCGGCTCGGTGACGGGTTCGACGCCGCCGCCGACCGCTCGGTGATGTCCGCGGACGCCGTGAACAACCTGGTCACCTCCGTGCGCCAGCCCGGCGTGGACGCCAAGACCGAGCTGAACAACTTCGTCGACCAGGCCCTGCCGAGCCTGTCCGGCTCCGCGCCGGCCTCGTGGGGTTCCGTGGGCACGGACGACGGCGTTCCGGTCGGCGGGCTGATCACCCTCGGCGCGGTCGTCGCCGCCGGCGGTGCGGGCGCGTACGCGATCGTCCGCCGCAACCGGCTCCGCAAGGAGGCCGAGGAGCGCGAGGCCCTGGACAAGCTCCGGGTCGTCGTCGACGAGGACATCACCGCCTTCGGCGAAGAGCTCGAACGCCTCGACTTCCACCCGGCCGAGGCCGGCGCCGACGACGCCATGCGCGGCGACTACGAGCGTGCGCTGGACTCGTACGACAAGGCCAAGTCGCTGATGGGCTCCGCCACGCATCCGCACGACGTCAAGGGAGTGACCCAGCAGCTGGAGGACGGTCGCTTCTCGCTCGCCGTCCTGGCAGCTCGCCGCGAGTCCAGGCCGCTGCCCGAGCGTCGCGCCCCCTGCTTCTTCGACCCGCGCCACGGCCCCTCGGCCGAGGACCGGACCTGGACCCCGGTCGGCGGCGCCGCCCGCGAGGTCCCGGTCTGCGCCGCCGACGCCGCCCGCCTCGACGACGGGCAGGAGCCCCTGGCGCGCACCGTCGAGACCTACGACGGCCGCCGCCCGTACTGGGAGGCGGGACCGGCGTACGGACCCTGGGCCGGCGGCTACTTCGGCGGCGGCATGCTCCCCGGCCTCCTCGTCGGCACCATGCTCGGCTCGATGCTCGCCACCCCGGCCTACGCCTCCGAGTACGGGGCCGGAGAGTTCGAGGGCGGTGACGTCTCCGGCGCCGAGTTCAGCTCCGGCGACTTCGGCTCGAGCGACTTCGGCGGCGGCGGTGGCGGGTTCGGCGACTTCGGCGGTGGCGGGGACTTCGGTGGTGGCGGCTTCTGAGCCCGGTGCCCGTAACGGCCTGGCCATGGGGTCTACACCAAGGGCTTCACCGACATCAGCAGATGCTGGTGGACCCCGCCCGGCCGGTCGGTGATCAGCGCCCGCTGGCCCGGACCGAGCAGGTGGAAGCGGACGGAGTCGGTGCCGAAGGAGCCGAGCGCGTCCAGGAGATACCCGGGGTTGAAGGCGACCGCCATCGACTCCGCGCCCTCGAGCAGCGCCGGCAGCCGCTGGGAGGCCACGTCGTCCTCGTACCCGGCCTGGAGCTGGACCGTGTCCCCGGCGAAGGCGAGTTGGACCGGGCTGTCGCCCTCCGCGACCACCGCGACCCGCTTCACGGCCTCGAGCAACGGAGCCCGGTCGGTCACGGCGACGGCGTGCTCCCCCAGGGAGAACAGCTTGTCGTGGCGGGGCAGCCGGCCGTCGAGCAGGCGGGTCGTCGTCCGTGTCCCCTCGCTCTCGAAGCCGATCGAACCGCCGTCCAGGGCGAGGCGGACCGGCCCCGTCGAGGTCAGCGAGCGGGCGATCTCGGTCAGCCGCCGGGCCGGCACGACCACGTCCGCACCCTCCCCGTCCGCCGCGATGCCGCCGTCCGCCGCGACGTCCCCGTCCGCGCCCTCCGGCTTCCACTCCAGCGTGCGGACCGCGTAGCGGTAGCGGTCGGTCGCGGCCAGCGTCATCGTCGTACCGTCGAGCGCAAGACGTATCCCGGTGAGGACGGGCAGCGAGTCGTCCCGACCGGCCGCAACCGCCACCTGTCCGACGGCCTCCGCGAACGCCTCGGCGTCCACCACGCCCCGGAAGGCGGGCAGCCCGGGCTGCGCCGGATAGTCGTCCAGCGGCAGCAGGGAGAGCCCGAAGCGGGCCTCCCCGCCCGTCACCGAGAGGCGCGCCCCCTCGACCGCGCACTCCACCACGCCCCGGGGCAGCACCTTGCAGATGTCGAGCAGCCGCCGCCCGAGGACCAGCGCCCGACCCTCCCGTGCCGTGTCCGCCTCGACCTCGATGCGCGCCGACGCCTCGTAGTCGAGGCCGGAGACCCGCAGCAGGCCGTCGCTCGCCTCCAGGAGCAGCCCGCCGAGCACCGGCACGGGCGAACGGGCGGGCAGGACGCGGGCGGCCCAGGCCACGGCTTCGGTCAACACGCTGCTGTCGATACGGAATTCCATGGTTCCGACGCTAGCGACCCCCACTGACAACACCCCGGGAAGAACCCGGCACCGCTGATCGTTCTCACCTTCGACCGCGTGGGAGCGACCAGGGGGAGACAGCGATGAGCGACGTCCACGGCACCGTGGAGCCCGGCTTCGAGTCCGTACGGGAGGCGTTCGGAGGCGTGGTCGCGAACGAGGCGAGCGACGGCGGGGCCCAGCTCGCCGTCTACCACCAGGGGCGCCAGGTCGTCGACCTGTGGGGCGGCGACGGTGTCGAGGGGGACTCCCTGCTCGGCCTCTACTCCTCCTCCAAGGGCGCGATGGCGCTGGTCGCCGCGCTCCTCGTGCAGGACGGCGTGCTCCACCTGGACAGGGAAGTCGCCTCCTGGTGGCCGGAGTTCGCCGCCGAGGGCAAGGGGAGGCTCACCCTCCGCCAGCTTCTGGCCCACCGCTCGGGCGTGATCGGCGCCGACGGCGGCCTCACGCTCGACGAGCTCGCCGACGACCGGGTGGTCGCCGCGCGGCTCGCAGGGCAGCGCCCCTTCTGGGAGCCGGGTTCCGGCCACGGTTACCACGCCCTCGTCATCGGCGCGCTGGTCGGCGAGGTGGTGCGCCGGGCCACCGGGCGCACGATCCAGGAGCACTTCGAGGAGCGGGTCCGGGCGCCGTACGCCCTGGACTACTACCTCGGACTCCCCGAGGAGCTGGAGCCCCGCTTCCGCCCCGCGCTGCCGATGAAGCCCACCCCCGCGCAGCAGGCGCTCCTTGAGGCGAACCCGATCGCGCCGGACAGCCTGCTGGCCATCGCCTTCGACTTCCACGCCGACCCGCCGCTGGACCTGGTCGCGTACGCCAACTCCCGTACGGTACGGGCCAAGGCGCCGCTCTCCGGCGGTGGCATCGGCTCCGCGCGGGGCCTCGCGCGGATGTACGCGGCGATCGCGGGCGAGCTGGACGGGCGGCCCCCGCTCCTGAAGCCGGACACCCTCGCCGAGGTGGCCCGGATCCACTCCTCGGGCACCGACCTGGTGACCGGCGCGGAGAACGCCTTCGGCCTCGGCTTCGTCCCGCTGGCCACCCGCCATCCCGCGCTGACCCCCGCCGCGATCGGCCACAGCGGCGCCCCCGGCTCCCAGGCCTTCGCGGACCCGTCCACCGGCCTCGCGTACAGCTACACCCGCCGCCGCTTCGGCTTCATGTCCGGGCCGGGCGGCCCGGAGAACGACCGCCTGATCCCGGCGGTGGTCCGGGCTGCCGAGGCGGCCCTCTGACCTGCCGGCACCCGCTGGGACCCCGCCGGCACCCGCTGGGACCCCGCCGACACCCGCGGGGACCCCACTCCGCCCCCGCTCCGACCCCGGAGAACGCCGAGCGCCCGCCCTCCGTCGTGACGGAGAGGCGGGCGCGCTCGTGTGTGCCCCCGGGGGGCGTCGGGCTCAGGCGGCGTTCTTGATCGCGGAGATGTCGAAGGTCAGCTTCACCTTGTCGCTGACCATGACACCGCCGGTCTCCAGGGCCGCGTTCCAGGTCAGGCCCCAGTCGGAGCGCAGGATCTCGGCCGAGCCCTCGAAGCCCACGCGCTCGTTGCCGTAGACGTCCGTGGCCGTGCCGTTGAACTCCAGGTCGATCGAGAGCGCCTTCGTCACGTCCTTGATCGTGAGGTCGCCGGTCACGCGGTACTTGTCGCCGCCCAGCTGCTGCGCCTCGGTGGAGCGGAAGGTCATGAGCGGGAACTGCTCGGCGTCGAAGAAGTCGCCGCTGCGCAGGTGGCCGTCGCGGTCGCCGATGCCCGTGTCGATGGAGGCGATCTTGACGTCGATGGTGGCGGCGGACGCGCCCGGGTTCGCGCCGTCCAGCTTCAGCGTGCCCTCGTGCTCGGCGAAGGTGCCGCGCACGTTGGTGACCATCGCGTGACGGACGGTGAAGCCGATGCTGCTGTGGGCCGGGTCGATCGTGTAGTCGCCGGTCAGCGCGGCGAGCGCCGGGTCGACGGGGAGGGTGGCGACGGCGGTGTCGGTGTCGTTGCTCTTGCGGCCGAAGATGCCCATGACGTGCTCCTTGGGGACGAGGTTCATGCTTTGTTGAACCTTCAACGAGAACGACCATAGACCTATTCCGTTCAACTTTCAACAGTTGTGGAAGATGTTCACCCGGAAGGTGCCGAGGCCCTCTGGCGGACGCGCGTAGAGCTGCGGCACCATCTCTCTGATCCACCTGCACAGCCGTCCCGTCCGTCACGGTCACCAGCAGGAGGCACTCCCCGATGAAGCTCCGCTCCGTCCTCACCGCGCTCGCCCTGGTCCTGGGCGCCCTCTTCGCCCCCGGCGTCGGCGTCCTCGCCGGCGCCACCGACGCGCACGCGGCCACCAAGATCAGCCACGCCACCGCGACCTCGATGTTCCGCAGCTCAGGCATCACGTGGTCGTCGTCCGGCGGCTGCTCCGACCGCAACAACCCGACCTGTACGTCCTTCGAGCAGCTCAACCTCGCCACCGCCAAGGGCGCCCAGACCCTCAAGAGCGCCAGCGGCTGCGCGCTGAACATCACGGGCGGCACCGAGACCGGCCACGCCGGCGGCACGTACTCGCACTGGAACGGCTACAAGCTCGACTTCAGCAAGTACACCTGCCTCGGGAACTACATCAAGAACACCTTCACCTACATCGGTGTGCGCGGCGACGGAGCTCCGCAGTGGAAGTCCGGCGCCGGCAACATCTACGCCGACGAGGGCAACCACTGGGACGTGACCTACTACAACTGCGGCGGCTGCTGACCGTACCGCCCGACCCAAGAAGCCCCCTTCGGCCGCCACTTGGACTAACCGAAGGGGGTTCTTGGACTGCTGGGGCCGCCGGGTCGCGATCTCGTTGACGGTGCTGCGCGACCCGGGCCAACTAGTCCCCATGCCCCTCCCCAAGTCGCGAAGAATCCGTGCGGCCTGCGCGCTCGCCGTCGCCTCGTCGGCCGTGTTCGCCCTGTCCGGGCCCGCCCGCGCCGAAGTCCCCGAAGTCCCCGCCCCCGCACGTGCCGCCGGCGAGGCCGCCGAAGCCGTCATCGGCTCCGACCAGCTCGCCGTCGCCGTCGCCGAGGACTTCCCGCGCGTCGTCTCGTACACCGACCGCGCCACCGGCGCCCGCCTCCTCGGCAGTACGGCCCCGGTCACCCAGGTCGTCCTCAACGGCACGGCGTACCCGGTCCAGGCCAAGGGCGCCCCCACCCTGACCGCCACCAGCGCGGCGTACACCCTCACCTTCCCCGCCCTGGCCGGCGTCGAGATCGACGCGACCCTGAGCGTCAGCGGCCGGGCGACCACCTTCAAGGTCACCGCCGTCCGAGACACCGAGGCCTTCCGGATCGGCACCCTCGACATACCCGGCCACGACCTCGTCTCCGTCGGCTCGGCGGACACCGGGGCCGCGACGGCCTTCACCCGGCTCGACCCCGACTCCACCCGTACCGCCGACGTCTTCGCGGACATCACCGACGCCACGCCCGCCGAGACGAGTCCCGTCGGCGCGAGTTACGCGATCGTCAACACCGGCCGGCTCGCCGCCGCCCTCGAGTCCAACTCCAGCTACGACACGCCCTCGGGACCGAGCGCCCGCGACGGCGCCCGCTTCTGGCACCAGGCCCGCAAGACCGCGACCGAGACCCGCGTCGGCGTCTGGTCCGGCCAGTGGACCCACCGCGGCGCCGGAGCACCGCGGCCCGAGAGCGGGAACGACCTGCCCTGGGCCAAGGTGGTCGTCACCCCGGACGCCAACGCCGACGGGAAGACCGACTGGCAGGACGGCGCGCTCGCCTTCCGCACGATCGGCGTCAAGGCCCCGGGCAGCGAGCAGACCCCCGGCCGGGTCATCGCCCACATCCCGTTCAACTTCGCCTCCAACGCCACCCATCCCTTCCTGCGCACCCTCGACGACGTCAAGCGGATCTCGCTCGCCACCGACGGACTGGGCCAGTTCGCCCTGCTCAAGGGGTACGGCTCCGAGGGTCACGACTCGGCCCACCCCGACTACGGCGGCAACTACAACAAGCGGGCCGGCGGCCTCGAGGACCTCAACAAGCTGCTCAGGGAAGGCAAGAAGTGGGGCGCGGGCTTCGGCGTCCACGTCAACGCCACCGAGTCGTACCCCGAGGCGAAGAACTTCAGCGAGACCCTCGTCGACAAGACCAAGCCCGGCTGGAACTGGCTCAACCAGAGCTACTACATCGACCAGCGCCGGGACATCAACAGCGGCGACCTCGCCCGCCGCTTCCAGCAGCTGCGCGACGAGACCGACCCGAACCTGTCGATGCTCTACATCGACGTCTACTACACGCACGGCTGGATCGCCGACAAGACCGTCCAGGCCGTGCAGGCCCAGGGCTGGAACGTCGCCACCGAGTGGTCCGAGAAGTTCGAGCGGGCGTCCCTCTGGTCCCACTGGGCCAATGACCTGAACTACGGCGGGGCCACCAACAAGGGCCTCAACTCCCAGATCATCCGCTTCATCCGCAACGGCGAGAAGGACGTCTGGAACAACCACCCGGTCCTCGGCCAGACAGCCCTCGAGGACTTCGAGGGCTGGACCGGCGAGACCGACTGGAACCACTTCTACGCCAACATCTGGCAGAAGAACCTGCCCGCCAAGTACCTCCAGCAGCAGAAGATCACCCGCTGGAGCGGCAACGACCTCACCTTCACCGGCGGCGTGCGCGGCACCGTCGAGGACGGCCGCCGCACGTTCTACGAGAACGGCCGCAAGGTCCTCGACGGCGACAACTACCTGCTGCCCTGGGACGGCGGCAAGAAGCTGTACCACTACAACAAGGCGGGCGGCTCCACGACCTGGACGGTCCCGGGCAGCGGCTCGTACGCCGTCTACAAGCTCACCGACAACGGCCGTGTGAAGACCGCGACCGTGCGTCCCGTCGACGGGCGGATCACCCTCGACGCCGCCGCGGGACAGCCCTACGTCCTCTACCCGGACCGCGCCCCCGAGCCGAGCGACCCCCGCTGGGGCCAGGGCACCCCGGTCGACGACCCCGGCTTCAACGACGCGAGGCTCGGCGCCTGGTCGAAGGCCGGGACCGTCGCCCGCGACACCGACACCCAGGGCCGCAACAGCGCGAGGCTGACGGGCTCCGCCACCGCGTCCGTGCGGCAGCAGATCACCGGTCTCACCCCCGGCAAGCGGTACACCGCCTCCGCCCTCATCGAGGTCGAGCCGGGGAGGACCCGCCCGACCACCCTCTCCGCCGGCGGGAAGTCCGTCACCGTGGAACGCTCGGCCGTCCAGGACCGGGTCGCCGCCTCCGACTGGAACGGCACCCGCCTCCAGCGCGCCAAGGTCACCTTCACCGCCCCCGGCAGCGGCTCCACCACCCTCAGGATCGAGGCCGCGAACGGCAGCCCGGCGGCCGTCCGCATCGACGACGTCCGGATCGTCGCCAACGACCCCGCCACCAAGGCCGGCGCGCTCGTGCACGAGGACTTCGAGGCCGTCGACCAGGGCTGGGGCCCCTTCCTCAAGGGCGACTCCGGCGGTACGACCGACCCGCGCACCCACATCGCCCAGCTGCACGCCCCGTACACCCAGGCCGGCTGGAACGGAAAGCTCGTCGACGACGTCATCGGCGGCGCGGAGTCGCTGAAGTCCCATGACGAGAACAGCGGCCTGGTCTACCGCACCGCGCCCTGGACCGTCCCGATGAAGGACGGGCGCAGCTACCGCGTCACGTACGACTACCAGTCGAGCCACGCGGGCGCCTACGAGTGGGTCACCGGCTACGACCGTACGAACGGGACCTCGGTGGAGACCCGCCGTACGCCCGTCGGACAGCAGAGGACCACGGGCCACTTCTCCGAGACCGTGACCGCCGGCTGCGGCGACACCTGGACCGGGCTGCGCAAGCGCGCCGACGCCCCCGACGGAGCCGACTTCGTGCTCGACTCCTTCACCGTCACCGACCTGGGCCCGGCGCCGGAGAAGGCGGCCTGCGGCACGCTCGGCCTCGCCGCCCCGGAGACCCTGGAGCCGGGCCGCCCGAACCAGGTCACGGCCACCTTCGCCAACGACGAGGCGGGCGCCGTCGCCGGGGCCACCGCCGCCCTGGAGCTCCCCGCGGGCTGGATCGCCGAGCCGGCCGCCCCCGTCGCCCTCGGTACGGTCGCGGCGGGCGCCCAGGCCACCGCCACCTGGCAGGTGACGCCCCCGGTGGACGCGAAGTACCAGACGTACCCGCTCGGTTCGACGCTCACGTACACCGTCGGGGGAGAGGCGCGGAAGCTGAGCGCCGCGACCTCCGTCCGTACGCTGCCCCCGCCGCCCACCACGGACGGCTGGGCGAGCGACCTGGACTGGACGTCCGCGACCAACGGCTGGGGACCGGTCGAGCGCGACCTGTCCAACGGCGAGACGGGCACCGGCGACGGCAGCCCGCTGAGGATCGGGGGAGTGGCGTACGCGAAGGGCCTGGGCACCCACGCCCCGGCCACGGTCCGCTACTACCTGGGCGGGAAGTGCACCTCGCTGACCGCCGAGGTCGGCGTCGACGACGTCCAGGCCACCCGCGGCACCGTCCAGTTCAGCGTCCGCGCCGACGGTACGGAGAAGGTGAAGTCGCCGGTCCTCAAGGCGACGGACCCGGCCTGGTCGCTGAGCGCCGACGTCACCGGTGCGTCCTATGTCGACCTGGTGGTCGGGGATGGCGGCGACGGGAACGGCAACGACCACGCGGACTGGGGGAACGCGCGGTTCCACTGCGGCGGCTGAAAGGTGCAGACCGGACGGGAGTTGGCAGAAAGCGCTTGTTCCGCGGCCTGTCGTGCTCATTGATTGCGTCGGAAAGCAGGTGCTACACCGGGCGCCAACCGGTCTACACCTCTTCCCCCGGGAGGCTCCTGTGCCCCTTCCCGTCTGGTCCCGCCGCACCTTCCTGACCACGGCCGGCGCCACCGCCGCGGCCGCGACCCTGGGACCGCCCCCTCTCGCCCACGCGCAGGAGGGGGAGTTCGAGGCGCTGCGGCGGCGCTGGCTCGACATCCAGCTCGGCGCCGGCTTCGATGCCGGCGCCGAGCCGTACGCCTCCCGCCTCGCCGAGACCGGCGACCTCGCCCGTACGTTCCGGGCGTCGATGGCCCCCACCGACACCTCCCTCTGGCCGGGCCACACCTTCGACCCGCCCTCCGGCATCACCCAGAGCTACGGCCGCCTGTGGACGATGACGCAGGCCCATCTGCAACCCGGCACCGGGCTCACCGGCGATCCGACCCTGCTCGCCGACGTCCTCCGGGGCCTCGACCACCTCTCCGCGCGGATCTACCACCCCGGCACCGTCCGCTACGGCAACTGGTGGGAGTGGCAGATAGGCAGCCCCCGCCTCCTCATGGACATCGTCGCCGCGCTCCATCCGCACCTCGGCCCCGAGCGGATCGCGGCCGCCTGCGCGGCCGTCGACCACTTCGTCCCCGACTCGATGCTCACGAACTACAGCGGCACTTCCACCGGCGCCAACCGCGTCGACCTCTGCCGCTCCGTGGCCCTGCGCGGCATCGTCGGCGCGAACCCCGCCAAGATCGCCCTCGCCCGCGACGCCCTCTCGCCCGTCTTCCCGTACGTCACCAAGGGCGACGGCCTCTACGCCGACGGCTCGTTCGTCCAGCACACCTGGGTCGCCTACTCGGGCACCTACGGACAGGTCATGCTCGACGGCCTCGGTCGTCTGTTCGCCCTGCTCGCCGGCTCCGATTGGGCGGTCACCGACCCGAACCGGCAGATCGTCCTCGACAGCGTGGAGCGGGCCTACGCGCCCCTCATCTACAACGGGTTGATCATGGACAGCGTCAACGGCCGTGCCATCAGCCGGGGTTACCTCAAGAACGACGAGCGCCGCGTCATGCGTTCCGACCACTTCCACGGCCAGGGGATCATCGCCGCGATCGCGCTGCTCGCGGGCGGCGCGAGCGCCTCCGAACGCGAGCGGTGGCACGCGCGCGTGAAGGGCTGGATCGAACGGGACACCGTCTCCCCGATCCTCTCCGCCCGCCAGTTCGGCGTCGCCGACCTCGCCCGGCTGCAGGCCGTCGCCGACGCGCCCGTCCCGGCCGCCCCCGAGCCGACCGGGCACCGGCTGTTCGCCGCCATGGACCGGGCCGTCCACCGCCGCCCCGGCTGGGCCGCCAACATCGCCATGGCCTCGGAGAGGATCTCGTACTACGAGTGCGGCAACGGCGAGAACCCGCGCGGCTGGCACACCGGGGCCGGGATGCTCTCCTGGTGGACCCCCGACACGGGCGATCAGTACACCGACTGGTTCTGGCCCACCGTCGACCCCTACCGGCTCCCCGGCACCACCGTGTCCACCAAGCGCCTCGCCGACCGCGCCGGTGGCGAGTGGGGCGCCCCGAAGCCGGCCGTGCAGTGGGTCGGCGGGGCCACCGACGGCGAGTTCGCCGCCGTCGGACAGCACCTCAAGGGCCTCGGTTCCACCCTGGAGGCCCGTAAGTCCTGGTTCTGCGCGGCGGACACCGTGATCTGCCTCGGGGCGGGGATAACGGCCGCCGACGGCGTCCCCGTGGAAACCGTCGTCGACAACCGCAACCTCGGCGACGGGGGAGGCGCGCAGGCGCTCACCACCGGCAGCCGCTGGGCGCACCTCGAAGGACACGGCGGCTGGGTCTTCCCCCAGGGCGCGGCGAATCTCCGGACCCTGCGCGAGGAGCGCACCGGCGCCTGGAGCGACATCAACACCACCAGCTCCACCGAGACCCGTACCCGCACCTACGAGACCCTGTGGCTCGACCACGGCACGGACCCGGTCGGCGCCTCGTACGCCTACCTCCTGATGCCGGGGGCCTCCCGGCGCACCCTGGCCGCCCGCGCCGCCGACGAGGACTGGCTGACGATCCTGGACAACAGCGTCGACCGGCAGGCCGTCGGCGTCCCGTCCCTGGGCCTCACGGCGGCGAACCTGTGGCGGGCGGGTACGGTGGGACGCCTCACGGTCACGGCTCCGGCGAGCGTCCTGATCCGCCGCCGGCGTTCGGTCCTCGACCTCCGGATCAGTGAGCCCTCGCGCACCGGGCTGCCGCTCGAGCTCGTCTGGGACCAGCCGGTCCGCCGCGTGATCGGCCACGATCCCTCGGTGGAGGTGCTGGCCACCGGCCGCTCGCTACGGCTGCGGATCACCCCTGGTGCCGCGGGCGTCACCCACCGCTGCGAGGTGGTCGTGTAGGGGTCCGCACAGCGGGCCGTGCGCAAGGGGTTGTGTGGAAACCCTACAAACACATGGGGTGTCCGGCTGTTGACTCGGGCCTCACTCTCAACGGTTCTGTCTTACTCCACCAGGAATAGACGCGGGAGACTGTACGGAGTCGACGGCGGGATTTCCTTGGTCGGCTTCGTAGGGTCGGTACATGACCGTTGTGGACCAGATCCCGAGCGAGCCGACCGACGCGCGTGGCCGTGTGGCCGAGCTGCACGCCCTGCGCGAGGAGGCTCGGCGCGGCCCGAGCGACCGGGCGACCGAGGCGCAGCACGCCAAGGGCAAGCTGACCGCTCGCGAGCGGATCGAGCTGCTGCTCGACCCCGGTTCCTTCAACGAGGTCGAGCAGCTGCGCCGGCACCGCGCCACGGGCTTCGGCCTGGAGGCGAAGAAGCCGTACACCGACGGTGTCATCACCGGCTGGGGCACGGTGGAGGGCCGCACGGTCTTCGTCTACGCGCACGACTTCCGGATCTTCGGCGGCGCGCTGGGCGAGGCCCACGCCACGAAGATCCACAAGATCATGGACATGGCCATCGCGTCCGGCGCCCCGCTCGTCTCGCTGAACGACGGCGCCGGTGCCCGTATCCAGGAGGGCGTCTCCGCCCTCGCCGGCTACGGCGGCATCTTCCAGCGCAACACCCGCGCCTCGGGTGTCATCCCGCAGATCTCGGTGATGCTCGGCCCGTGTGCCGGTGGCGCGGCCTACAGCCCCGCGCTGACCGACTTCGTCTTCATGGTCCGCGAGACCTCGCAGATGTTCATCACCGGCCCGGACGTCGTCAAGGCGGTCACCGGCGAGGAGATCACCCAGAACGGCCTCGGTGGCGCCGATGTGCACGCCGAGACGAGCGGCGTGGCGCACTTCGCGTACGACGACGAGGAGACGTGCATCGCCGAGGTGCGCTACCTCCTGTCGATGCTCCCGCAGAACAACCGAGAGAACCCGCCGACCGTCGCCTCGGAGGACCCGGCGGACCGCCGCTCGGACGTCCTGCTCGACCTGGTGCCGGCCGACGGCAACCGCCCCTACGACATGCACAAGGTGATCGAGGAGCTCGTCGACGACGGCGACTTCCTGGAGATCCATGAGCGCTGGGCCCGCAACATCATCTGCGCGCTGGCCCGCCTGGACGGCCAGGTCGTCGGCATCGTCGCCAACCAGCCGCAGTCCCTGGCCGGCGTCCTGGACATCGAGGCCTCGGAGAAGGCCGCCCGTTTCGTCCAGATGTGCGATGCTTTCAATATCCCGATCGTCACCCTTTTGGACGTACCCGGCTTCCTGCCGGGCGTCGACCAGGAGCACGGTGGAATCATCCGCCACGGCGCGAAGCTGCTGTACGCGTACTGCAACGCGACCGTGCCCCGGATCAGCCTGATCCTGCGCAAGGCGTACGGCGGCGCGTACATCGTCATGGACTCCCAGTCCATCGGCGCCGACCTGACGTACGCCTGGCCCACCAACGAAATCGCGGTGATGGGCGCCGAAGGTGCCGCCAACGTCATCTTCCGCAAGCAGATCGCCGAGGCCGAGGACTCCGAGGCCATGCGGACCCGCATGGTCAAGGAGTACAAGGCCGAGCTGATGCACCCCTACTACGCGGCGGAGCGCGGACTGGTCGACGACGTGATCGACCCCGCAGAGACGCGGGAGGTCCTGATCAGGTCCCTCGCCATGCTCCGCACCAAGCACGCCGACCTGCCGTCCCGCAAGCACGGCAACCCGCCTCAGTAAGAGGAGCCGACACGTGACCACACCTGCCACAGCCAACCTTCTCCGAGTCGAGAAGGGCCACGCCGACCCCGAAGAGCTGGCCGCGATCACCGCGGTGCTGCTCGCCCGCGCGGCCGCCCAGCCCGCGGACGACGCGGCGACCTCCCGCCACGGCCGCTCGACGGCCGGCTGGCGCCGCCTGGAGCGTCAGTCGGGCTTCCGCCCCTCCCACTCCTGGCAGGGCTGACCCCCGCCGCGCCGAAGGCCCCCGCTCCGACCCGGAGCGGGGGCCT
>NZ_JBHWJZ010000003.1:0-424942 GCF_042731085.1 Streptomyces sp. NPDC059875
CCCGGCAGGCGTGCCGGGAGCCACTCGCATACGGCGATCAACCCGAACTGCCGAACTGCCGAATCATCAAACTGCCGAATTGCCGAACTGCCGGTCAATCGCGACGGTTCTGCTCTCTGGCGAGTGTGAGCACCAGTCGGGCGGTGGCGTCCACGAGTTCCTTGTCTATGGGCTTACCCGACACGAGCACGCGGTAGTACAGGGGGCCGAGGAGAACATCCACGAGGTGGTCGACGCTCCGCCCGTCGACCGCGGCGTCGTCATCGCGGGCGAGGAGCGCGCGCAGGCCGGCCGTGTCGCGCTCGCGCTGCTCCCGGAGGAAGCCGTCCCGCAGCGAGCCGGCCGTGTCCGCGTCCAGCTGGGCCTGGCCGATGAGGGCCTGCAGCACCTGGCCGGCCGGTTCCTCGAAGAAGTCGGCCACGCGCCGGAGTTGGGCCCTCAGCTCTTCCTCGGAGCTGCCGTGGCCCGGGTGCCACTCCAGGGCCTCGCGTGCATCGTCTATGAGGGTGTCGAGAAGGATGTCGACCTTCGACTTCCACCAGCGGTAGATCGTCTGCTTGGCCACGCCCGCGCGCTGCGCGATGCCTTCGATGGTCAGGGCGGCGAAACCTCGCTCGACCAGGAGGTCGTCCGCGGCGTGGAGCACCGCGAGCCGCACGCTCTCGCTGCGGCGTGGGCCCGTTCGGCTGACGACATCGGTCTGTTCGCAGGCCGGTCGTGGCTTCCGCGTAGTGCTGATGGTTCCCTCAACCCTTCGAGTCGTGACCTGTGGTGATTCTGGCACAGCCGTGTCGGCCGGTCCGCCGGGAAGCTTCGCGGCGGTCACGGCTCACCCCGTCTTCCGGCCCGTGCGGACCAGGCTGAGCAGGACGCCGAGCGCGAGTGCCGCGACCACCGCGCTGAACGTCTCGCCCGCCGGACGCAGGCTGGTCTCGCGGATCAGGACGCCGACGCCCACGGCGGGCACCGCCAGCATCGAGTACAGGATGGCGAAGAAGGTGGAGACCGACGCGCCGCGATGCTGTGGAGCGCTGCGCGTGGTGATGCTGCCGATGCCGTGGCCGAGAGCGACACCTGTCGCCAGTCCGTTCACGGCGGCCCCGATGAGCAGCGGCGTCAGCGTGCTCGTCGCCATCGCGGTGGCGATGAGGGCCGAGGCGACGATCAGCCCCGCGCACGCCGTCGGCAGGGCGACGCCGGCCTTGAGGACGCGCACCAGGAGCTGACCGAGGGCGGTGCAGGCGAACGCGACGAAGACCACGAGGCCCGTCAGGGAGTGGCTCGACTCGTGCAGCACGGTGCCGAGGAACAGTCCCGTCACGGCGGTCAGCACGCCGAGCACCGCGAAGCCCGCACCCGCCGCCATCGCGGAGCGCAGGAAGTCCGACCGGATCTCGCCCGGGATGTGCAGCCGCTGGAGCCGGAGGGAGACCTTGGACCGGTGCGTGGAGCTCTCCCCGCTCATCGCCACCGCCAGCGCACCGACGGCGGCCAGGACGAGCATGACGACCCAGGGGGTGCGCAGTGGGGACCGCGTGACGTCCGCGAGGATCCCCGCGAGGAGAGTGCCGCAGGCGAGGCCGCCCATGTTGGCGAACAGGGCCAGGGTGGCGGGCTTGACGCGGCTGTCCTGCCCGAGGCGTTCGGTGAGTGAGGCGGTGGCGGCGCCGGTCACCAGGGCGGCCGAGAACCCGGAGACGACGCGGGCGATGAGCATGGTGGTCACGCCCTCCGCGTAGATGAAGACGATCGCCGCGGCGACGGAGAGCAAGGTCGCGGTCAGCAGGACGGGTCGGCGTCCCACCTGGTCCGAGAGTCGCCCGAAGACCAGTAGTCCGACCACCACGCCCACGGCGTAGACGGCGAAGACGACGGTGACCGTGAACGGCGTGATGCCGAAGACCTCGCCGTAGATCGGATAGAGGGCGGTGGGCGCGGTCGTGCCGGCCATGGTGATCCAGAAGGCGAAGGCGACGCCTAACACGGCGAGGCCGCCGCCTCGTGCCCTCGCCGGTGCACCGGCGAGGTCGCCGGCGCGGATGGTTGAGTTCCCCACTGATCGTGGCCTCTCGTGAGCGGTCTGAGGTACGGACGCGGGCACAGTCGAGACTTACCGTTGCGTCTAGTCAAGACACTAGACTAACCGTCTCGTCTATTCAATGGCTCCATGCACGCAGAGGCCGCTCGGTCGCCCGTGATCGTGGCGGGCGCCAGGGGATCCGGCGCCGTTTACCCGCCCAGCATGCCGCGCAGCAACTCGTCGAACCCGACCCGCAGTTCGGCTCGGCTCGGCACGGAGGAGTGGAACGAACCCGCGGCGCAGGAGAACATCAGCCCCTCGCACCACGCGATCAGGGACAGCGCGTGCCGCTCGGGGGCGGGTGAGCCGGCGTCCGCCATCATCGCGATCAACGGCCCGTGAAAGGCCAACCCGGCCGTGTCGAAGAAGGTGCGCAGCTCGGGGCGGCGGGTGGCCTCCAGGGCGAGTTCGTAGCGCGAGACGAGCAGCGCCCGGTGGTCGGTGAGGTACCGGTGCAGGGCGAGCGAGAGTGCGTCCACCAGCTCTCCGGCGCCCGCGTCCGGCCCCGGCATCTCGTGCGGGGTGAGAACCCGGGCCTCCAGCTCGACCTGACGGCGGACCGCGGTCTCCAAAAGCGCCTGGCGGGTGCGCGCGTGATTGGAGGTCGAGCCCTGCGGCAGCCCCGCCCGCTCGTCCACGGCCCGGTGGGTGAGTCCGCGCATCCCGCCTTCGACGAGGAGATCGAGTGCGGCGTCGCCGATCCGCTCGGCGCGGGAGAGGGGCGCGGCGGGGGAGTCCGGAGCCAGGGGTTCGGGGGCGGATCCGGGGGTGTGTGCGGTCATGGGGTCAACCTACTACCGACCCGACTACAGCTGTAGTACGGTCGAGAAGTCACTACAGCTGTAGTTTCCGAGGGAGCAGTCATGGAACAGCACCGTGCCGTCGTCATCGGAGCAGGCATCGGCGGACTCACCGCCGCCGTCGCCCTCCAGCGGAGCGGCTGGGACGTCACCGTCCTGGAGCGCGCCGCCGCCCTCGAGCCGGTCGGGGCCGGCATCGGCCTCGCCCCCAACTCCCAGCGCGCCCTGGACGTCATCGGGCTCGGCGACCGCGTCCGCGAGCTGTCCGCCTGGCAGGGCGACGGCGGCATGCGCGCCCCCGACGGCCGCTGGCTCGCCCGTACGAGCGCCAAGGCCGCCGCCGCGCGCTTCGGTGGACCCCTCGTCCTGCTCCACCGCGCCACCCTCGTGGAGATCCTCACCTCCGCCCTCCCCGCCGGAGTCGTACGGACCGGAGTGACGGCGTCCCTCGCCGACCCCGGCGACGACGACCGGCCCGCCGTCGTCCGCACCGGCGACGGGGACATCGAGGCCGAACTGGTCCTCGGCGCCGACGGCATCCACTCCGCGGTCCGCCGCGCCCTCTTCCCCGACCACGCGGGTCCCGAGTACTCCGGCTTCACGACCTGGCGCGTCGTCGTGCCCGCCCCCGACCGCCCCTTCGCCCCGCACGAGACCTGGGGACCGGGCCGACTCTGGGGCACCCAGCCCCTCAAGGACGGCCGTGTCTACGCCTACGCGATGGCCGCTGCCCCCGAGGGCGCCCACGCCCCCGACGACGAGAAGGCCGAACTCCTGCGCCTGTTCGGGGACTGGCACCACCCGGTGCCCGAGATCCTCGCCGCCGTCGACCCCGGCGGCGTCCTGCGCCACGACGTCCACCACATGCCCCGACCGCTGCCCGCCTTCCACCGCGGCCGCGTCGCCCTGCTCGGCGACGCCGCCCACGCCATGGAGCCCACGCTCGGCCAGGGCGGCAACCAGGCCATCGAGGACGCGATCGTCCTCGCCCACCACTCCGGCCGGGGACTTCCGCCGAGCCGCGCACTCTCCGCGTACACCGCCGACCGGCTGCCGCGCACCATGGCGATCGTCCGCAAGGCCGCCCGGACCGGCCGGCTGACCCTCCTCTCCGCCCGCCCCGCCGTCGCCCTGCGCAACGCGCTCATCGCCGCCGTCTCGCGCTTCGGCCCGGGTCTCGTCCTGCGCGGTTTCGACGGCATCGCCGACTGGCGACCGCCGGTCGCCGCGGACCGCCCGCGAGTAAGCTGACCAGCGCGAACGGCAGATCCGCCAAGGACAGAACCGCGAACGACACATCACCCAGCGCTAGGGAGACCCCGTGAAGGTCGGCTGCATCGGACTCGGCGACATCGCGCAGAAGGCATATCTCCCGGTCCTCGCCGCCCTTCCCGGGGTGGAACTCCACCTGCAGACGCGGACGAAGGCCACCCTGGAGCGGGTCGCCGACACCCACCACGTACCGGCGGTGCGGCGCCACAGCGACCTCGACTCGCTGCTCTCCGCCGGCCTCGACGCCGCCTTCGTGCACGCGCCGACCGCCACGCACGCCGAGATCGCCACCCGGCTCCTCCAGGCCGGTGTGGCGACCTACGTCGACAAGCCCCTGGCGTACGAGTACGCCGACTCCGAGCGGCTCGTGGAGCTCGCCGAGGAGCGGGGGGTGAGCCTGGCCGTCGGCTTCAACCGGCGCCTGGCCCCCAGTTACGAGCAGTGCCTGGACCACCCGCGCGAGCTGATCCTCATGCAGAAGAACCGGATCGGGCTGCCCGAGGACCCGCGCACCCTCGTCCTCGACGACTTCATCCACGTCGTCGACACCCTGCGCTTCCTGCTGCCGGGAGAGGTCGAGCACACCGACGTACGGGCCAGGATCCGCGGCGGACTGATGCACCACGTCGTGCTCCAGCTCTCCGGCGACGGATTCACCGCCATCGGCATGATGAACCGGATGAACGGCTCCACCGAGGAGATCCTCGAAGTCTCCGGCCAGGACACCAAGCGCCAGGTCCTCAACCTCGCGGACGTCGTGGACCACAAGGGTCAGCCGACCGTCCGGCGACGCGGGGACTGGGTGCCGGTGGCCCGCCAGCGCGGCATCGAGCAGGCCGTCATCGCCTTCCTCGACGCCGTACGGGCCGGCAAGCACCTCAGTGCCCGGGACGCCCTGTCGACCCACGAGCTGTGCGAGCGCGTGGTGCGCGAAGCTCTGACACAGGCCTCCTGAGCGCCCCCATGCCCTCGGCGGCGCACAGCGCCGCCAGCACGGTCAGCGCGCCGTACAGCGGCCAGTCGCCGAAGCTTGCGTAGCCGGTGGTCGTCCGGGCCAGGGGCAGTTCGTAGACGGCCGCCGCGCTGCGGTCGGTGGCCAGCGTCGTACCGATCCGGCTGCCGTCGGGGCCGTACACGGCGCTGACGCCGGTCAACGTCGCGTGCACCACCGGCCGACCGGACTCCGCCGCGCGCAGCGCCGCGAGCGAAGCGTGCTGGGCGGGCGCCCAGCTGTCCTGGAAGGTCGAGGTCGCCGACTGGGCGATCAGCACGTCGGCACCGTCGCGGGCCAGCCGACGGGACATGTCGGGGAAGGCCGACTCGAAGCAGACCAGCGGACCGATCCGCAGCGCAGGCTCGGCGCCGTCGGCCGGCAGGGTCATCACCACGGGCTCGGTGCCGCGCCGCCGGTCCTCGCCCGCCGCCTTGCCGACGGACGTCACCCAGCCGAGGACGCCGCGGGCCGGGACGTACTCGCCGAACGGCACGAGCCGCATCTTGTCGTACCGGTCGCCGGTGGGGCCCTTCTCCCCGATCAGCACGGCGCTCTTGAAGATGCCCGGCCGGTCGGAGCGGCGGGCGTCCACATTGACGAGGATCGGCGCGTCCACCGCGCGGGAGAGCGCCGTCAGCCGGGCGGCGAGGTCGGGGCGGGTGGCCAGATCGGCGCCGACGCTGCTCTCGCCCCAGACGACCAGGTCCAGGTCCAGGTCCCGGCCGACGAGTTCACGCGTCAGCTCCTCGCCGCGGGCGAACCGCCGCTCGGCGCCGCCGGACCCGTCGTACACCCCCGGCTGCACGACGGCGATCCGCGCCGTCCCCTGCTCCCGTGGTGGTGCGGTGCCCCACCAGACCACGCCGATGGTGAGCGCGCACACCACGAGTCCCACCAGCGCCGTGATCCGTACGGCGGCCGCCGACACCACAAGAAGCGCCACGGCCGTGTTGACCGCCACCACCAGCAGGGACACGAGCCACACACCGCCGACGGAGGCGAGCCGCAGCGCCGGCGCGACCTGCCACTGACTCGCGCCCAACAGGCCCCACGGCCCGCCCAAGGCCTCCCAGGAACGGGCCAGTTCGATCAGCAGCCAGCCGGAGGGGATGACCAGGAGCGCGGCGACGGCACGCGGACCGGACGGCCCGTCGCCGAGCATCGCCCGCACCAGCCATCCCCAGGGCACCCACAACAGCCCGAGCAGCGCGGCCAGTACGAGCAGGAAGACGTGCAGGCTCGGCGCCAGCCAGTGGTGCATGGCCAGCATGAAGCCGATGCCGCCCAGCCAGCCCTCCAGGGCGGCGCGGCGCGCCGTGGGCGCGGTGCGGAGCAGCAGCAGCCACGGGACGAGGGCGACATAGGCGAGCCACCAGAGTGCGGGAGCCGGGAAGGCGAGCGCGGGCAGGGCGCCGGCGACGACCGCGAGCGCGGCGCGGGCGCCGCGACGCGGTGTCCGCACGGCGCGAGACGGCGCGTCCTCGGGCGGCCCGTCCCCGGGTGGGCCGTCCCCGGCCCCTGAGCCCGCCCGGGCGCTTTCCCGGGCTTCCGTACGGGCCCAGTGCGGGCGCCGGGCACCGCCACCGGGCCCGTGCTCCGCGCCGGTGCCGCCACGGCCGAACGCAATCCCCACGCCGCGCCTCCAGGTGTCGCCTCCAGTGTGCGCCGCGCGGTCCCTACGCGCGGCGCCACTTCTCCCGTACGACGACCGAACGGAGCCGCCAGCCCGCGTCCGTCCGGAGCAGCGAGAACGCGTACCGGCCGCCACAGACGAAGTCCTCGCCCGATTCGAAGCGCATGGGGTTCACGTAGTCGGCGTGGACCTCCGCGGTGTCCCCCGGATAGCCGCCGAGGTCCTGGATGGTCACCCGGCGGTTCACGATGAGGTGCTGGCGCACCGGGAACAGCCGCATCGTCTCCGCGAGCCAGTCGGCCACCTCCGCCGCCGGGCCCTCGACGCCGCCGGAACCGCGGTAGTCGGCCGTGCCGTCGCGGGTGAACAGCGCCCGGTAGCCCGTCCAGTCGGAGTCGTCCACGGCCACCGCGTACCCGGTGACGAGGTCGTCGATGGCCAGCCGGTCCATCACGGTCGCGAGATCCACGCGCTGCGTCATCGGCTCAGTGTCGGGCAGGGGGAGCCGCGGGGCCAAGAGCCGTGCGGCGTGGGCGTGGTCGGATCCCGGTCATACTTTCCGTCATGCGCATCGACATCGATCCCGACCGGAGCGACCGGAACACCTTCTACCGGCTGCTCACCGCCACCGTCGTGCCCCGGCCGATCGCCTGGATCTCCACGACCTCGGCCGACGGGACGGACAATCTGGCCCCGCATTCCTTCTTCACGATCTCGTCGGTGACCCCGCCGGTGGTGCAGTTCACCTCGGTGGGCCGCAAGGACTCGCTGCGCAACATCGAGGACACCGGGGCCTTCGTGGTGAACTTCGCGCCCGAGCCGCTCTTCGAGCAGATCAACGCCACGGCGACGGACTTCCCGCGCGGGGTGAGCGAGTTCGACGCCTGCGGGGTGGAACGCGAGCCGAGCCTACGGGTCAAGCCGCCGCGGGTGGCGCACGCGCCGGTGGCGCTGGAGTGCGAGCTGCACAGCACGCTGCGGATCGGGGACTCGACCGTCGTCTTCGGTCGGGTGGTGCACGCGGCGGTGGACGAGTCCGTGATGGTGGACGGCCACCCCGAGATCACGCTCATGCGGCCGCTGACCCGGCTCGGCAAGAACGAGTGGGGGACGCTGGGCGGCATCCGGGAGATCGCCCGGGTCCCGTACGAGTCCGGGGCCTGACGTCCGAGTCCCGGGCGTGACGAGCCCGGTCTAGGCGGCCTCCCACCGGTGCGGGCGGCCGCCGCGCCACTCCACCAGATGCGGATCGTCGAGGATCATGTCGGCGTCCTCGAGCCCGGCTCGGCGCAGGAACTCGACGAGGTCCGTGTCGTTGTGCGCGAGGCCCACGATCTGCCCGCGGACGGTGACGCGCCGCCCGCCGTCGGGGGAGGGGCGGTGGATGACGATGGGTGCTTGCCAGGCCATGGTTCCAGGGTGCGACGCGCGCCCGGATTGCGCCCGGCGGATCCGCCGGCCGGGTTCACACGGGGTGTGAACGGAACGCGTCGACACCTGCCGTGCACACGCTCGCAGCTCAGCCGTGCCGGCGGGAGGATCGTCGCGTCCCTTCGGGAGGCGCGCACCAGAGAAGAGCCGCCGGAGACCCCCCGAGTCCGGCGACCCGTCCCGATCCGGCGCGAACCCGGTACCCGCCCGAACGGACATGAGCCCGTCCGCCCGCCGGCGGTCCATCGACTCCTGCCGGCCGCGGACGGGCTCCGGCCCGTGCGGTGATCTCGGTTCCGGTCCGGTCAGTGACCGGACTCGCCCGCGTGGGGGCTGAGGGCGTCCGTGCCGACCAGGATGAAGAGCAGAATGCCCAGAATGATCCGGTAGACGACGAACGGCATGAAGCTCTTGGTCGTGATGAACTTCATGAACCAGGCGATGACGGCGTATCCGACGGCGAACGCGATGATCGTCGCGAAGATCGTCGGACCCCAGGAGACGTGGCCGCCGTTGCCCGCGTCCTTCAGTTCGTACGCGCCCGAGGCGAGCACCGCCGGGATGGCCAGCAGGAACGAGTACCGGGCCGCCGCCTCGCGGGTGTAGCCCATGAGCAGACCACCGGAGATCGTCGCGCCCGAGCGGGAGACGCCGGGGATCAGGGCCATCGCCTGGCAGACGCCGAAGATCAGGCCGTCCTTCACGCCGAGGTCCTTGAGCGTCTTGCGCTCGCGGACGACGCGATGCCGTCCGCCGATCTCGTCGCGGGCGGCGAGACGGTCCGCGACGCCGAGGACGACGCCCATCACGATGAGGGTCGTGGCGATCAGCCGCAGATCACGGAACGGGCCCTCGATCTGGTCCTTGAGCGTCACGCCGAGCACACCGATCGGGATCGAGCCGACGATGACCAGCCAGCCCATCTGGGCGTCGTGGTCGCTGCGCATCGACTTGTCCCGCAGCGAGCGGAACCAGGCCGAGACGATCCGCGCGATGTCCTTGCGGAAGTAGATCAGGACGGCCGTCTCCGTGCCGATCTGGGTGATCGCGGTGAAGGCCGCGCCCGGGTCCTCCCAGCCGGCGAAGGCGGCGGTGAGGCGAAGGTGCGCGCTGGAGGAGATGGGAAGGAACTCCGTCAGCCCCTGGACGAGTCCGAGGATGAATGATTCGAACCAACTCATGGGGCTAGGGCCGTCCCGAATGTGCTCGTGCGGTCAGAAAGGGCGGTCGGATCGGAGATCGCCCGCCGGTCGTTGCGCAGCGTACCGTCCTTGGGTGACGGCCCCGATCCCAGGTCCGCACGGGCCCTGTTGCCCTCGGGTCTCCATGGAGCTCGGTCCTGAGGCGGCCGTGGCCCTCAGCCCTCCACGGGACCCGTCGTCGTCCAGCCTGCCGACCGCACATGGTGGGTCAGGCTCGCGGCGTCCGCCTCGTCGCCGCAGCAGGCGCAGACGACCCGGGGGCTGAGCACCTCGCCGCAGCTGTGCTCCAGGACCACCGGCCGGTCCTGCGGGTTCATATGGCGGTCGCCCCAGGCCATGAGCGTCAGCAGCACCGGCTGCAGCTCCTCGCCGGCCGGAGTGGCCCGGTACTCGAAGCGCCGCGGGCGCTCGCTGTACGGCACCTTCTCCAGGATTCCGGCCTCGACCAGCCGCTTCAGGCGTGCCGTGAGGATGTCGCGCGGAGCGCCGGTGTTGCGGGCGATCCGGTCGAAGCGGCGCACACCGAGCGAGATCTCGCGCAGCACGAGCAGCGAGTACTTCTCGCCGACGAGGGTGAGGGCGTCGGCGATCGAGCAAGGGCGGGGGGCGGCCTTCATGCGCCCAGCCTAAGGCAGGGCGCAGGGGGAGGGTTTGAGAATCAAACTCGCTGGGCTATGTTACTGGCAGGTGTTGGTCCATTTTTCCAACTCATCAGGTGATCGAGGAGCCGTCATCATGCGCGACGCCGTCATCGTCGAAGCAGTCCGTACGCCCATAGGCAAGGGAAAGGCGAACGGTGCCCTCGCCGGGGTCCACCCCGTCGCCCTGCTCTCCCACACGCTCAGCGCCCTGATCGAGCGCAGCGGCATCGACCCCGCCCTCGTCGACGACGTCATCGGCGGAACGGTCGACCAGGTCGGCGAGCAGGCCATGAACACCACCCGGTACGCCTGGCTGGGCGCCGGCTTCCCCGAGTCCGTGCCCGCCACCACCGTCGACCGGCAGTGCGGCTCCTCCCAGCAGGCCGTGCACTTCGCGGCCCAGGGCGTGATCTCCGGGGCGTACGACATCGCCGTCGCCTGCGGTGTCGAGTCCATGAGCCGCGTCCCGATGTGGTCGAACGTGCCGCCCGGCGCGGACCCCTTCGGCCCCGGGGTCGCCGAGCGCTACCCCGAGGGCCTGGTCCCGCAGGGCGTCAGTGCGGAGCTCATCGCCGCGAAGTGGTCGATCGGGCGCGAGGCGATGGACGAGTTCGCCGCCGCCTCGCACGCCAAGGCCGCCCGCAGCTGGGACGCCGGTCTCTTCGACACCGAGGTCGTCCCCTACGGGGACGTCCGCCGTGACGAGTCGGTGCGGCCCTCGACCACACCGGAGATCCTGGCCGGGCTCCGGCCCGCCTTCCAGGACCCCGTCTTCGCCGAGCGCTTCCCGCAGATCGACTGGTCGGTCACCGCGGGCAACAGCAGCCCCACCAACGACGGCGCCTCGGCCGTGCTCGTCATGGCGGCGGACACGGCCGAACGGCTCGGGCTCCGCCCGCTCGCGCGGCTGCACAGCTTCGCGGTGACCGGCTCCGACCCGCTGCTGATGCTGACCGGCGTGATCCCCGCGACGGAGAAGGTGCTGCGCAGGGCCGGGCTCGGCCTCGACGACATCGACCTCTTCGAGATCAACGAGGCGTTCGCGAGCGTCGTGCTCGCCTGGCAGCAGGAGACCGGTGCCGACCCGGCGAGGGTCAACGTCCACGGCGGCGCCATCGCGATCGGCCACCCCCTCGGCGCCAGCGGCACGCGGCTGACGACCACCCTGGTCCACGCCCTGCGGGCCCGTGGGGCCCGGTACGGCCTCCAGGCGATGTGCGAGGCGGGCGGCCTGGCCAACGCGATGATCGTCGAGGCGCTCTGACGGACGGGCCCGGTCGGCACGGCCGCCCGGTGCCCGGCGGGGCGGGGCTGGGCGGGCCGAGCGGGCCGAGCGGGCGACCGGCCGAACCGGCTCGCCCCGGCCGTCGGGGCGCGGGGCGGCAGCGTCCTGCGTCGCCGTCGACGCCTACGACACGCCCTGGCGCTCCTGCGAGGCGCCCACCCCCGCCAGCGGGCGCGGCTCCGACGGCTCGGTGGCGGGGTCGGGCGTCGCGCGCAGACCGTGGCGCTTGCGCCAGGCGACGGTCGCCGCGGCGAGGCCGGACACGACGATGAAGCCCATCGAGATCAGAAAGGCGGGCGAGGTCGGCGAAGCGGCCTCGCTGCCCGCCACCACGTACGCCGTCGTGTTCGGGATCGACCCGATGCCCGTCGCCAGGAGGAACGGCGCGTATCCAATCCGCGACACCGCCGCGCAGTAGTTGGCGGCGGCGAACGGCACCCCGGGGAAGAGCCGGATCGCCAGCATCGAGCGGAACCCGTGCCGGCTCAGCTGCCCGTCCGCCGCCTTCAGCCAGCGTCCCCGCAGCAGCGGTCGCAGCGCGTCCTGCCCGAGAACTCGCCCCAGGGTGAAGGAGATCCCCGCCCCCAGGACCGTCCCGGCCACCGCCGCAGCGAGGCCCGCCTGGGTGCCGAAGAGCGCGCCCGCCGCCAGGTTCAGGATCGGCCGCGGGACGAAGGCGGCGGTGCACGCCCCGTACGCGAGCCCGAAGAGCACCACCGCGCCGACGCCGCTCATCTGCGGCGGCCAGCCCGCCGACAGCAGCCGCTGGGGCTCGTAGAGCACCACGGTCGTCGCCGCGGCGAGCAGGAGTACGGCGAGCAGCGACAGCCGCGACCAGGGCGAAAGCAGCGCCCGGGAGCAGCGCAGTGCGAGGGAGCCCGGCGGCCGGGAGACGGGGTCGAGCATCCGGGGAGAGTAACCGACGGGCCCATGTGATCGCCGTAATGTCCGTCATCCGCCGTAGTGTGAGCCGCATGACGCTCGCCGTGCCCGACAGCGCTCTCGCCGACACCGTGCTCGCCCGCCTCACCGAGGTCTACCCGGCGGCCGGCGACCCCTTCCGGGCGCAGGAGATGGTCGCGTACATGAAGGGCGCTGCCCCCTTCCTGGGCATCCGCACCCCCGAGCGGCGCGCCCTGTCCCGTACGGTCCTCGACGGCACCCCGCGCCCCGAAGAGGCCGACTGCGTCGCCGTCGCACTGCGCTGCTTCGCGCTCCCCGAGCGCGAGTACCACTACTTCGCCGTCGACTACCTGCGCCGTCACGTCACGCGCTGCTCCTCCGGCTTCCTGCCCGTCGCCCGGCACCTCGTCACCACGGACTCGTGGTGGGACACGGTCGACCACCTCGCGGCGCATGTGGTCGGCGGCCTCGTCGCGGCCGATCCGGCGCTGGCCGCGCGGATGGACGAGTGGATCGAGGACGACGACCTGTGGGTCGACCGCACCGCGCTGCTGCACCAACTCCGCTTCAGGGACGCGACCGACACCGAGCGGCTCTTCGCCTACTGCCTCCGCCGGGCCGGCGACACCGACTTCTTCCTCCGCAAGGCGATCGGCTGGGCCCTGCGCGAGTACGCCAAGACCGGCCCCGACGAGGTGCGCGCGTTCGTCGAGCAGAACCGATCCCGGCTCGCCCCGCTCTCGGTGCGCGAGGCGCTCAAGCACCTCTGAACTCTCCTACGGCAGAAAATCGTTCGACGGCGACCGCCCGTCCCGGGATGATCGTGGACATGTTCCGGTACGCCTTCCTCGAAGCACGGCCCGCAGTCGCGGCCGCGCCGAAGGCTGCCGTCGCGCCCGTCGCCGCCGCTGCGTTCGCAGCCGCCGCGCTCGCGGCCGTCGCACTCGACGGCGCCCGAAGCTGACCCTCCCCGGCTCGTCCGGCGGACCCCACAGGGGGAGGGTCGGTCCGGCCCCGGGGTCCCCTCACACGCTTCGAGCTCAAGGAACGAGCGAACCATGTCCAAGACGGCATACGTGCGCACCAAGCCACACCTCAACATCGGCACCATGGGTCACGTCGACCACGGCAAGACCACCTTGACCGCCGCCATCACCAAGGTCCTCAGCGAGCGCGGGACCGGCACCTTCGTGCCGTTCGACCGGATCGACCGCGCGCCCGAGGAGGCCCAGCGCGGCATCACCATCAACATCGCGCACGTCGAGTACGAGACCGACACCCGCCACTACGCCCATGTCGACATGCCCGGACACGCCGACTACGTCAAGAACATGGTCACCGGCGCCGCCCAGCTCGACGGGGCCATCCTCGTCGTCTCCGCGCTCGACGGGATCATGCCGCAGACCGCCGAGCACGTCCTGCTCGCCCGTCAGGTCGGCGTCGACCACATCGTGGTCGCGCTCAACAAGGCCGACGCGGGTGACGACGAGCTGACCGACCTCGTCGAGCTGGAGGTGCGGGAGCTGCTCACCGCGAACGGCTACGGCGGCGACTCCGTCCCCGTCGTCCGGGTGTCCGGGCTCAAGGCCCTGGAGGGGGACCCGCGCTGGACCGCGGCGATCGAGGCGCTGCTCGACGCGGTGGACACCTATGTGCCCATGCCCGTGCGGTACGTGGACGCGCCGTTCCTGATGTCCGTCGAGAACGTCCTCACCATCACCGGCCGCGGCACGGTCGTCACGGGAGCCGTCGAGCGCGGGACGGTGCGCGTGGGCGACCGCGTCGAGGTACTGGGCGCGGAGACCGAGACGGTCGTCACCGGGGTCGAGACCTTCGGCAAGCCCATGGAGTCGGCCGAGGCCGGCGACAACGTGGCCCTGCTGCTGCGCGGTGTCGCGCGCGACACGGTCCGCCGCGGGCACGTGGTCGCGGCGCCGGGCAGCGTCGTACCGAGCCTGCGGTTCACCGCGCAGGTCTACGTCCTGTCGGGCAAGGAGGGGGGCCGCACCACGCCCGTCTCGACCGGCTACCGGCCGCAGTTCTACATCAGGACCGCGGACGTCGTCGGTGACGTCGACCTCGGCGAGGCGGCGGTCGCGCGCCCGGGCGACACGGTCACCATGACCGTCGAACTCGGCCGCGCCGTACCGCTGGAGCCGGGGCTCGGCTTCGCGATCCGCGAGGGCGGACGCACGGTCGGCGCCGGCACGGTCACGACCGTCGGCTGAGCCCGATCGGATGGAGGCCCGCATTCCGCACCCTGCGGAATGCGGGCCCGACTCCGTGCGCCACACTCGGATGATGACGCAGACAGCACTGGTACTGGGCGCGAGCGGACTGGCGGGTGCGGGCTGGGAGTTCGGCATCCTGCACGGTCTGGCCGAGGCCGGAGTCGACCTGTCCACCGCGGATCTGATCGTCGGCACCTCGGCGGGCGCGGTCGTCGGCGCGCTGCTCGCCGCCGGGAAGCACACCCTCGCCGAGCTGTACGAAAGCCAGCTCGACGACGCCCCGGACGAGCCCGCGGCCCGGCTGGGCGCCGGAACGATCCTCCGCTACGCGATCGCCGTCCTGACCTCCCGTACCCCCGAGGCGTACGGGCGCAAGCTCGGCAAGCTCGCGCTCGGCGCCACCACCGTCGACGAGGCCACGCGCCGCGAGACCATCGCCCGCCGGCTCGACGCGGCGGAGGAGTGGCCCGAACGCCGACTGCTCATCACCGCCGTCGACGCGCTGACCGGCGAGCTCAAGGCCTACGACAAGGACAGCGGCGCCACGATCGTCGACGCCGTCACGGCGAGCTGCGCCGTTCCCGCGTCCGCACCGGCCGCCACGATCGACGGCCGCCGCTGGATCGACGGTGGGGTGCACTCCACCGCCAACGCCCACCTCGCCGCCGGCTACGACCGGGTCGTCGTCATCGCGCCCAACGCCTCCGGCAACAAGGTCATCGTCTCCGCCGCCCGCCAGGGCGCGGCGCTCGCCGCGGCCGGGGCGCGGGTCGAGGTGATCACCATGGACGCCGACTCCAAGGCGGCCTTCGGCCGCAACCCGCTCGACACGAGCCGCCGGGCGCCCGCCGCCCGCGCCGGACGGGCCCAGGCCGCCGCCCATGCGAAGGCGGTGGCCGCCGTGTGGGCACAATGAGAGCGTGAACGAGCAGATACCCGTCATCCGGGACGTCGACTGGGGGACCGCCCGGCTCATGCCCGACGTCGACCGGGAGCGGGCCTGGCTGCTCACCGTCGACGGCGCGCCGCAGTCGTACGTCGATCTGGACGAGCCGACGCACCTCGAGTTCGAGTACGCGCAGCGGCTCGCCCATGTCGTCGACAGCGTGGCCGAGGAGGGCGCGCCCCTGGCCGTGCTGCACCTCGGCGGCGGGGCGCTCACGCTGCCCCGGTACGTCGCGGCGACCCGTCCCGGCTCACGGCAGGACGTCGTGGAGGCCGACCGTGGCCTGCTCGACCTGGTCACCGAGCACCTGCCGCTGCCGGCGGGCTCGGGGGTCACGGTGCACGGAGCGGACGCCAGGGCGTGGCTGGAGAACGCGCCCGCCGCGTCCGCGGACGTGCTGATCGCCGACGTGTTCGGCGGCTCCCGGGTGCCCGCGCATCTGACCTCGGCCGAGTACGCGCGGGAGGCCCGGCGGGTGCTGCGACCGGGCGGTGTCTACGCCGCGAACCTCGCCGACGGAGCGCCGTTCGACTTCCTCCGCTCCCAACTGGCGACCTTCGCGGGCGTCTTCACCGAGCTGGCCCTGATCGCCGAACCGGCGGTGCTGCGGGGCCGCCGCTTCGGCAACGCGATCCTCATCGCCTCCGACGAGGAGATCGACACGGCCCATCTGGCCCGGCGGGCGGCCGGCGACGCGTTCCCCGCGCGCGTGGAGTACGGGGCGACCCTCACCCGCTTCACGGGGTCGGCCCGCCCGGTGACCGACGCGGACGCGGTCCCGTCGCCCGTGCCGCCGGACGGAGCCTTCAGCATCGGCTGAGGGCCGCCGGGCCGCCCACGCGATCCGCCGATGCCAAGTCAGTCGGCGGAGTGCGGCGTCCGAGCCTCCGCGACCGATGCGACCGGCACCGGCGCGAGCGGCGCCTCGGCGATCGGCGCCGGAACGGGCACGCCCGCCGCGTGGTCGGCGGAACCGCGCACCTCCTTCGTGCGGCGCTTCAGGTTCCGGACGTCCGGGACCAGGAGGACGAGGGCCGTCACCACCACGATCAACGCCGCCGATCCCCACAGCGCCTCGCTGCGGCCGAAGAGGCTCTCCGCAGGGCCCGCGAGGGCCGTGGACAGCGGGAGCATGGCCGTCGAGCCGAACCAGTCGTACGCCGACACCCGGGACAGCTTGTCCTCCGGGATCTCCTGGTGCAGCGTCGTCATCCACGCCACGCCGAACACCTCGATGGCCACGCCGCTGACGAACATCGCGGCCGAGAGACCCACCACGTCGAGCGGAACCGCGAGCGCCGCAGACGGCAGGGCGATCGGGAAGACGCCGAGCGTGCCCACGAGCAGCATCCGGCGCGGCTTCCAGCGCATCATCAGCAGCGCGCCGGCGAGCATGCCCACGCCGAAGAAGGCCAGCGCGATGCCCCACGGCCGGGCGCCGCCGAGCTGGTCCCGGGCCACCAGCGGGCCGTACACCGACTCGGCCGCGCCGACGAGTGCCACGACGATGGAGAACTGGGCCACGATGGACCACAGCCAGGGCCGGCCGATGAACTCGTGCCAGCCCTCGCGCAGATCGGCGAGCAGACCGCCGCCCGGCTCGCGCTCCGCGATGTGGCTGACGTCGAGGAAGGCGCGCAGCGCGCCGGCCACGGCGAAGGCCGCTGCGTCGATCGCGAGGACCCAGCCGGGCCCGACCGCGGCGATCATCGCGCCGCCGAGCGCCGCCCCGCCGATGCCGGCGCCGTGCATCGCCATCCGGAACAGGGCGAAGGCCCGGCTGACCTGTTCGCCGCTGACGCTGGACATCAGCATGCCCTCGGCCGCCGGGCTGAAGAAGGCCTGGCCCGTTCCGCCCAGCGCGGTCAGCAGCATCATCTGCCACAGCTGCGGCTCGCCCGTGAGGACAAGGAGGGCGAAGACGCCCTGCGAGACGAAGTTGAGGGCGTTGGCGGCGACCATCACCCGGTGCCGGGGTATCCGGTCCGCGACCGCGCCGCCGATGAGCAGGAAGAGTACGAGCGGGAGGGTGCGGGCCGCCGCCACCAGACCCACGTCGCCGGCGTCCCCACCGGAGTGCATCACGGCGAACGCCGCCGCGATCAGGGCACCGTGGGCCCCGAGGTTCGTGACGATCGCGGCGGCGGTCAGCAGCAGATAGTTGCGGCCGGCCCACTCGGGGCGGCGGGACAGCAGGGAGGTGCGGGGGGAGGCGGCGGGGGTTCTCACCCCGGGACTATCCCTGTCGCCGCCGCCTCCTGCCAAACCGATTACCGGACCACTCCGACCGGTGGGGAGTCCGTCAGGACGAGGCCGGGGCCAGCCGCACCGTCGAGAGGATCTGCTGGATCGTCGCGTCCGGCAGCTCGTCCTTGACCCCGTCGGCCCCGTAGAGCACGAACGACGAGAAGTCGCCCTTGGAGTTCTTGAAGGAGAACGCGACGGACTTGCCGTCCGACTCGCACTTGTTCCGCTTCTTGATCCCCGGAGCGGTGGCCGTCGCCATGCTGCCGACGAGGCCGGACTTGGTGGTGTACGGCACCGCCTTGGTGATCTTGATGGTGCCCTTGGGCATGTGCTGGGCGTAGCCGGCCCACACCCAGTTGCCGGCCTCGTTGTACGCGGCCTCCGCGGTGTCCTTGGCGCCCTGGCCGCCCTTGGTGCCCGCGCTGCTCAGGCTCCAGGTCTCCTGGGTGCCGTTCTTGTCGACGTCGTACGCGCACCACTTGCTCTTGTAATAGGTGGGCGCGGACATCGTGACGACCGGGGAGCCGTCGCCCTTCTTCTCGTCCTCGAAGAAGGTGACGGAGCCGGGCTTCAGCAGCTCCCACTCCGGCGGTACGTCGAACAGCGTGCCGTACTTGGGGTTGTGGACGACCTTCCAGCCCGGGATCGTGGGCTGCTGCTGGGCGTCGTCGCGCGGGTTGTCGATCGGCGGGGACGACGGTGCGGCCGAACTGGAGGCCGACGAGGTCGGCTGCTTCGGGTCGTCGCCGGCCTGGGTGTTCTTGCCGTCGTCCTTGCCGAGGACGAGGAAACCGGTGACACCGGCGGCCACGACGACGGCGGTCGCGGCGACGATGGCGATGACGGTCGTCTGCTTCTTCTTGCCGTCACCCGGCCCGCCCGGCGGGGGCGGCATCCCCGGCACCTGGTACTGCGGCACGGTCGGCTGCTGGTACGGGTTGGGCTGTGGGTACCCCGGCTGGGCCGGCTGCTGGGGGTAGCCCGGCTGCGTCGGCGGCTGTTGCGGATATCCGGGCTGCTGCTGGTACCCCGGCTGCCCCGGCTGCTGATACGGGTTCGGCTGCTGGTAACCCGACTGCTGGTACGGGTTCTGACTCTGATCCTGCGGGTTCTGCTCGCCCCCGGGCGGCTGCTGTCCTGGCCACATGGCCAGTAACCATAGAGGTGTGGCGGGAACCCTGCTACGCCCGCCCCCGCGCGGGAGCGCGGCGCCGGGGATGGCCTTCCCTGCTACCCGCGGGTAACATCGCCGTATGAGCGCAGACCAGATGTCCGTCGGCGAGATGCTCGCCGCGACGGTTCCCATGGCCAGGACCCTCAACCTCGAGTTCCTGGAGACCACTTCCGAGCGTGCCGTCGTCCGCCTGCCCGACCAGGCCGACTACCACAACCACGTCGGCGGCCCGCACGCCGGAGCCATGTTCACGCTGGCCGAGTCCGCCAGCGGCGCGATCGTCCTGGCCGCCTTCGGCGACCAGCTGAGCCGCGCGGTGCCGCTCGCCGTCACTGCCGAGATCGGCTACAAGAAGCTCGCGATGGGCGTCGTCACGGCCACCGCCACCCTGGGCCGCCCGGCCGCCGACGTCGTGGCCGAGCTGGACGCCGGCGCGCGGCCCGAGTTCCCGGTCCACATCGCGATCACGCGCGAGGACGGCGCCGTGACCGGCGAGATGACGGTCGTCTGGACGCTGCGCCCCAACGCCTGACAGGCACGGCACCGAGCCGCCCCCGCACGCCGATTCGCGTGCGGGGGCGGCTTTGTCAGCGGGGCTCCGGTGAAAATGACGGGCCGTCACGCATAGTGCGCTCACCGCGTCAACGCGGCATCCGCGCCCGTGCGAAGGAGCAGCGCCGTGTCAGAACTCGAGTCCCGCGAGCCGTATCCCCCTTCGGCCGGTCCCGCGGCCGATCCGTCCGCCGATGCGGACGAGCGTCGCGCCGCCCGTGCCGCCTCCGGGTGCCTCAAGGGCCGCCCGCGCCCGGCACCGTCGGGGCAGCGGTCCGCCCCGCAGGCCCCGTCGGGGGAGCGTCCCGCCCCGCAGGCGCCGTCGGGGGAGCGTCCCGCCCCGCAGGCGCCGTCGGGGGAGCGGTCCGCCCCGCAGGCGCCGTCGGGGGAGCGGTCCGCCGCGCAGGCCGCGGCCGATACGCGACTGCCGCGCAGGGGCGCGCTGTGGTTGCTCGGCGGGGCCGTCGCCGCCGCGGCCTCCCTGGCCACGCCGGCACTCGCCACGCCGGCGCGCGCCACACCCGCGCGCCGCCGCGGCGGCCGGGTCGACGACCTCCTCGCCCGGCTCACCCTGGACGAGAAGGTCTCCCTGCTGCACGGCGCCCGCGACCCGAAGAGCCTCGGCCAGGCGGGCTACGTACCCGGTGTGCCCCGGCTCGGCGTCCCGGCGCTGCGACTCGCCGACGGGCCGGCCGGGGTCCGGGTCAGGCGCACCGCCACCGCCCTGCCCGCCCCCGTCATGCTCGCCGCCGCCTTCGATCCCGGCCTCGCCCGCGCCTACGGCGGGGTCATCGGCCGCGAGGGCCGCGCGCTCGGCCAGGACGTGCTGCTCTCCCCGATGGTCAATCTGATCCGCACCCCGTACGCGGGACGGAACTTCGAGACCTTCTCCGAGGACCCGCTCCTCACCGCCGACCTCGTCGCCGAGGAGATCCGCGGTATCCAGGCCGAGGGCCTGATCGCCACGGTCAAGCACCTCGCCCTCAACAACCAGGAGCGGGACCGGACGTCCGTCGACGTACACGTCGACGAACAGACCCTCCACGAGACCGAGCTGCGCGGCTTCGAGGCCGCCGTCGCCGCCGGGGTGGGGGCGGCCATGGCCGCGTACAACAAGATCGACGGCGTGTACGCCACCGAGAACCCCGTGCTCCTCACCGATGTGCTGCGTACCCGCTGGGGCTTCGACGGCTGGGTGATGAGCGACTGGGGCGCCACCCACAGCACCGCGCCCGCGCTCGAAGCCGGCCTCGACATGGAGATGCCGTCCGGCGCGCACTTCGGCGCCGCGCTCAAGCAGGCGGTGGGGGAGGGCCGGGTCGCCGAGGCGGCCGTGGACCGGGCCGTGCGCCGCATCCTCTCCGTACGGGACCGGTTCGGGCTCCTCGACGAGGCGCCGCCGCCGGACCGGGACGCACCGTCGGGCGCCGACGTCGCCCTGCGCGTCGCCATCGCCGGAGCCACCCTGCTGCGCAACGAGCGCGGGACCCTGCCGCTCACCGGCCCCGCCGCCCGCTCCCTCGCCGTCATCGGCCCCACCGGCGCGGTCCCGTTCGCCAGCGGCGGCGGCAGCGCCCATGTGGTCCCCGACTCCGCCGCCCGGCCGCTCGACGCGATCCGGGACCGGGCCGGGGCCGGGGCCACCGTCACGTACACAAGCGGCGAAGACCTCTTCGGACGGCCGCTGCCCGCCCCGGAGCCCCCGACCGAGCTGGAGAACCGCACCGTCGCCGCCGGCGCCACCTGGAGCTACGAGGGCACCCTCACCCTCCCCGAGGCCGACCGCTGGACCTTCCTCGTCCACTACAGCGGCGCCCGGCCCACCGTCACCCTCGACTCCACCGAACTCTTCCCCCTCCGCCAGGGCGGGGAAGACGTCTTCGTAGGAGGACTGGAGAAGCGCACCTCGGACGGTCTCGCCGTCCGCCGCGCCACCGTCGACCTCGCCGCCGGGCCCCACCGCCTGACCGTCTCCGCCCGCGGCGGGCCGGCCGGTCAGCTCTTCCGGCTCCGCGCGATCACCTCAGCCGATCGCGCGGAGGACGTCGCGGAGGCGGTGCGCGCGGCCCGCGCCGCGCGGAGCGTCGTGCTCTTCGCGTACGAGGACGCCACCGAGGGCGAGGACCGGACGAGCCTCGCGCTCCCCGGCAACCAGGAGGCCCTGATCGACGCGGTGACGGCCGCCAACCCCCGTACCACCGTCGTCCTCAACACCTCGTCCGCGGTCGCCATGCCCTGGCTGGAGCGCAGCGCCGCCGTGCTCCAGATGTACTACCCCGGGCAGGAGGGCGCCGCCGCGACCACGGCCGTCCTGTTCGGCGACGCCGACCCCGGCGGACGGCTGACCCAGACCTTCCCCGCCGCCGAGGACCTGCACCCCACGGCGGGCGACCCGCGCCGCTACCCAGGGGTGGACGGGGTCCAGGAGTACAGCGAGGGCGTCCATGTGGGCCACCGCTGGTACGACGCCGAGAGGGTGGAGCCGCTGTTCCCGTTCGGGCACGGACTCTCGTACACCACGTTCGGCTACGAGGACCTGACGATCGAGCCCGCGGACGACGGCGGACTCGAGGTCAGCTTCACGGTGCGGAACACGGGCGGCCGGACCGGGACCGAAGTGGCCCAGGTCTACCTCGGCCCCTCGCCCCACCTCGCCGCGCTCGGCGTCGACCAGCCGCGGCAGCTCCTGGCCGCCTACCGGCGCCTGGAGCTGGCCGCGGGCGAGCGGTGCCGGGTGACGGTGTCCGTCGCCGCCCGCACCCTCGCCTCCTGGGACGTGGCCCGGCACGGCTGGGTGCGCGGGACGGGCCGGCGCACGGTCCGGGTGGGCGCTTCGTCACGTGATCCCCGGCTGTTCGCGAGGGTCGCGGTGCGTCCGCTGTGACCAGGTAGGCTGCCCCGGCGTGCGCGACGCGGCGCACGCCATCGACACGGGAGGATCCGCGTTGCACGTCCAGGAGTGGCTGGAGACGATCCCCGCGGTCGCCGTCTACGCGCTGGTGGGGGTGGTGATCGGGCTGGAGAGCCTGGGCATCCCGCTGCCCGGCGAGATCGTCCTCGTGAGCTCGGCCCTGCTCGCCTCGCAGCACGGCGACATCAATCCGTACGTCCTCGGCGCCTGCGCCACGGCCGGCGCGATCATCGGCGACTCGATCGGCTACGCGATCGGCCGCAAGGGCGGGCGACCGCTGCTGGCCTGGCTGGGGAAGAAGTTCCCCAAGCACTTCAGCGAGGCCAATATCGCGCTCGCGGAGCGGTCCTTCGAGAAGTGGGGCATGTGGGCGGTCTTCTTCGGCCGTTTCGTCGCCCTGCTGCGGATCTTCGCCGGACCGCTGGCGGGCGTCCTGCACATGCCGTACTGGAAGTTCCTCATCGCCAATGTCTTCGGCGGGATCCTCTGGGCGGGCGGGACCACGGCGGTCATCTACTCGGTGGGCGTCGTCGCCGAGGCCTGGCTCAAGCGCTTCTCCTGGCTCGGCCTGGTGCTCGCCGTCCTGATCGGCCTGGCCTCCATGCTGATCATCAAGAACCGTGCGAAGAAGGCGGCGGCCAAGGCGGAGTCGTCCGCCGAGCCGGTGCCGGCGGCCGTCGGGGACTGACGACCCGCGTACGGCGACAGCGGTACGACGACAGCGGTACGCAGAGGGGCGCGGTGCCTTCCCCGGGCACCGCGCCCCTCTGCGTACCCGGGGGCTCAGTCCCCGAACGCCTCGGCGTGGCCCTTGGCCAGGTGCAGGTACATCTCCGCGTTGAGGCGGATACCGGCCTGCTCCTCCTCGGTCAGCGGCCGTCGGACCTTGGCCGGGACGCCCGCGACGAGCGAACCCGGCGGGATCTCCATCCCCTGGGGGACGAGCGCCTGGGCGGCGACGAGCGAACCGGCACCGACCCGGGCCCCGTTGAGGACCGTGGCGCCCATGCCGATCAGGACGTCGTCCTCGATCGTGCAGCCGTGGACGGTCGCGTTGTGGCCGACCGTCACGCGGTCGCCGATGGTGACCGGAAAGCCGGGGTCGACGTGGACCGTGCAGTTGTCCTGGATGTTGGAGTCCTCGCCGACGGCAATGGGGCCGCAGTCCGCCCGCAGCACCGCGTGGTACCAGACGCTCGCTCGGGCGCCGAGCGTGACGTCGCCGAGCACGACGGAGGTCGGCGCGGTGAAGGCGGTCGGATCGACCTGCGGCTCCTTGCCGCCCACGCCCTTGATCAACGCCTCTGTCATCGTTCGCTCCTGATCCCTCGTCGTTGCGTCACGCCTCCGGGGCAATCTAGCCCTGCCCCATGACGGACATCACAGGGCACCCCACTGATCAGGCACGACGGCGAGGACTACCGTGTCCGGGTGCCCAGGAACAGAAACACGTTCTCTTCTCTCGCCGCCTGGCGGCGCCGGGTTCTCGCCCGTGTCGTGCAGGGCGGTTGGCGCTGGGTGCAGGAGGCCGGTTCCGTCACCGCCGAGCACCCGGGGCGGCTGCGTTTCCGTCGCCTCGGCGCGGGCACCCGGCTCGCCTTCCCGCAGGGGACCGTCTTCGGTGAGCAGTGGATCGAGATCGGCGAGTGCTGCATCATCGCCGAGCAGGTCACCCTCACCGCCGGCATGCTCCCCGGACTCGACCTCGGCCCCGACACGGTCCTGACCCTCGGGAACGGCGTCGTCCTGGGGCGCGGCAGCCATGTCATCGCGGACACCAGGGTGACGATCGGCTCGGACACGTACTGCGGGCCGTACGTCTACATCACCTCGACCAACCACAGTTACGACGATCCGGACGAGCCGGTCGGCAGGCAGTGGCCACGCTCCGAGCCGGTCGAGATCGGGCCGGGCTGCTGGCTGGGCACGGGCGCGGTGATCCTGCCGGGCGCCAGGCTCGGCCGCAACGTGGTGGTCGCGGCGGGCGCGGTCGTGCGGGGAGAGGTCCCGGACCACTCGGTGGTGGCCGGGGCGCCGGCGAAGGTCGTGCGCAGCTGGGACCTGGAGCGGGGCTGGCAGCCGCCGCTGCGGACCCCGGCGCCGGTGCCGATCCCGGACGGCGTGACGCACGAGCAGCTCGCCGCACTCGCGGCCTGGGACCTCGCGGAGGGCTGATCCGGCGACCGGCACGGACCGGGCCGACGGGACGGCCGGACGACCAGGGCGACCGGGCGTCCCGGCGCTCGCGCCCCGGGCTCAGCCGGACGCGAGCAGCACCGTGCCGACCAGGGCGAGGCCCGCACCCGCCGCCTGCACCGCCCGCAGCCGCTCCTTGAGCACCCCGAGCGCGGCAAGCGCCGTCACCACCGGGTAGAGGTTGGCCAGGACGGCGGCGACGGTGACCGGACCGTTCTGCGCCGCGATCGAGTACGTACCGTTGGCGGCGACGTCCGCGAGGCCGACGAAGGCGAGCGCCGGGAGCGCGGCCCAGACGACCTTCATCCCTCCGCCCTCGGGCAGCGCCCGGCCGCCCCGCTTCACGGAGACGAACAGTGCCCCGCCGCCCACCAGCACGTTGGTGACGCGCTGCACGAACAGGGCGAGGAACAGGCCGGTGAGGGTCGAGGACGCCTCCGCGATCAGGGCCATCACCGAGCCGAACCCGAAGGCCGCGACGAGGGTGAGGAGCACCGCCTGGCGCTGCACGGGCGCGCCGCGCAGCTCCGGTCCGCCGGCCAGGACGATTCCGACGACCGCCACGCCGATCCCGGCGAACTGGAGCAGCCCCGGCCGGTCGCCGATGAGCAGGCCCACCGAGACGGGCACGACGACACCGAGCGAGCCGAGCGGGGAGACCACACCCATCGGGCCGAGCGCCAGCGCCTTGTAGAACGCGAGCATGGCCACCGGGCCGACCACGCCCGCTGCGACCGCGTACCAGAGCTGTGGGCCCACCTCGCTCCACCCGCCGGTGGCGATCACGATGGCGCCGAGGACCACGACCGCGATCGTCTGCGAGGCGACGATGACCGTCAGGGCGGGCATGCGCCGGGTGAGCAGCCCGCCGCCGAAATCGGCCAGCCCCCAGAGCAGGGCGGTGGCCAGGGCGAACAGCGCGGTCATGGAATCCTCGCAGGGTGGTGGTCTGGCAGTACAGTGCGGTGTACAGCTGGGTACACCGCGATAGACCCCACGGTAGTTCAGTCTGTTGAACTCTGTCATCCAGAATATTGGACGGAATGTGTCGGACCTCGATCAGCTCACGCAGTCGCTCGCGCGGAATCTGAAGCGGTGGCGCAATGAACGCGGTTTCACGCTGGACGCGCTCGCCGCACGGGCGGGGGTCAGCCGCGGCATGATCATCCAGATCGAGCAGGCCCGCACCAACCCCAGCGTCGGCACCACGGTGAAGCTGGCGGACGCGCTCGGCGTCTCGATCACGACCCTGCTCGACTACGAGCAGGGCCCGCAGGTCCGCCTCGTCCCGCCCGAGCAGGCCGTCCGCATGTGGTCCACCTCCACCGGCAGCCAGACCAAGCTCCTGGTCGGCACCGAGGCCCGCGGCCCGCTGGAGCTCTGGTCCTGGACGCTGATGCCGGGCGACGGCAGCGCCTCCGACCCGCACCCCGACGGCACCACCGAACTGCTCCATGTCACCGAGGGGGAGCTCACCCTCGTCGTCGAGGGCGAGGAGCACCGGATCCCGGCCGGCACCTCCGCGGTCTTCGAGGCCAACGTGCCGCACGCCTACCGGAACGACGGCACGGAGAAGGCCGAGATGACCATGGCCGTCTCCATCCCGCCCGCACGCTGAGACGGCCGAACCGGGGAGCGGACGGCTTGTTAGCGTGACGCGCATGCGCGCACCCATCGGAGACTTCGACAACGCCGTACCCGCCCCCGAGTGCCTCGACCTGCTCACGGAACCGGTGGCCGCCGCGGTCCGCGCCTGGCAAGGCGCCGTCCCCGCCGACCAGTTGCTGTACGTGGACACCGACCCGGAGATCGCCGACACGGCCGCCTTCGTCGAGAACCACGGCCGCGAACTGCTCGACCAGTCCGCGAACTGCGTGATCGTGGCCGGGAAGCGCGGCGAGGTGACGACCCTGGCCGCCTGCGTGGTGCGCTCGGCCACCCGGGTCGACGTCAACGGAGTCGTCCGCAAGCACCTGGGCTCCCGCAAGGTGCGGTTCGCGCCGATGGAGACCGCGACCGGCGAGAGCGGCATGGAGTACGGCGGCGTCACCCCGATCGGCCTCCCCGCCGACTGGCCGGTCCTCGTCGACGCCACCGTCGTCGACACCGCATGGGTCCTCGTCGGAAGCGGCCGGCGCCGGGGCAAGCTGATCGTCCCGGGCAAGGCCTTCGCCGAACTGCCCGGCGCCGTCGTCCTGGAGGGCCTCGGCGTCAGCTGAGGCGGGGAATCTCGATCGCGGGGCAACGATCCATGACCATGTCGAGCCCGGCCTCGCGCGTCCGGGTGTACGCCGCCTCGTCGATCACGCCGAGCTGGAACCACACCGCCTTGGCGCCGATGGCCGCAGCCTCGTCGGCGACCTGCCCCGCGTGCTCGCTGTTGACGAACACGTCGACCACGTCGACCGGGAACGGGATGTCGGCGAGCGAGGCGTAGCCCTGCTCGCCGTGGACCGTCTCCGCCTTCGGGTGGACGGGCACGATCCTCTTGCCGAAGCGCTGGAGAACCGCGGCCACGCCGTACGCAGCGCGCGCCTGGTTCGACGACAGGCCCACGACCGCCCAGGTGTCGCCCATGGCGGTCAGGATCTTCCGTACGGTGTCCGACTCGGTGGTCGTGGTCTCGACGCTCATCTACTGCCTCCTGTGGCTCGTCCCTGTACAGAACGAGCCGTGAGGCCCGGTGATTCCCCGCCGGCGCGCGCTCGGGCAGGGCCCGCGTCCCAGGCCCGCCGCTCGTCGTCGCGCGGGGACTCGACCACCCGCGGAGCGCCCCGGCCGAAGGTCATCACCGGGCGGGACGCGTCCCAGGTCCGCCACCCCGGGTCGCCGCTCTCCGCGAACCGTACCCAGGCCGTGTGCATCGCCGCCGCCAGCTCCCTCGGGGCGTCCGGGCCGGTCAGCGCCGCCGCCTCGGGCCGGTCCAGGGTGTCGAAGACGAAGGCGATCTCCAAGGCGTGGCAGGCCCCGAGACCGAGGACGGGCGAGCGCCAGCCGAACTCGTAGACGTAGGTGGCACCCCGGCCCTCGGCCCGGGCGTCCGCGAGCCGGTACAGCGGCACGCGCAGCAGCTTGTCCGTCGCGAGCGCGCCCAGCAACTCGCCCGGTGTCGCACCGGGGCGGTTCGCCCGGTACGCGCGCGTGGTGCGCCACGGCACCTTGGTCCGCCACAGCGCCACCCGCAGCGCGAGGCGGCTCAGCCGCTCGGTGAGCCGGCTGGGCACGAACCACAGGCGGTACTCCTCGCTGTTCGTCCCCATCAGCAGATCGACGTCCGCCGACGCCCCTTCGCGCAGCGCCTCACCCGGCTCGCGCGGGAGGACCTCGCCGTCGACGGCGATCTGGAAGGAGTGACCGCCGGTCAGCGGTGAGCCCTTGCCGGTCACCGCGGTCTGCGCGTCGAGGAGCTGGTCACGGGGCACGGCGGACAGCGCCCGCGCCGTCGCCTCGACACCCAGGTGCGCGGCGATGGCCTCCGTCGTCCGACGAGCCCGGTCGAGCGGCAGCGCGGTCGGCGCCCCGCTCTGGAGCACGGCGCGCCGGAACAGGCCCTTGGCGAGCGGGGAGGCGAGCAGCGCCGCGATCGAGATCGCGCCCGCGGACTCGCCGAAGACCGTCACCCGCTCCGGGTCACCGCCGAAGGCGGCGATGTTCCGCCGTACCCAGGCCAGCCCGGCCAGCTGATCGAGCAGGCCCAGATTGGCCGGGGCGTCCGGGAACACCCCGAACCCCTCGATACCGAGGCGGTAGTTGAGCGAGACGAGCACGACACCGTCACGGGCGAACGCCGCCCCGTCGTAGACGGGGACGGAAGAGGAACCGTGGACGAGCGAACCCCCGTGGATCCAGACCATGACGGGCCGTTCTCCGGCCGAACGTGGCCAGGGCGCCCAGACGTTCAGGTTGAGACAGTCCTCGCCCTCGACGTCCGGGTCGGGGAGCAGCGCGTCCAGGGGCGGGGCGTACGGGCGTTTGGGCGCCGTCGCCCCGAAGGCGACCGCGTCGCGCACGCCGTCCCACGGCTCGACGGCCTCGGGCGCGCGGAACCGCAAGGGACCCACCGGGGCCTCGGCGTAGGGGACACCGAGGAAGGCGGCCACGCCACCCTTCAGGGTGCCCCGCAGGACGCCGTCGCTCGTGGTCGCCACGGGAGCGGATGCGTCGGACATCGTTCAGCCCTTCCTCGGCACGACGGTCGGCACGGGTCGGCACAGGTCGGCACGGATCACGACGGTCGGCATGGATTCAGACCGCGGAGACCAGTGCCCGCTTGAGGACCTTTCCGCTCGGCCCGAGCGGAAGCGCGTCGACGAACCGCACCACGCGCGGGTACTTGTGCCGGCCGAGGCGCTCCTTCGACCAGTCGACGAGCTCCTCCGCCGTGACCGGGCCGGCGCCGGCGCGCAGCACGACCACCGCGCAGACCTCCTCGCCCTTGGCGTCGTCGGGGACACCGATCACCGCGACCTCGGAGACCGCCGGGTGGCGGACCAGGACCTCCTCCACCTCGCGCGGGTAGATGTTGAAGCCGCCGCGGATGACCAGGTCCTTCTTCCGGTCCACGATGCTCAGGAAGCCGTCCTCGTCGCGGACCCCGAGGTCGCCCGTGCGGAACCAGCCGTCGACCACGGCCGCGGCCGTCGCCTCGGGGTCGTCGAGATACCCCGCGAAGACGTTGTGTCCGCGCACCACGACCTCGCCGATCTCGCCGTGCGCGAGCAACCGGATCTCGTCGTCCACGGCCGCGTCCGCGATCCCGATCTCGACGCCCCAGACGGGGTGCCCGACCGTGCCCGGACGCCGTCCGATGTGCGGCTGGTTGAAGGTGGCGACCGGCGAGGTCTCGGTGAGGCCGTAGCCCTCCAGGACCTGGGTGGAGAACGTCTCCTCGAACCGTTCGAGCACGGCCACGGGGAGCGCCGCGCCACCCGAGACCGCGGCGCGCAGTCCCGTCGGCCTGGCGTGGGACCCGGCGGCCGCCTCCACCAGGGCGTGGTACATCGTCGGTACGCCCATGAAGACGGTGACTCCCTCCGTGGCCAGCACTTCCAGGGCCGCGGGCCCGCTGAACCGGGGCATCAGGACGAGCGTGGACCCGGCCCGCAGCGTCCCGTTCATGGCGCACGTCTGGCCGTAGCTGTGGAAGAGCGGCAGACAGCCGAGGACCACGTCCTCCGCGCCCAGACCCAGCAGGTCCTGCGAGGTCACGGAGGCATTCAGCACGATGTTGAGGTGCGTGAGCCGGGCCCCCTTCGGCCGGCCCGTCGTCCCGCTCGTGTAGAGGATCACCGCCGTGTCGGAGGGCTCGGCGGGCTCCGGAGCACGCAGCGGCTCCGCCGCCGAAGGGGCACCCTGCAGCGCGTGCACGCCGGTGGCCCGCGCCGCCGCCTCCTCGGCCACCGGCCACAGCGGCCCGCCGCTGACGATCGCCACCGCCCCGCTGTGCTCCAGGACGTACCGCACCTCCTCGGCCACCAGCAGCGCGTGCACGGGCACGACCGTGGCGCCCGCGGCCAGCGCGCCGTAGTACACCCGCAGGAACTCCGTGGTGTTCGGCAGCAGCACGGCGACCCGGTCGCCCGGCTTCACCCCGGCGGCGCGCAGCCCCGCCGCGCAGCGCAGCGCCTCGCCCCACAGCTCCCCGTACGTCACCCGGGCCGCACCCTCGACCACCGCGATCCGGTCGGGGAAAAGGCGGGCGGACTCGCCCAGGACGTTGGCGACGCTCAGTGACATGGCACGCTCCAGGAAACGCGGCGTTAACGAAGGCCTGACACGGGACAGAATCCGTCCTGGCGCCGGTCGTGCACCATGTGCATCTGCCCAGCATGCGGACGACGGGGCTGGGCAGTGGCCCCCCTCGGGCCTCCTGGGCGTGGCATTCGCCAAATTCCGGCGTTACGGTGCGGCCATGACGTACGGCCCCCCGAACCCCGACAGGGCGTACGGGTCCCCGACGCCCGGCAGAGCGTACGGCCCTCCGGCGCCCGGCAGGACGCACCGCTCCACGGGGCGCGGCTCCACGACGCCCGGCAGTGTGCGCGCCCACACGCCCGTCGGCTCCGCCACCGGCGTACTGCGCCGTACCCTCGCCACCGCGCTGCTCGGCGACATCGACCCCCTCACCGACCGGGCCGTCGACGACATCCGCGCCCACAGCGGCACCTACGCCTCGGGAACCCCCGTCACCCGCGAGGAGCTCTGGGCGTTCGTCCGCGACAACCTGACGCGCGCCCTGGAGGACTTCGGCGGCCTGGCCCCCACCGGCGGCGACTTCGAAGACGCGGCTCGTGAGACCGGGCGCCGACGGGCCGAGCAGAACGTGCCGCTCGACACCGTGCTGCGGGCCTACCGCCGCGGCGGCCGCGTCCTGTGGCAGGTGATGGCCGAGCACTTGAGGGTCAGGCCCGGGCGGGACTCCGACACCCGCGACACCGAACTCGACGTCGCGGGCGCGGTCTGGGAGACCATCGACCGCTACTCGGTCGTCATGTCCGACTCCTACCGCCTGACCCAGCTGGAGATGCAGAGCCGCCAGGACACCCGCCGGGTCGCCCTCTTCGAGGCCCTGCTCGACGGCCGCGCCGAGGACCCGGCCGTCGCGGCGGCCGCGTCCACCGCGCTCGGCGTCCCGCAGCAGGACCGGTACGTCGTCGTGGTCGCCGCCCAGAACCCGGCCGCCCCGCCCAATCCGGCACCCGTCCTCGAAGCGCGGGGCATGTGGTCGTTCTGGCGCCCCCGCGCCGGCCGCTACGCCGGCATCGTCCGGCTGCCGCGCGGCGCGGACGCCACGCACACCCTGCTCGACCTGCTCCGGCACCGGACGGGTGCGACCGCCGGAGTCTCCCCGGAGTTCGACCGGCTCGCGCGCGCCGGCCGCGCCCTGCGGCTCGCCGAGGAGACCTTGCGTACCCTCCCCGCGGGCAGCGGCGAGGCCGCGGCGTTCGACGACCGGCTTGCCGAGGTGCTGCTCAGCGGCCGGGGCGACATCGCCGACCGGATCGTCACCGTCCATCTCGGACCGGTCCTGGCCACCGGCGGCGAGCGCGCCGCCCTGCTCGAGACCCTCCGGGTCTGGCTGGACAACGGCTGCTCGGCCGCCCGGGCCGCCGAGCTGCTCTACTGCCACCGCAACACCGTCCTCAACCGCATCAGCCGTATCTCGGAGCTCACCGGCCGATCCAGCGAGTCGGGCGACACCCGCCTCGGCTGGTCGCTGGCCCTGAGGGCGCTGCCCCTCGCCGACCTCGGCGAACCGGGCGAGCAGCGGGAGGAGCAGGAGCGGCCGCCGGGGGACTGAGGACGGGGGCGCGGTCGCGGACGCATAGGGTGGCGGGATGCAGGAGCAGTACCGCACGCTCGCCCGCGAGGGTGTGCACGAGACCGAGATCAACCGTTCGCGCTTCATCTGCGCGCTGGCGCCCGTCGCGACCGAGCAGGAGGCGCAGGCGTTCGTCGCGCGCATCCGCAAGGAGCACCCGACCGCCACGCACAACTGCTTCGCGTACGTCATCGGCGCCGACGCGGCCGTCCAGAAGGCGAGCGACGACGGCGAGCCCGGCGGCACGGCCGGTACCCCGATGCTCCAGATGCTCATGCGACGCGAGGTGCGGTACGTCGCCGCCGTCGTGACCCGCTACTACGGCGGCGTGAAGCTCGGCGCGGGCGGTCTGATCAGGGCCTACGGCGGGGTGGTCGGCGAGGCCCTGGACGCGCTCGGGACCATCACCCGGAAGCGTTTCCGCCTCGCCACCGTCACCGTCGACCACCAGCGCGCGGGCAAGCTGGAGAACGACCTGCGGGCGACGGGACGGGCCGTGCGCGAGGTGACGTACGCCGAGGGCGTCACCATCGAGATCGGTCTGCCGGACGCGGACGTGGAGGCGTTCCGCGCCTGGCTCGCCGACGCGACGGCTGGCACGGCCGCGCTGCGGCTCGGCGGCGAGGCGTACGGCGATGCCTGAGCGCGTCACGCGTCGCGTACACCCGCCCGCGACCCGGGGAATCCCCGAAGCCGGGACCGATGTCCGACCCCACCGATACGCTCCTCGATCATGAGATTCCTGCACACGTCGGACTGGCACCTGGGACGGTCGTTCCACCGGGTGAGCCTGCTCGACGCCCAGTCCGCGTTCCTGGACCACCTGGTGGCCACGGTGCGCGAGCGCGACGTGGACGCGGTCCTCGTCGCCGGGGATGTCTACGACCGGGCCGTGCCGCCGCTCTCCGCCGTCGAGCTCTTCGACACCGCTCTGCACCGGCTCGCCGAGGCCGGAGTGCCGACGGTCATGATCTCCGGGAACCACGACTCGGCGCGGCGCCTCGGCGTCGGCGCCGGGCTCATCGAGCGCGCCGGAATCTACCTGCGGACGGACCCGGCCGGGGTCGGCACGCCCGTCGTACTCACGGACGCCCACGGCGACGTGGCCCTGTACGGCCTGCCCTACCTCGAACCGGCCCTGGTCCGCGAGCAGTTCGGCGCCGCCAAGGCCGGACACGAGGCGGTCCTCGGCGCCGCCATGGACCGCGTCCGCGCCGACCTCGCCGAGCGGCCCGACTCCACCCGCTCCGTGGTCCTCGCCCACGCGTTCGTCGCCGGCGGTGAACCGAGCGACAGCGAACGGGACATCACCGTCGGCGGCGTCGCCGCCGTCCCCGCCGGAGTCTTCGACGGCGTCGACTACGTGGCCCTCGGCCATCTGCACGGCAGCCAGACCGTCACCCCGCGCGTGCGCTACTCCGGCTCTCCGCTCGCCTACTCCTTCTCCGAGGCCGACCACCGCAAGACCATGTGGCTGATCGACCTCGGACCCGACGGCGGGATCGAGGCCGCCGAGCGGATCGACTGCCCGGTGCCCCGGGACCTCGCCCGGATCAGGGGCCGCCTGGACGACCTGCTGGCCGACCCCGCCCTCGTACGGCACGAGCAGTCCTGGGTCGAGGCGACCCTCACGGACCCCGTACGGCCCGCCGAGCCCATGGCCCGGCTCACCGAACGCTTCTCGCACACCCTGAACCTGGTCTTCGAGCCCGAGCGCACCGAGAGCGACCCGTTCGCCTCGTACGCGCAGCGGCTGCGCGACCGCAGCGACCAGCAGATCGCGGAGGACTTCGTGGCCCACGTGCGCGGCGGCGCCGGACCGGACGGCGCCGAAAGGACCGTGCTGTACGGCGCGTTCGACGACGTACGGGTGGACGCGACGGAGCGGGAGCGCGAGGTGGGCGCCCGGTGAGACTGCACCGCCTCTCGGTCACCGCGTTCGGGCCCTTCGGCGCCACCCAGGAGATCGACTTCGACGCGCTGTCCGCCGCGGGGCTCTTCCTGCTGCACGGACCGACCGGCGCCGGCAAGACCTCCGTCCTCGACGCCGTCTGCTACGCCCTGTACGGCGCCGTGCCCGGCGCGCGGCAGTCCCCGGGAGCCTCGCTCCGCAGCGACCACGCCCCGCTCGGCACGTCCACCGAGGTGACGCTCGAACTGACCGTGGGGGAGCGGCGGTTGGAGATCACCCGGCGGCCCGCCCAGCCGCGCCCCAAGAAGCGGGGCGGCGGCTTCACGACCGAGAAGGCGCAGAGCCTGCTCCGGGAGTACGACGCCGGCACGGCGGAGTGGACCGGGCTCAGCCGCTCCCACCAGGAGATCGGCGAGGAGATCACCCAGCTCCTCGGTATGAGCCGGGAACAGTTCTGTCAGGTCGTCCTGCTTCCGCAGGGCGATTTCGCCCGCTTCCTGCGGGCGGACGCCGAGGCGCGCGGCAAGCTGCTCGGGCGGCTCTTCGACACCCGCCGGTTCGCGGCTGTCGAGGAGCGACTCGCCGATCTGCGGCGCGGGGCCGAGCAGCAGGTACGGGACGGGGACGAGCGGCTGCTCGCGCTGGCCCATCGGATGGCGCAGGTCACGGGCGGAGCCGTGGTCGAGGAGCGGCCCGGTGAGCCCGGACTCGCCGAGGCCGTCCAGATCCGCGCCGCCGTGGCCCGCTCCGAGGCGCGCGAGGCCCTCGACATCGCCGACTCGGCCGTCTCGGCGGCCGAGTCACGCCAGGCCGCGGCGCGTCACGCGCTCGACGCGGAGCGGGACCTGGCTGCCCGTCAGGCGCGGTACGCCGAGGCGCGGCGACGGCGGGAGGAGCTGGAGGCGCGCCGGCCCGAGCGGGACGCATGGGAGGCCACGCTGGACCGTGCGCGCAAGGCCGACCGCGTGGCGCCCGCTCTCGGCCTGCGCGTCGACGCGGAGCGCGACCACGCGGGGGCGAGCGCGGCCCGTGAGCAGAGTCGCGGCAGGCTGCCCGCCGACCTGGTCGACGCGGGCGCGGAGCAGCTGTCCGACCTGGAGCGCCGGCTCCGTGAGGAGCTGGGCGGCCTCGAGTCCGCGCGGCGGGCCGAGCGGCGTGGCGCGGAGATCGCCCAGGAGCGTGCCGTACTGGAGCGCCAGGCCCGCGCCGACGAGGAGATCCTCCAGGAGGCGGGCGGCTGGCTCGACGGGTGGGAGGCGCGGCGGACGGAGCTGACGGCGCGCATCGAGTCGGCCCAGGAGGCCGCCGCCCGCGCCGAGCACCTCGCGGGGCGTCTCGAACCCGCCCGCCGCAGGCTGTCCGCGGCCCGTCGCCGCGACGACCTCGCGGAGCGGACGAGCGTCGCCGACTCGCGCCTCACGGCCGCCCGCGAGCGCCGCAACGCGGCCCACGAGGCCTGGCTCGACGTCAAGTCCCGGCGCCTGCAGGGCATCGCGGCCGAACTGGCCGCCGCCCTGACCCCCGGCGCCCCCTGCCAGGTCTGCGGCTCCGCCGACCACCCGGCCCCCGCCCGCACGGGCGCCGACCACGTCGACCGCACCGCGGAGGACGCGGCGTACGCCGCCTTCACCCACGCGGAGGAATCGCGTACGGCCGCGGAACGCGAGCTCGCAGCCACCCGGGAAGCCTGGTCCGCGGCTCGGGCAGAGGTCCTGCCGGGGCTCGACGACGGACCCGACGCGACAGGGGACGCGGCGCGGCGCGGCTCGCCTGCGGACGCCGTGGCCGACGGCCGTACGCCGACCGACCACGGCCCTGGCGGTGCGTTGCCCACGACGGGTGAGGGAGTCCCGGTGGGCGCCGGCCGTGGCCGTGCGTCGGCCGCCGTCGGGGAGACGGAAGTCGATGCCGAGCCCACCGTCACCGAACTGTCCCGAGAAGTCGAGGAGTTGGCGCGGCAGCACGCCGAGGCGCATGCGCTGGCCGCGCAGACGCACGGTGCCCGTGAGGCGCTCGGGCGGGCCGAGCGGGAGTACGAGCGCCGGGTCGGCGCGCAGCGGGACGCCGAGCGGCGGGTGGCCGGGCGGACCTCGCAGCGTGAGGCGCTCGACCGCGAACAGGCCGCCCTGGACGCCGAACTGGTCAGGGGCCGTGGCGACTCCGCGAGCGTCGCCGAGCACGCCTCCCGCCTTGAGCGGAAGATTGCCATCCTGATCGACGCCGCCGAGACCGTCCGTGCCGTGGACCTCACCGCGCAGCGGCTCAAGGAGGCCGACGACCGGCTCGCCGACGCGGCGTTCCGTGCCGGGTTCGACACCCCCGCCCAGGCCGCGACGGCGCTCCTGGAGGACGGCGAGCGCCGCACCCTCCAGCACCGCCTCGACGCCTGGCAGGCGGAGGCCGCTGCCGTCGCCGACCGGCTCGCCGAGCCCGAGACGCGGGCCGCGGCGGACCGGCCGCCCGCCGATCCGGCGAGCGCCGAAGCAGCGCACACCGCGGCCGAACGGGCCCTGCGGGACGCCACGTCGGCCCTCGCCGCCGTACGGGACCGGTGTGCCGAGCTGGCCCGTCTCTCCCGCCAGGCCGACACCGAGGTCCGCCGCCTCGGGCCGCTCCGCGAGGAGTACGACCGCGTCGCCCGGCTCGCCGGACTCACCGCCGGCACCTCGGCCGAGAACGAACGCAGGATGCGCCTGGAGTCGTACGTCCTGGCCGCCCGGCTCGAACAGGTCGCGGCCGCCGCCACCGCCCGCCTCCAGCGGATGTCCTCCGGCCGCTACACCCTGGTCCACTCCGACGCCCGCTCCGGCGGCAAGCGCGCCGGCCTGGGCCTCCACGTGGTCGACGCCTGGACAGGCAACGAGCGCGACACCGCCACCCTCTCCGGCGGCGAGACCTTCTTCGCCTCCCTGGCGCTCGCGCTCGGCCTCGCCGATGTCGTCACCGACGAGGCCGGTGGCGTCCGGCTCGACACCCTCTTCATCGACGAGGGCTTCGGCAGCCTGGACGACCAGACCCTCGACGAGGTGCTCGACGTCCTCGACTCCCTGCGCGAACGGGACCGCAGCGTCGGCATCGTCAGCCACGTGGGAGACCTGCGCCGCCGCATCCCGGCCCAGCTGGAGGTCGTCAAGGAGCGGACAGGGTCGATCGTGCGGCAGAAGGGGGTAGGTGCCTGACCCGCCGGTGCGAACCGGCCGTCAGGAAGGCTTCCTATCCTGTTTTGCCCCCGTTTTCCTTGATCGCCTTCTTCCTTGTGTCCCCGGCCGCGGGCCCAGCCCGCACGTGATCAAACGATCACGTTCGGAAAGCGGAAGCCTTCTCACAGCAGGGGGCGGGGCGCGTTGCGAACCTTCGCCGGGACCTGTCGGCGATCCTGGGGAACCATGCGGATGCTGCTCTCGGTCGTCTTGGTGCTCGCTGCCGTAAACGCGGTCAACAACCGGTTGGCCCCCGGCCTCTACGTGCCGGTCTGCCTCACCGCGGCGGCCCTGCTCGTGCTGATCGCGCGGCTCTCCGGACTGACGGCGGACGATCTGGGGCTCGGCAGGGACTCCGTCCGCCGCGGACTGCGATGGGGGCTGATCCTGGTCGCGGCCGTCGTCGCGGTGTACCTGGCGGGGCTCGCCATGCCGTTCACCCGGGAAGCCTTCCAGGACCAGCGTGCCGCAGGTCTGACCGGCGGCGAGCTGGCGTACCGCGCCCTGGTCCGCGTGCCGCTCGGCACGGTGCTGCTGGAGGAGATCGCCTTTCGTGGAGTGCTGTGGGCCATGCTGGAACGACGGTGGGGCCACCTTTGGGCGACGACAATCTCCTCCTTCCTCTTCGGCCTCTGGCACGTCCTGCCGTCCCGCGGGTTGACTCGCGCCAACGCGGCGGCTGAGGCCGTCTTCGGTACCGGCTCCGCCGGCGTGGCCCTGTCGGTGGTGACGGCTGTCGTCGGCACGGCCCTTGCCGGGGTCCTGCTCTGCGAACTCCGCCGCCGATCGGGGAGCCTGATTCCGCCCATGGCGCTGCATTGCGCGCTGAACAGCACGGGGTACGTGCTGGCCTGGGCGGCAGGACGCTGGTGGGGTTCTCCGTAGCCCCTCCCGGACGCTCCGAGCCCACGGCACCAGGCGCCGCGGCTGCTGCTTCGGGCCGGAATCGACGAGGGGTTCGGCAGTCTGGACGACCAGACCCTCGACGAGGTGCTCGACGTCCTCGACTCCCTGCGCGAACGGGACCGCAGCGTCGGCATCGTCAGCCACGTGGGAGACCTGCGCCGCCGCATCCCGGCCCAGCTGGAGGTCGTCAAGGAGCGCCACGGCTCTACCGTGAAGCTCCGTACGGGAGGCGGCCTCAGCGGCTGATCGGGCGTCGGGGGAGCGGCGAGGAGTACACCACGTTCGTCGTCACGGAGCCGAGCGTGGCGACCTTCCCGGAGATTTCCTCCAGGTGCTTCATGGACCGGGCGGCCACCTTGATCACGAAGCAGTCGTCGCCGGTCACATGGTGCGCCTCCAGGACCTCCGGCGTGGTCTCGATCAGATCGTGGAACGGCTTGTAGTTGCCGTTGGGGTAGCGCAGCCGGACGAAGGCGAGGATCGGCAGCCCGAGCCGCTCCTGGTCCACCACCGCCGTGTATCCGGCGATCACCCCGGCCTCCTCCAGCCTGCGCACCCGCTCGGTCACGGCGGAGGCGGACATGGACACGGCCCGGGCCAGCTCCGCGAAGCTGGCCCGGCCCTGGCTCTGCAGGGCCTCGAGGATGCGCCAGTCGGTGGCGTCCGGTGAATAAGCGGTCATGGCCGAGATGTACCAGGGAGATCCCCGGGCGATCAAGACGCGCCCGGGGATTCTCACGGTGCGGAAGGGGAATCGTGCCGGATTCCCCGCCCGCCCGCCGACCTCTTCGCCGGTTCGGGCCGCGGGCCTTCTCGTCTGTGCCCGCGGTCCCTTCGCCCGGTCCGTCAGAGGCGCGAGATCTCGTCCACGAGGTCGTCGAGACCCAGCGGACCCTGCGACAGCGCCGCCATGTGCCACGCCTTCGCGTCGAACGCGTCGCCGTGCGCCGCCCGCGCGTTGGCGCGGCCGAGCAGCCAGGCACGCTCGCCCAGCTTGTAGCCGATCGCCTGGCCCGGCATCGAGAGATAGCGCGTCATCTCGCTCGCGACGAAGGCCGGCGGACGGCTGCAGTGCTGCTGGAAGAACTCCTCGGCCAGCTCGGGCGTCCACTGCTCGCCCGGGTGGAAGGGCGAGTCCGCCGGGATCTCGAGCCGCAGGTGCATGCCGATGTCGACGATCACGCGGCAGGCGCGCATCATCTGCGCGTCCAGATAGCCGAGCCGCCGTTCGGCGTCCGGCAGGAAGCCGAGCTCGTCCATCAGCCGCTCCGCGTAGAGCGCCCAGCCCTCCGCGTTGGCGCTGACCCCGCCGATCGTCGCCTGGTAGCGGGAGAGCCGGTCGGCCACGTGCACCCACTGGGCGATCTGCAGGTGGTGGCCGGGGACACCCTCGTGGTACCAGGTCGACACCAGGTCGTACACCGGGAAGCGGGTCTGGCCGTCGACCGGCAGCCAGGTGCGCCCGGGCCGGGAGAAGTCCTCCGAGGGGCCGGTGTAGTACGGGGCTGCGGCGCCGCCCGGCGGGGCGATGTGCGACTCCACCTTCCGTACCCGCTCGGCGAGTTCGAAGTGGGTGCCGTCGAGCGCCTCGATCGCCTCGTCCATCAGTTCCTGCAGCCAGACCCTGACCTCCTCGACGCCCTCGATGTGGGTGCCGTGGACGTCCAGGTGCGCGAGCGCCTCCCACGGACCCGACCCGGGCAGGATGCGCTCCGCCTCGACGCGCATCTCGCCGAGGAGACGGTGGTACTCGGACCAGCCGTACGCGTAGGCCTGGTCCAGGTCCAGGTCGGTGCCGTTGAAGTAGCGCGACCACCGCTGGTAGCGCTCGCGGCCCACCGTGTCGGGCGCGCCCACGACCGCGGGGGCGTACACGTCACGCATCCAGTCCCGCAGCGCGGCGAGCGCCTCGGTCGCGCCACGGGCCGCCGCCGCGAGCTCCGTCCGCAGTTCGGGACGCAGGGACTGAGGCCCCTGGTCGGCGAACTCCTCGAACCAGCCACGGCCCTCGCCCTCGCCGCCCGACCACTCCGTCAGCTGGTCGACGAAGGTCGCGGTCGGCCGCGGGCCGCCCAGCAGCTTGCGCTCCAGACCCAGCGCGAGCGAGGCGCGGTAGCCCTCCAAGGACGCGGGAACCGCGCGCAGCCGCTGGGCCACGGCCTCCCAGTCCTCTTCCGTCTCCGTCGCCATCACGGTGAACACCATCCGCACGCTGTGCGCGGGGGACCGCATGTTGCTGACCGTGCAGAGGCCCTCATCGGCCTCGTGGACGGCGAGTTCGGCTGTCAGCCGCTCCCGGAGCAGGCGGCCGCAGCGCCGTTCGGCATCGGTGTCCGCGCCGGGCCGCCGCTCGGCCTCGTCGAGCAGGGCCAGGGTGCGGCGGGCGAGTTCGGCCACCGCCTCCTGTCCGGCCGGTGAGAAGTCGGGAAGGAGGCCGGCGCTCTCTTTGACTCCCAGGTATGTACCGGTGATCGGGTCGAGTGCGATGAGTGCGTCGACGTAGGTGTCGGCGACCTGGCGGGGCAGCGCGCTGCTGGAAGTCTCTGGCATGAGGCTCATCCTCGTGCCTCCACCGTCCTCGCGTCACCCTCGTTCGATCTCAGTCGGCTGACAAATGAGCGCCGGGAGAAGGCGGGAGAAGAGGGCCGCACTCCCACTGCTGGAAGATCAGCCGGGTCTCGACGCGGGCCACCTCGCGGCGCGAGGTGAACTCGTCGAGCACGAGTCGTTGCAGGTCGGCGGGGTCGGAGACGGCCACGTGCACGAGGTAGTCGTCGGGCCCCGTCAGATGGAACAGTGCGCGGGACTCCGGCAGCGCGCGGATGCGCTCCACGAACGGACCGATCAGTTCGCGCCGGTGCGGGCGGACCTGGACGAGGAGCAGTGCTTCGAGCCCACGGCCGAGTTTGGCCGAATCCAGTCGCAGCCGGTGACCCAGGATCACTCCCGTACGGCGCAGCCGTGCCACCCGGTCCAGGCAGGTGGACGGTGCCACGCCCACCTCGGCGGCGAGTTCGCGGTAGGTGGTCCGGGCGTCGTTCTGCAAGAGGCGAAGTATGTGCAGATCGACCGGGTCCAGTACGACAGAATCGGCCATCTGCCGAACGTAGCACGGTGATACATCGCTGCCTTCCGGTATCCGTTCACAGTGCCGTCATGTACATGGACTACGACGCCTCCACCCGCAGGGCTCTGGCCACCGAAGCCGTGCACGCCGGCCGCGACGATCTCGCTGCTCTCGGCCTGCACGCCCCGCCGCTCGACCTGTCCACGACCTACCCGTCGTACGACACCCGGGCCGAGGCCGCCCGGATCGACGAATTCGCCGCCACGGGGGCCCGGCTCGACGGGCCGCCCGTCTACGCCCGCCTGGACAACCCCACCACCGCCCGCTTCGAGACGGCGCTCGCCCGCCTGGAGGGCACCGACTCCGCCGTGGCCTTCGCCAGCGGCATGGCGGCGCTCACCGCCGTCCTGCTCGTACGGGCGAGCCTCGGGCTGCGCCACGTGGTGGCCGTCCGTCCGCTGTACGGCTGCAGCGACCATCTGCTGAACGCCGGACTGCTCGGCACCGAGGTCACCTGGACCGACCCGGCGGGCATCGCCGAGGCGATCCGGCCGGACACCGGCCTGGTGATGGTGGAGACCCCGGCCAACCCGACCCTCGCCGAGGTCGACATCCGCGCCGTGGCCCACGCCTGCGGCTCCGTGCCGCTCCTGGTGGACAACACCTTCGCCACCCCGGTGCTCCAGCGGCCGGCCGAGCACGGGGCGCGGATCGTCCTGCACAGCGCGACCAAGTACCTGGGCGGCCACGGCGACGTCATGGGCGGCGTCGTGGCCTGCGACGAGGAGTTCGCCCGCAGCCTGCGCCAGGTGCGGTTCGCGACGGGCGGTGTGCTGCACCCGCTGGCCGGCTATCTGCTGCTGCGCGGGCTCTCCACCCTGCCGGTACGGGTGCGGGCGGCGTCGACGACGGCCGCGGAGCTGGTCCGGCGGCTCGCCACCGATCCGCGCATTTCCCGGGTCCACTACCCGAGCGTGGGCGGCGCGATGGTCTCGTTCGAGGTGTACGGAGACCCGCACGACGTGATCGCCGGCGTACGGCTCATCACGCCGGCGGTCAGTCTCGGCAGCGTCGACACCCTGATCCAGCACCCGGCCTCCATCAGCCACCGGATCGTGGCCGAGGGAGACCGGCGCTCGGCGGGCGTCAGCGACCGGCTGCTGCGGATGTCGGTCGGTCTGGAGGACGTCGAGGACCTGTGGCGGGACCTGACCCAGGCGCTCAGCGCTCGGCCTGCTGGTACTCCTCGTACGGCAGACGGCTCCGCGTCGGAGTCGCCCCGAGTCGGGCGGTGATGACGAGGGTCCCCTCCTCGATCTGATAGTCGAGGGGGAGGTTGAGCGCCCGCATCGCGGCGACCATGCCCGTGTTGGAGGACTGGGTCACGGCGTAGACGCTCTCGCATCCGGCCTCGACGGCCATCGCGACCAGCCGGCCCAGCAGTTCGGAGCCGATGCCCCTGCGCTGCCAGTCGTCCTCGACCATCAGGGCGACCTCCGTCTCGTCGCCGTCCCACAGCAGGTGGCCGAGGGCGACGAGCCGGCCGGAGGCCGTCTGCACGGCGAGGGTGCGGCCGAAGCGGGGGCTGAGGAGGTGGTCGAGATAGCGGTCGGCGTCGCCCACCGGCCCGTGGTAGCGCAGGCTCAGGGTGCGCTCGGAGCAGCGGTCGTGCATGGCGCGAGCCGCGACCAGGTCGCTCTGGTCGACGCGGCGGACGGTGATCTCGTTGCCCTCGGGCAGGGTGAGGACGTCGTGGCTGCGCGGGATGCGCGGGCCGAGGCGGGCGTCGAGTTCGACGAGCGCGCGGGCGCGGGCGAACTCGGTGGGCGTGAACGGCAGATAGGGCCGCTCGATCGTGATCGCCCCGCCGTTCGGGTCGCGCAGCCGCATCACCGTCTCTTCCAGGACGCCCTCGACCGGGGCGGTCTCGCCGGTGGGGCGGCCGGTCAGGGAGACAGCGGGCAGGGAGTGGATGGTGCACCGGCCGAGCAGCTGGCGCAGGGCGAGCGGGAGTTCGGCCGCGTCGAGGGCGGTCCGGGTGGCGAGACCGAGCAGCCGGGTCGGGGTGTCCACGAGGTCGTGGGCGTCGGCCCGCTCGATCCAGGTGCTGCTCCCGCCGGCCGCCGCGATCTCGCGGGTGAGCTCGTTGGCCTGGAGTCCGGCCGGGGCGCGCAGCAGGAACTCGTCGACGGTGCCCTCGGCGAGCGGGTGGGTCTGCAGGGTCAGGATGTCGACCCGGTGACGGGCCAGCGCCGTGCACAGCGCGGCGAGGCTGCCCGGGGTGTCGCGGACCGTGGTCCGCATCCGCCAGAGGGACGTCTCGACGGGCTCGTCGCTGTCGGTGGAACCGGCCGACGGCAGCGGGGCAGGCCCGCTGCCGCCGGGATCACCGGCCGGCGGCGCATGGCTGTGACGCCGTGCCCACCATGTGTGGAAGGCGGCCGTGGCGATCAGGGCGATGGCCGAGAACACGAGCATGTACGGACCCTCGGCGCCGCGGACGACGGTCTTGGCGATCGTGTCGGCCACCACCACGGCCGTGAACAGGGCGGCCAGCTCGATCAGGTCCCGCCGCCAGTGGTGGGGGCGGCGGGCACTCTTCGCAGAAGTCACATCAGTCATGGCTTCACTGTGACCCAGCGGTGTTGCGTGATCACGAACGCTTTGTGACTGACGGGTTAAGCGCCGATCTGGGGCCTTCATGGCGATTTCAGGCCGGTTGTGTCACATCCTGACCGGTCTGGAGGGACGAACTCTGGAGAGCCCTGCGCAACCGCCCGGCCTGGACGACGAGCTGGGAGGAGCCGCCACGCCCGGCGGCCGCCGCCAGGCCCGGTATCTCGGCCGTCGCTCCACACCGCTCCACACAGTCGGCGGCCACGGCCAGCAGTTCACCGAGCGCACGCACCGGCTTCTCCGCCGCCAGCAGTCCGGGCAGCGCGCCGGCGAGCACGGCCCAGGTGGTGGCGTACGCGCCGGTGGCGGCGGCCGAACGGGCCGCCTCCGCGAGCCGGTTGGGCTTGACGGTGCCCTCGCCGACCAGTCCGGCCAGGGTCTGCCCCAGCAGCTGGAGATCCAGATCGCCCCGGGCGGCCAGGACGAGGAGTGTGTCCACGGCCGTCAGCCGGTCCTCCGCGTGCCGACAGCCGAGGCCGATCGCCACCGCGAGATGGGTCGCCGGGCCGACCGGCCCGTCGGACTCGGCGAGCGCCGTCAGACCCCAGGTCACTCCGCGCTCGTCCCACTCGACGCCGCCTGCGAGGACGCGCAGCAGCCAGGCCGCCAAGGTCTCCCGGTCGTCCGGCAGGACGCCCGGCCAGTTCCGCCGTTCGCCGATCCAGTGGTGGCAGCGGTGGTCGACCTGGGTCTGGGCACCGCCCAGCCACCGGAACGCCGGCGGGAACTCCTCGCGTACGGTCCGCCGTTCACGGATCTTCAGGACAAGACGGTCCGCCAGCCACCACTTCCCGTTGTCCTTGTCCTTTTCGTGGCCGCGGGTCAGGAACCGCACTCCGGGGGCCAGGGACACGTCGGCCGTCAGCCAGTCGGCGAGCCGCTCACCGGCCCGGGTGCCGAGTTCCGCCGCCGCCACCGCCGCGTCCCGGGCGGACGCGTCTGCCTTGCGGACCCGCAGCAGTGCCTGGGCGAGGTCGGCCGGAGCCGGTTCGATCCCCGCGTCCCGGTAGGCCCGCAGCCGCCCCACCAGGACTGACGGCTCGATCGCCCCGGTGTGCCAGGTGGGGGCCGCGAGCAGGAACGGGAGCCGGTCCGTGCCGATCATGGAGGCGGCCTCCCACAGCCGCGCGTCGACCACCCTGTCCAGGGCGCGGTGCACACACGTGGCAGGACTCTGCCCCCGCACCAGGGCGTCGTGGAGTCGTGCGGGCCGCACCATTCCCATCAACGCGGCGAGGACGACGTCCACGCCGTAGGTGCCGTGACCGAAGGGGTCCCGGGGACGTCCGTCGGTGTCCTTCTCCATCCAGGACGCGTCGGCGAACGCGGCCGCCACCGCCCCGGTCAGCTCCTCACGGTTGCGATGCGCATGCCGGACGAGGCCGTCCAGCGCGCGCTCGAACTCCTCGGGCGCGTCCGTGCGGCCCTTCGAGACCGCCACCAGATCCTCGATCATCTCGGCGACCGTGTCCGCGGGATCCGCCACGCGCCGAAGCTCCGGCACCGGAGGAAGGATCTCCTCGTACGGAACGTCGTCGCCGATGTCCGTCGCCGCGCCGAACAGCTCCTCGGCCGCCTGTCGGTGCGCCGGGCTCAAGGAGGCGGCGGCACAGGCCAGTTCCTCGCGCACCTGCTCGTCCACCCCCGCCAGGTGCCGTCCGACCAGCTTGAGCGCCCGCTCCTGGATGCCGGTGTCCTCGTGCCCGAACGCGTCCGCGACGACCGGAAGGAGCTCCGGCACGGCCGACGGGTCGTGCCGCAGCGCCTTGCCGAGCAGCGTCAACTGCGCCCGCACCAGCTTCTTCTCCGTACGGAACAGCACCGGCCCGGACATCTCGGCCAGCTCCCGGACGGTCAACGCGCCCTCCGCCGCGAGGCCGGCGAGGATCTCCTGGGCGTAACCCGCCACCGGCGAGGGGCCGTCGGCCGCCATGCCGATCCAGTCGGCCGTCCGCTCGCGGCGCTCCTCGGAGGTCGGTTCGAGGAGCTGGAGGAGGGCGAGTGGGAAGCGTAGATCCCGGGGCCGGCCGCCCCGGAGCAGCCGCGCCACACAGGCCTCGGCGAGGGACGCACGGTCCAGCACACCTTCGTCGGCGAGGGTCTTGAGCGCGGTCGGCCAGTGCGCCGGGCTCCCGGGTCCGGCCGTCCACGTGAGCCGATCAGGGGTCTCGGTCATCTCCAGCGCGCGAGGCACGAGCATGGGCGTCTGCGGGTCGGTCCGCAACCGCTCCAGGAGCGCGCCGTTGGTGCTCCAACGCGTCCAGCCGAGGACGTATCCGTCCGTGGTCGGCACGGCGCAACCGGAGCGCACCACCAGCTCGTGGACGAGCGGATACTCGTCCTCGGCGACAGCGGGCCGCTCGGCCAGCCGCTGCGCCACATCGCCCAGCCACGCCGGATCGCGGTCAGCGAGCACCGCGAGGAGCGGCTGCCACACCTGGCCCCAGTCCCGCAGGTCCCGGCTCCCGATCCAGGACGCGGCGGCCGCCGCGCCCGTGTGGCAGCCCGCGCCGGCGACGCGTACGGCGCGCAGGCTGTTCCGTCGCTCCTCCCAGCGCTGCCAGTCCCAGCCGCGCGCCTCGGTCCGCAGCGCCTTGAGCTCCGCCAGCGCGGCCTTGCGCGCGGCGGCGTCCAGCGGCTTCACCAGGCCGGGAACGTCCTCGGCCCGGCCGGCCCGGACCGCGGTGAGCAGGGCTCGCACCCCGTCGTGCTCCGTCATCGCGCACCTCCCGCCGCCAGGGCGGCGTCCGTCGTGGCCCCGCGCCGGGCCATCCGCACCGCGAGCGCGTGCTTGCACGGCCCCCGGCGGCCTCGGTAGTCCGCCCACCACTGGCACGTACAGCTCAGCACTCCGCCGGATTCCCGAACCTGATACCTCCGTTCACCGGAGGTCACCGCCGCGAGCTCGCCGTCGAGCACGACCGCCCCCTCGGCGACCAGGGCGCGCGCGGCCACCAGCCGCGGGTTGTGCCGCTCGGCGCGGTCCGCGTCGTACGGCAGCTCCCGGTGGAAGTACGCCGCGTCGGCCACGTCGTAGCCGACCCGGCCCGCCGTGCCGAGCCGGGTCAGCGCGGCGCGCACCCGGTCCACCGAAAGGCCCGCCTGCGCGGCCAGTTCGGAGAGGTCGATGCGCGGCTCCCAGGCCAGCAGCACCGACACCAGCTCGGCGTCCTGTGCCGCCTCTTCCGTGGCCAGTGCCTCCAGGACACCGCCCTCGCCGGAGAAGCCGCGCGAGGCGTCGGGCGACAGGGTGAGCGTGAGACGCATCCCCGGCAGCGTCACCTCCCAGGCGCTCGCGGTGGCGACCCCGTCCGGCACCGGGCCGTAGACCCGCAGCGCCGTCGCGTGCCGCAACACCCGCTCCAGGGCCACCAGCCGCTCGGGACCCGGCAGGCAGACGGCGCCCGCCACCGGCCGAGTCGTGGGCCGCAAGGTGCGCCCGGTCTGGACGACCCAGAGCGGACCGGCTCCACGGCCCTGCGAACGCGGCAGCGAGCGCAGGAACCGCACCGTCTCCGGGCCCGTCAGCTCCGCGCGCAGATCGAATCCGGCGGAGGCCACCTGGGCCTCGGCGAAGCCGCGCAACCAGCGATCGGGCAGCGGAACCTTCTTCTCGACGACCGCCCCCTCGAGCGTGGTCACCGCCAACTCGTCCGGACCGACCCGCAGATGGAGCGGATCACTCCCCGTCATCCGGGACAGCGCCTCGCGCAGCGGGTTGTTGACGTCCACGTTGGTGGTGCCGTGTCCCGTCTCCGCACCGTCGAGCCCCTCGCTGAGCACGTCGAGCCGTGCGTACACCCCACCGCACCCCGAGAACGACTCGAACCGCAGCCGGTCGCCGTTCCCCGTCACGACCGGGTCCAGCGACCCCGGCCGTATCCGCTGGTAGTAGCGGGCGGCGGCCACGTCCGCGACCGCGAGCAGGCCGCGCGCGGCGATCTGCGGGGACGTCAGAAAGCCGGAGAAGAAACGGGGATGCGCCTCGGCCCCCGCGGGCGTCAGCCCACCGGAGGTCTCCAGACCGAGCAGTCGGCCGGCCCCGGAGGACTCCAGGGCGGACGGGCGTGAATAGGCCAGCGCCTGTACGGATCGCGTCATGGAAAGGACGGTAGGACCCACCACTGACAATCGACTTCTGCCCGGCTCGGAGCCCTGCTCGCCCCCGCCCGGAGATCCTCCCGTTCACGCCCCTGCGATCGCCCGCAGCGCGTCCAGATGGCGCCGGTACACGACCCGGCCCTCGGTCGTGAGCGCCAGCCACGTCCGCGGTCGGCGCCCCACCCGGCCCTTGCCCACCGACACGAGACCGGCCTCCTCCAGCGCCGCCACCTGCTTCGACAGCGCCGAGTCGGTCACCTCCACAAGGTCGCGCACGAACGCGAACTCCGCCTTGTCCAGCGGCGCGAGAGCCGCGACGACCGAGAGTCGCACCGGCGACGTCAGCAGCGGCTCCAGGTCGTGGCGAGGGTGCGCGCCCGGCTTCTCCGTGGCACTCACGCCGTCGGCCTCCGCGTCTCCAGCCACGCCCCGACCGCGGGCGGGAGGGCGCACCCGAGGGCCGCGACCACGGCGAACGGAACGCTGCCCACCCACACGTTCAGCCCCAGGGCCAGTGCCGCCGCGTACAGCGCGCCCCACGTTCCGATGACGAGACCGTGTCGCACTCCGAAGCCTCGCCGCACGGCCCGCTGACGAGCCGCGTACGCGCTCAGCCCGGCGACGACGAGCGCGTAGAGCGTCATCGACACGGCGACGACGAGCGGGCTCCGCCACAGCAGGACGGTTGGTACCAGGGCGAGTTGGGTGGCACCGAAGACCAGTAGATACCGCCGGTACCAGGCGCTGCGCTCGCGTACCGCGTCCTCCATGGCGCGCGACCGGTCCAACGCCTGGGCCGCGTCCGTGAATGCGGACATGACCATCCCCCTCGTCCTCGACGGCAACTACTTTCCACTATGGCAAGTAAATGCCGCCGAGGCAACGAGGGGGCTGGTCTCACTGACTGACGCGCCCCGGCTGAAGTACCTTGCTGAACAGGACGGTTCCGCCTTCCGCGCGGAGCCGTACGGTCAGCTCGCCACTACCACCGTCGATGTCCACCTCGCCGAAGTACTGCGGACTCTCCATCGGCGACAGGTTCGCCCGCTCCGGCGCCCGGACGAAGACCCGCTCCGGGCCGAAGGTGGCGTCCAGCTTGTTGGCCGGGAACCCGCCCGCGGCCAGCGGACCGGAGACGAACTCCCAGAACGGCGCGAAGTCCTGGAACGCGGCGCGCTCCGGGGCGTAGTGCTGGGCCGAGGTGTAGTGGACGTCCGCGGTCAGCCACACCGTGCCGGTGATCCGCCGGTGCTTGACGAACCGCAGCAGCTCGGCGATCTGCAGCTCCCGGCCGAGCGGTGCGCCCGGGTCGCCCTGGGCGATCGCCTCGATGTTCGCCGCACCGTCGGGGACGACGAGGCCCAGCGGCATGTCCGCGGCGAGCACCTTCCACACCGCCCGCGAGCGGCTCAGCTCCCGCTTGAGCCACGCCAGTTGCTCCGCCCCGAGGATACCCGTGGTGTCGTCCGCCTGCCGGCCGGGGGAGTTGGCGTTGCGGTACGAACGCATGTCGAGGACGAAGACGTCGAGCAGCGGTCCGTACCGCACCACCCGGTGCATCCGGCCCTCCGCGGCGTCACCGCGCGCGTGGAGGGTGGACACCGGGAAGTACTCGGCGAACGCCCGGGAGGCGCGGGCCGCGAGCACGTCCACGTCCTTCTCGGTGTAGCGGGCGTCGTCCAGGATCTGGCCGGGGTACCAGTTGTTGCGGACCTCGTGGTCGTCCCACTGCACGATCGACGGCACCTGCGCGTTGAAGGCGCGCACGTTGTGGTCCAGGAGGTTGTAGCGGAAGTTGCCGCGGTACTCGTCCAGGGTCTCCGCGACCTTCGCCTTCTCAGGCGTGGTGACGTTCCGCCAGATCCGGCCGTCGGGCAGCGTCACGCTCGGCTGGATGGGGCCGTCCGCGTAGATCGTGTCGCCGCTGCACAGGAAGAAGTCCGGGTTCAGCCGGCGCATCTCCTCGTACGCCCGGAAGCCGCCGATGTCCGGGTTGATGCCCCAGCCCTGCCCGGCGATGTCGCCCGACCAGAGGAAGCGCACCCCGTCGCGCCGCCGCGCCGGAGCCGTACGGAAGGTGCCGACGACCGGTTCACCGGTACGGCGCGGGTCGTCCGGGTCCGCGAGCGTGACCCGGTAGTGGATCTGCTCACCCGCGGGCAGCCCGCGCAGCGCCGTCGTCCCGGTGAAGTCGCTGCCCGGGCCGAGCAGCGGACCGAAGTGGCGGTGGACTCGGCGGAACGATTCGCTCGCCGAGGTCTCCACGATCATCCGGGCCGGCCGGTCCGAACGGACCCAGACCAGACCCGAGGAGGCGGTCACGTCACCCGTCTGCACACCCCACGCGGCCCGCGGCCGCCCCGAGAGCGCCAGCGCCGGAGCGGCGGCCGCGGCGCCGCCGAGGGTGAGCGCCGCCGACGCGGCGAGCGAGCCGCGCAGCACGCTGCGGCGGGCCGGGGACGGGCCGTCGGGGACGGAGTAGGACATCGAAGCGCCTCCAAGTTCTGGGCCGGATAGGTCCGTTGTGCCGTCCCCATGCCTAACGGCAAGGGGCGGCGCGCACACGAACCCCGCGTGAACAGACCGGAGTCGCCCCCGTTCGGCCCAGCCCGGTCGAACCGGTCCCGCCCTGCCCCGGAGACCCGGCGGCACGCATCGGCCCGTGCGCATGGGCCGCGACACGCCCGGCCCGTCAGCCCGTCAGCCCGTCACCCCGACCCCGTCACCGCGACCCCGTCACCCCGCACGCCTCCGCCACCAGGTGTACGCCCCGCGCGATCTCGGACGGCGTCAGATGGGCGTAGCCGATCACCAGCCGGACGGCGCCGTCCGTCGGGCGCGCGGTGCCGTAGTCCTCCAGGGGGCGCAGGGCCACCCCTGTGGACGCCGCCCGCTCCACGAAGCGCGCGCCGGGACCGTAACGCTCCGGCACGCGCGCGATGATGTGCAGCCCGGCGGCGATCCCGCTCACCTCGGTGCCCGGGAAGTGCTTCTCCAGGGCCGCCACCAGGACGTCCCGCCGCTCCCGGTAGGCGCGCTGGCAGCGGCGCAGCTGCCGGTCGTAGCCGCCGCGCGTCACGAACTCCGTGAGCAGCGCCTGGCCCAGCGCCGGGTTCCCGAGGTCCATCGTCCGCTTGCGCTCCACGACCTCCGCGACCAGCTTCTCCGGCACCAGCATCCACCCGAGCCGCAGCCCGGGTGCGAGGGACTTGCTCACGGAGCCGGTGTACGCGACCCGCTCCGGATCGAGTCCCTGCAACGCACCGACGGGCGCCCGGTCGTAGCGGAAGTCCCCGTCGTAGTCGTCCTCCAGGACATAGCCGTCCACCGACCGGGCCCAGTCGAGGAGCGCGGCACGGCGCGCCGCCGAGTACGCGATCCCGGTGGGGAACTGGTGGGAGGGTGTCGTCACAACCGCCCGTACCCCCGACGCGGCGAGCGGACCGGGCAGCAGCCCCTCCTCGTCCACCGGCAGCCACACCGTCCGCACGCCGGTGGAGGCGAACAGCCGCCCGTGCTCCGGGCTGCCCGGATCCTCGATCCCGACGGTCTGTATCCCGCGGGCTCGCAGGACGAAGCCCATCAGCGTCGACGCCTGAGCCACCCCCGAACACACCACCAGACGTTCGGGATCGGCCACCACCCCGCGTCGCCGCGCGAGCATCCCGGCGAGCGCGGTCCGCAGCTCCGGCAGCCCCCGGGGGTCCGGATAGCCGAGCGACCGGTGGGGAAGCGCGGACAGCACCGACCGCTGGGCCGCCGCCCAGGCGGCGCGCGGGAAGAGCGCGAGATCGGGCGTCCCGGGATGGAAGTCCACCCGCACGCCCGGCGTGCGCGGCGCGAGATCCCGCGCGGCCTGCGAAGCGGCCGCCCGCGCGGCCTCGCCCACCCAGGTGCCCGACCCGCGGTCGCTGCGCAGATAGCCCTCGGCGGTGAGCTGCTCGTACGCCTCCGTCACCAGGCCGCGCGAGACGCCGAGATCGGCCGCAAGTTCACGGCTCGACGGCAGCCGCGTCCCCGCCGTGAGCCGGCCGGCGCGCACCGCGTCCCGCAGCGCCTCCTGGAGCGCCCGCCCGCGCCGCCGCGCCGGTGCGGCCGCCGCCGGGAGCAGCAGCTCCCAGGCCGGTGCGGGTCTGCCTTCGGGGCTTCTCGTGGCCGTCTCGTCCAGGGCCATGACAGTTCTGTCTCGCGATCTCGTCGTCTGTGGTCCGCCGTCGAGAAGTATGACCCGCATGCTGGTTCCCCCGGTGGGAGCTCACCCGCTCACCCGCTCACGCCCTCACCCACTCACGCCCTCATCCGCTCACGCGGCGGCGCCGAGCCCCGGCGCTCCCCAGACCGGGAACCAGCGGGCCAGGTCGGGCTCGACCCGTAGGTCGCCGGCGAGGAGGGCCCTGATCTGGAGTTCGAGCGCGGTGTCGCGCTTCTCTCCGCCGTCCGGCCGGGGCGCGAAGGGGTAGAACGTGCCGCGCTTGTAGAGGTAGATGAGCGCCAAAGGGCGCGCTCCCGCCGTCTCGTGGAACGCGACAAGCGAGCAGAGGAGCTGTGGGCCGAATCCGGCGTCCTGGAGGAGGGTGTTGACGGCATGCAGGTCGTTGACGAGGGACGCCGTGTCATCGGGGGGATGGCGGACGAGGAGCCAGGTGTAGCCGTACGCGTCCCGGCTGAACTCGACCGGGGTGCCACCCCGCTCGGTGTCCGCGTCGAGCAGGTCCCGCACCTCCTCCCGCAGCGAGGCGAAGGCGCCGCCCTCCACCCCGGCGAAACACACCGAGCCGCTGCCGGTCGGGACGAACCCCGCCCCCGCCTGCAGGGTGATCGCGGCGGACGGCAGGCCGAAGAGCTGGTCGAGGTCGGGAGGAACGGGCTTGCTGCGGCCGAGGATCGCGTCGAGGAGTCCCACGGTGGGAACCTCCGCTCAGGGTCGAGGCGGGTAGGGCCGCCAGGGTCGAGGCGGCTCAGGGCCGGCCGAGCTGCGCCGCGATGCGGCCGAGCTGGTCGAGGCGCTGATCGAGCGTCGGGTGCGAGGAGAACAGCCGGGTCAGGCTCTCCCGGGAGGAGAACGCGGGCGCGAACCAGAGGGCGTTGAACGGCTCCGCCTTCCGCAGGTCCCGGGTCGGGATCTTCGCCATCTCACCGGTCACCTTGGTGAGCGCGGCGGCGAGCGCCGAGGGACGGCCGGTGAGCATCGCGGCGGCGCGGTCGGCGGAGAGTTCGCGGTAGCGCGACAGGAGCCGGGTGAGCAGGAAGCTGATCACGTACACGACGGCGCTGACCACCGGTACGAGGATGACCGCGACGGCGGCGTTGCTGTCGCGGGTGTTCCGCCCGATGCCGCTGTAGAGCGCGACGCGGACCATCACTCCGGAGAGGACGCCGAGGAACGACGCGATGGTCATCACCGCGACATCGCGATGGGCGACATGGGACAGCTCGTGCGCGAGGACACCCTCCAGCTCCTCTGGTTCCAGCCGCCGCAGCAGGCCGGTGGTGGCGCAGACCAGGGCGGTCTTCTCGTTGCGTCCGGTGGCGAAGGCGTTCGGTACGTCGCTGTCGGCGATCGCCACCCGTGGCTTGGGCATGTCGGCGAGGGCGCAGACGCGGTCGACGGCACCGTGCAGCTCGGGTGCCTCCTCCGGGGTGACCTCGCGGGCACCCATGCCGAGGGCCGCGATGCGGTCGCTGAACCAGAACTGGGCGACGAAGAGGCCGCCGGCGATCACCAGGATGATCGGCCAGGAGCCCTGGAGCAGCACCAGCAGGACGCCGACGAAGACGACGTAGAGCAGTCCGATCAGGAACATCGTCGTGACCATGCGCGTCGTCAGTCCCCGATCCGGGACATAGCGCGAAGACGACCGGGCGCCGGGCATCCGCATCACCCACTCGGCAGAGATCCGCTGTGGCTGCCTTTGCTGCCAGTGTACGGGCGCTCTCACCACGTTCCAGCAGGTGAGGCGCCTGGCGGCTCGACGGGGATCGGCTCCCGGCCGCCCTGGTCGAGACGGAAGGGCGGGTAGGCGTCCGTCATCAGGCAGGCGTAGGCGGCGACCCGCAGAACCCAGCGGTTCAGTCCCACCACCAGATCGAACAGATCGCGGGGGTAGCGGCCGGTGAAGGCGAGGGCGAAGGCCGCGATCAGGGCGAGGAGGGTGATCAGGCCGATGCTCCACCACCCGGCGCGCATGCCGCCGCTGAAGAAGGCGATCACGAGGTAGTGCGGGATGGCGAGCAGCCACCACTTGACCAGCACGAGCGAGCGCGAGAGCCGTTCCGGGTACGCGATGTCCAGCCGGGCCGGGTAGTCCGGCTCGGGCCCGAGGCTGAACGGCGGGTAGCGGTCGGTGCCCAGCGCTCCGTACGCGTAGTAGGAGACGCGCCAGGACCAGCGCAGCACACCGACGTTGAAATCGAACAGTTGCCGCGGATAGCGCTCCGTGAACAGCACGGCGAAGAACGCGATCACCGTCACGACGAAGAAGGCGATCCACAGGAAGATCAGCACGATCCAGTGGGGGATGACCAGGATCCACTTCACCAGCCACAGCCAGCGGGAGAGAGGGCTGTCCAGCTCGGCGGTCACCGCCACCGGGGGATACGAGGTACGGGCGCTGTCCATGATCGTCAGCTCCTTGGCGGGTCGTCCTCTTCGTATCGGGAGCCGGCCGTCGTCACAGGATGCGGCCGCTGCCGTGCGGGGCGTACAGGTCGATGAGCCGGACGCGGGCGGAGTAGAGCCGCTGGGCGAGCGCTTGGCCCACCCAGTGACCGATCGCCGAGCCGAGGCTCGGATCGGCGTCCATCGCCATCCGTACGGCCGTCGCGTCGAACTCATGGGCGCGTACGGGTGTCATGGCCTCGGCACCCATGTGCCAGCGGTAGGGCTTGAACAGCCACGACCAGCCGACCAGCTCACCCGTCGCGAGACTGTCGATCACGACCGGAGATCTGCTGCCGGGGACGCGGAAGTCGAGCGTGACGGTGCCGGAGCGGATGATCCAGAACCGGTCCGCGTACTCCCCTTCGTCGAAGAGGCGCGTGCCGGAGGGGAAATTCACCTGATGGGCGAGGCTGAGGAGTCGCACGCGGTACTCGGCGGGCAGCGAGACGGTGATCCGCGTGGAGGAGGGAGGGTTCACGAGCTGCCTCCTTCGATGCGTCTGTCTCCAGTCTGCGCCGGAACCCGGCGGAACCGGGGGCGGGGAGGGCGGACGGTCGGCCCGGGACGGGAAAGTGGTCCCCGAAGACGCCGTGGAAGTGGACCTCGAACCGGGCCGCCCCGCTTCCTAGCGTCGGGACCATGAACGCGAACTCCCTGCGGGGCACGCTCCTCGTGACCGTCGCCTACGCGCTCGTCGGCGCCTCCTTCACCGCCAACAGTCTCCTCGGCGACTATCCGTACGCGGGCGGCCAGGCCCTGCGCTACGGCGCCGCCTGTCTCCTCCTGCTGCCGCTCCTCGGCCCGGGCGGGCTCGCCCCGCTCCGGGCGCTGGGCGCCCGCCAGTGGGCCCGCCTGGCCGTGCTCGCCGGCGTCGGCATGGTCGGCTTCAACCTCGCGGTCCTCGCCGCGGAACGCACCGCGGAGCCCGCCGTCCCCGGTGTGCTGGTCGGCTGCGCCCCCGTGGTGGTGGCCGTGCTCGTGCCGCTCCTCGAAGGGCGCAGGCCCAGCCGGCCGGTGCTCTACGGCGCGCTGCTCGTCGCCGCGGGTGCCTTCACGGTCCAGGGTTGGGGGCGCACCGACCTGGCCGGCCTCTCCTACTCCGTAGGAGCCCTGGCGGGCGAGGTCGGATTCACCGTCCTCGCCGTGCCCGTGCTGCGCCCGCTCGGGCCGAAGCTGCTCACGGCCGTCGTCTGCGGCATCGCGGCCGTCGAGTCGGCGCTGATCGGTCTGGTCGTGGACGGGGGTGCGTTCCTGCGGGTCCCGACGGCCGTGGAGACCGGCGCCCTGGTCTGGCAGGCCGCCCTCGCCACGGTCGTCGGCTTCGTCCTGTTCTACATGGGGGTCCAGCGGATCGGCATGGAGCGCGCCACCCTGTTCACCGGTGCGATCCCGGTCGCCGCGGCGCTGACCGCGGCGCTCGTGTCCACCGGGGGTTTCGGACTCCCGCAGGCCGCGGGCGGCGTCCTGGTGGGTGCCGGGGCGGCCCTCGGGACGGGCCTGTTCACGAGGGCTCCGCGTGCGGACCGGTCAGCGGCTGCCGTCGAGGATCACCCGCGCGACGAGAGCCGGATCGTCGCTCATGGGGACGTGGCCGCAGCCGGGGAGCCGTACGAGCCGGGCACCGGGCACGGTGTGCTTGGCCCGGACGCCCTGGCGGCGCAGCAGCAGCCGGTCGCGGGTGCCCCACGCGATGGTGACGGGCACCGCGGAGACGTCGTCGCCGAACAGCACGGTCCGGCCGGCCTCCAGCGTCTCCCGGAAGCCGGTGGCCTCGCGCAGCGCGAGCGTCTCGGCGACCACCGCCTCGGGTGAACGGCGCCCGGGACGTGCGTAGATGGTGCTCGTCAGCGCCGTACGCCCGGCGGCGCTGCGGGACAGCCGCTCGATCAGCGGCACGGGCATCGAGAGCGCGGCGGCCCGCATCGCGCGCAGCGTGCCGAAGGCGTATCGGCGTTCGCTCTCCGACCAGAACCCGGCGGGGGAGAGCGCGGTGACCGAGCGGACCCGCTTCTCCCGGCCGAGTTCGAGGGAGAGGAGCCCGCCGAGGGAGTTGCCCGCCACATGCGGTCGTTCGATCCCGAGAGCCTCGCAGAAGGCACCGAGCACCGGAACGACCGTCGACAGGTCGTAGTCGAAGCCGTCCGGCAGCGCGGGTGAGGCGCCGAAACCGGGCAGGTCGACGGCCACGACATCGCGTTCGGCCGCGAGGATGTCGAGGACCGGCTCCCACGCCTGCCAGTGGTGACCGATGCCGTGGAGCAGCAGCAACGGCTCACCCGCACCCCTGCGTTCGTACGTCAGGGACACGGGCCGCGGACCGCGCGGGGATTCGATCGTGAACGAGATCTGCTCGGACATACGCCTGACTCCCTGACTTAGACACCCTGTCAGCAAGGATTACCGCTCAGTAGCCAGGAGTTCAAGGGCCAGGACGGAACTGGACAGACTCCGGCCGGTCGGCTGGGATGGGGGAGTGGCGACCGACACCCTGACCGACGTCTTCGAAGAACACCGGCCGATGCTCATCGGTGTGGCCTACCGCATGCTCGGCCGCGTCGCCGACGCCGAGGACGTGGTCCAAGAGGCCTGGCTGCGCTGGACGTCCGCGGAACGTGAGGACGTCCGCGAGCCGCGCGCGTTCCTCGTACGGATCACCACCCGCCTCGCGCTCGACCGGCTCCGCCAGGTCCAGGCGCGCCGCGAGTCCTACGTCGGGCCCTGGTTGCCCGAACCCGTCGTCACGGACTTCGGGCCGGCCGTCCCCGACACCGCCGAGCGGGCCGTGCTCGCCGACTCCGTCTCGCTCGCCGTGCTCGTCGTCCTCGAATCCCTCTCGCCGCTGGAGCGCGCCGTCTTCGTGCTCCGCGAGGCGTTCGGCTTCCCCTACGGGGAGATCGCCACCGCGCTCGACCGGTCCGAGGCCGCCGTGCGCCAGCTCGCGGGCCGGGCGCGCCGCCATGTCGACGAGGGCAGGCCGCGTTACGACGTCGACCCGGACGAGCGGCGCGACCTCACCGAGCGCTTCCTCGCCGCCGCGGCCGGCGGGGACCTCGACCAACTCCTCGCCCTGCTCGCCCCGGACGTCCGCCTCGTCGGCGACAGCGGCGGCAAGTCCAAGGCGCCGCTGCGGATCATCGAGAGCGCGGACAAGGTCGGCCGCTTCCTCCTGGGGGCGAGCCAGGGTGCGGAGGCCCTCTACGAGTTCCGCTTCCTCGAGGTCAACGGAGCGCCCGGGCTGCTCGCCCTCGTCGACGGCAAGCCCGACGCGGTCTTCCAGGTCGAGGTGCGGGACGGGCGCATCCAGTGCGTCTACATCGTCCGCAACCCGGACAAACTGCACGCCGTGGGTCACGCCTGACCTGCCGACGCCGTCTCCCCTGTGCCCCGCCTCCGGCCCGGAGGCGGGGCGCTTTGCTGCGCAGGGCTCACGGCGGCGCGAACGTCCTGTGAACGATCTACGCCAGAGGGCCGCATTCACGGGCATCCGGGTCAGGATTGGTCTTGACCAAGGGGGAGTGCCGCCTTATGGTCGCAGAGATAGTGCAGGAACCTTTAATAAACAAGGGCGCGGAAAACCGCCGGGGACACGGCGATTGCGGAGGATCAGGGTGGGGACCACGCAGCTGGAATCGGTGCCGGAGCCGAAGTACTGGCACCTCAAGACCGTGATCGGCGAGGCGCTCGACTCCGACTTCGCGGTCGGCGAGATCCTGCCCAACGAGCGCGAGCTTGCCGCGCGCTTCGGCGTCGCCCGTGCCACGCTCCGCCAGGCCCTGGAGCAGCTGGAGCTGGAGGGCCGCCTGCAGCGCCGCCGCGGCGTCGGCACGACCGTCGCCCCGCCCCGCGTCGGGGTGGACGTCTCCACCACGCAGCACGGCTGGCCCGGTGTGGCCGAGGAGACCTGGCAGTCCATGGACTCCGCCTCCGCCGTGGCCCCCGCCGCCGTCGCGCGGCTCCTGGACATCGAGCCCGACGAGCAGGTGCACGTCGTGCGCCGGCTGCGCGTCACGCACGGCCAGCCGGTCGCGGCCGAGCTGCTGTACGTGCCGTCCGGCTCCGTCCCCGAGCTGACCGCGATCGACACCCCGTCCGGCCCGGCCCGCGCCCGCAGCGTGCTGCGCGAACTCCAGCGCCTCGCCCTGGACGGCCAGGACCGCGCCGTGGAGCTCGGCTCGGCCCGCGCCGACGACGCCAAGGAACTGGACCGCCTCCCCGGCGCCCCGGTCCTCGTCGTCACGACCCGCTACCTCTCCGAAGGCCGCACGGCAGCGGTCTCGGTAGCCACGTACCGCGCCGACACCTGCCGCCTGACCTTCGGCGACTCCGGCGACCTGGTGATGGCGTCCTGAGGTAGCCACCCACCGGCTTCCGTACCCGACAGCGAGCCCGTGGGGCGCGCCGCACCTGCGGCCCGCCCCACGGGCTCGCCGCCGTTCCGCCCCGGAGGCGCAGCCGCGCCCGTCGGTTGAGGGAAACCGCCGCCAATGCCACGTCCTCGACCGCGCCGAGGCGGCTACCGTCCCGCCGTCGGGCCCTCGGATTCCGCGCCGCGCGCGGTTACGCGCGCGTCGGCCTGGTGTCGGCTCCGCGCGCAGCGGCCCTTCGGGCGCGGCGCCCCGCTCGGCAGCGGCGGCGCGTTCGCCGGAGGCGCCGCACTCCGCCCAGGAGCCGGCTTTCACCGGCGGGCCGTCACCGTGCCCTCCACCGCGAAGAGTTGTTCCTCCACGTGGTCCAGGGCGAGGCGCAGGGCGCCCGTGCCCACGGCCGCTTCGCCCAGCAGCGACAGGACCACGCGCGGGGGACGCAGGCAGAAGCGGGCCAACTCCTCGCGCAGGGGCTGCAGTACGCCGTCAAGACCCGCCGCCCAGCCGCCGATCACCACCAGTTCCGGGTCGAGCGCGAGGACCAGCGCCGCCACGTCGTGGACCAGGCGCTGGGTGAAACGCTCCACCGCCGCCTCGGCCCGCGCGTCGCCGCCCCGCGCCAGTGCGAAGACCTCCGCGACCGCCTGCTCGTCCAGCGGGTGCAGCGGCTCGTCCGTCGTCGACAGCAGGTGCTCGGGGGTGACCTCCCGGCCGAGCAGATGCAGCGCCCCGATCTCCCCGGCGGCGCCGCCGTAGCCACGGTGCAGCCGGCCCCCGATCAGGGAGCCCGCGCCCGGGCTCAGTCCGGCGAGTACGAAAACGATGTCGTCGGAGTCGGTCGCCGCGCCCTTCCAGTGCTCCGCGACCGCCGCCGCGTTCGCGTCGTTCTCCACCAGCACCGGGCACCGGAACGACCGGCGCAGCCGCTCGCCGAGCGCCAGGCCCGTCCAGCCGGGCAGCGCCGTGCCGAGCCGGACCGTGCCGTCCGCCTCGACGATCCCGGGCGTGCCGACGCCCACCGCCCGGAGATTGGAGCGGGCGACCCCCGCCCTGCGCAGCACATCGGCGACGACCACGCGGACCCGCTCCAGGCGCTCGTCCTCCGGCGCCGTCTCCGAGACCTCGCGGGACCCCGCGCCGATGATCCGGCCGTCCAGCCCCGAGAGCAGCGCGGCGACCCGGTGCGGGCCGATCTCGATGCCCAGCAGATGCCCGGCCTCCGCCCGGAAGCGGAACCTCCGGGCCGGGCGACCCTGGCGCCTGGCCTCGCCCTCCTCGGGCGCCGCCTCGACGACGAGACCTCCGACGATGAGCCCCTCGACCACGCCCTCGACGGTCGGCCGGGACAGCCCCGTGATCCGGGTCAGGTCCGTGAGCGTGAGCGCGTCGGCGCCCCGCAGAGCATGGAGTACCACCGCGGAGTTGATCCGCCGCAGCAGAGACGGATCCCCGCCGGTCAGCCGCCCCACAGTGTGTCCTTCCAGCTCGTACGCGTGTCTGGCGGATGTTACTCAATGGACCGGAGGGCGGCGAGCGCCGCCCGTGTCCGGCTGTCGGAGCCTGCCGGTTTACTGAAACCATGACGCTCGCACAGCACCTCACCGCCCTCGAACTGCTGCGCGCCCGCGCGTTCCCCGCAGAGGGCTACCACCTCACCGAGTTAGCGGTCGAGGACCCCACCGAGGAGCAGGCGGAGGCCGAACGGGAAGCGCTCGCGATCCTCCTCCAGGCCCGCTGGGGCCCACCCCGGCTCGTCGGCCTGTACGGACTGCTCGCCCGTGCCGGCGCGGGCGAGGCGATACCGGAGCCCTGGGCACGCATCTGCACGTCGGTGCCGGACGTCCAGCTCTGGCGCGTGGACGCCCGATGGGTCGTGCTCGGTCTCGCGCCCTGCGGAGAGGGGGAGTTCCGGCTCCTCGCCTGGGCCACCGAGGTCGACCCGCCGTGACCCGTGACCCGTGACCTGTGATCCGTGATCCGTGATCCGTGATCCGTGATCCGTGATCCGTGATCCGTGACCCATGACCTGTGACCGTGATCCGTATGCCTACGGCCGCCGGTCCGGTACCCCCGCCGCCTCGCGAAGCCGTCCGAACTCCTCCGCCATCGACGCCGGCGTCCAGTGCGCGTTCAGTCCGCTCGGGTTGGGCAGCGCCCAGATCCGGGTCTGCCCGATCGTCCGCTCCTGCGGACCGATGACCGCGCGCTTCTCCCCGAACGCCGTCCGGTACGCCGTGATGCCGACCACCGCCAGCCAGCGCGGGCGCAGGCGCTCGACCCGCTCGGTCAACAGCCGGCCGCCCTCCCGGAACTCCTCGTCGCTCAGCTCGTCGGCCCGCGCGGTCGCCCGCGCCACCACGTTCGTGATGCCCAGGCCGTACGAGAGAAGCTCCAACTGCTCCGAGGGCTTCAGCAGCCGCGGGGTGAAGCCGGACCGTTCGAGCACCGGCCAGAAGCGGTTGCCGGGACGTGCGAAGTGGTGGCCCGTCGCCGCCGACATCAGCCCCGGGTTGATCCCGCAGAAGAGGACGGAAAGGCCGCCCGCGACCACGTCGGGGATGACGCGGTCGCGGGCGGCCTGAAGCTCCTGCGGGGTGAACCGGGTCAGAGGATCGACCCGGGGGCGTAGGCGGCGGCCTCCGGGTGCTGCTTGACGATCTCCTCGATACGGGAGACCACGGCGGCGACCTGGTCGGCGGCGGCACCGGTGAACGACAGCTTGTCCGCCATCAGCGCGTCGAGCTGCGCGCGGTCCAGCGGGATCCGCTCGTCGGCGGCCAGCTTGTCGAGCAGCTCGTTGCGCTCGGCGCCCTGCTCGCGCATGGCGAGGGCGGAGGCGACGGCGTTCTCCTTGATGGCCTCGTGGGCGAGCTCACGGCCGACACCGGCGCGGACGGCGCCCATGAGGACCTTGGTGGTCGCCAGGAACGGCAGGTACCGGTCCAGCTCGCGCGCGACGACCGCCGGGAACGCGCCGAACTCGTCGAGCACGGTCAGGAAGGTCTCCAGCAGGCCGTCGAGGGCGAAGAACGCGTCCGGCAGCGCGACCCGGCGGACCACGGAGCAGGAGACGTCGCCCTCGTTCCACTGGTCGCCCGCCAGCTCGCCGGTCATCGAGGCGTAGCCGCGCAGGATGACCATGAGACCGTTGACGCGCTCGCAGGAGCGGGTGTTCATCTTGTGCGGCATCGCGGAGGAGCCGACCTGGCCGGGCTTGAAGCCCTCGGTGACCAGCTCGTGGCCGGCCATCAGGCGGATCGTCTTCGCGACCGAGGACGGCGCGGCGGCCAGCTGCACGAGCCCGGTGACCACGTCGTAGTCGAGCGAGCGCGGGTAGACCTGGCCGACCGAGGTGAAGGCGTGCGCGAAGCCGAGGTGCCCGGCGATGCGCTGCTCCAGGTCCGCCAGCTTGGTCGCGTCGCCGCCGAGCAGGTCGAGCATGTCCTGGGCGGTGCCGACCGGGCCCTTGATGCCGCGCAGCGGGTAGCGCGCGATCAGCTCCTCAAGACGGCCGTAGGCGACGAGCAGTTCGTCGGCGGCCGTGGCGAAACGCTTGCCGAGGGTGGTGGCCTGGGCGGCGACGTTGTGGGAGCGGCCGGCCATGACGAGCTCGGCGTACTCGCCGGACAGCTTGCCGAGGCGGGCCAGGACGGCGACCGTACGGTCACGCATCAGCTCGAGCGAGAGCCGGATCTGCAGCTGCTCGACGTTCTCGGTGAGGTCGCGGGAGGTCATGCCCTTGTGGACGTGCTCGTGACCGGCGAGGGCGTTGAACTCCTCGATCCGGGCCTTCACATCGTGCCGGGTGACCTTCTCGCGCTCGGCGATGGAGCCGAGGTCGACCTGGTCGAGGACGCGCTCGTAGTCGGCCAGGGCCGCGTCCGGGACCTCGATCCCGAGGTCCTTCTGGGCACGCAGCACGGCGAGCCACAGCTGCCGCTCCAGCTTCACCTTCTGCTCGGGGGACCAGAGGACGGCGAGCTCCGCGGAGGCGTAGCGGCCGGCCAGGACATTGGGGATACGGGGCTTCGCAGTCACAGCAGTCACGTGACCAGATTCTACTGGCGGTTTCTGCAGGCCAGCGCCACGGCCCGGTTCGTCTCTTGCTACGAGACGGCCGTCACGCGCGCGTGCGGCAACGGGCGGGCCCGGCCGGCGGCCAGGACCTGTCCGGCGGATCATGGCCGGGGCCGCGACGCCGATCCGCCGGACAGGCCCTACGCCGTCGGCGGCTCGTACGGAAGCAGTTCCGGCCGCTTGGCCGGGCGGCCGTCGCCCGAGGAGCGGCCGGTCAGCCGCCGTCCGATCCACGGGCCGAGGTGTTCCCTTGCGAACCGCGCGTCGCCGAGGCGCCGCGCCGCCCAGCCCGGTCGGAGCGCCGGCGGCAGCGGTGCCTGCCAGTCGTCCTCGGGGGCCAGTCCGAGCGTCTGCCACACGGCCTCGGCCACCCGCCGGTGCCCCTCGTCGGTCAGATGGAGCCGGTCCACGTCCCACATCCGCTGGTCGGCGAGCGCGGGCGCTCCGTACAGGTCGACCACCAGGGCGCCGTGGCGGGCGGCGAGCTCGTCGACGTACCCGAAGAGCTCCTCCATGCGGGGCCGGAAGCGCTCCATGACGGGGCCGTTGCGGCCGGGGCTGCGCATCAGGACCAGCTGCCCGCAGGACGGCGCCAGCGTCTCCACCGCCTGGGTGAGCAGACCCCGCACCCGTCCCATGTCGACCTTGGGCCGCAGCGTGTCGTTCAGGCCGCCGACCAGCGTCACCACGTCCGCCTTCATGGCGGCGGCCCGGTCCACCTGCTCCTCGACGATCTGCCCGATGAGCTTCCCCCGTACCGCGAGGTTCGCGTACCGGAAGTCGGGGGTACGGGCGGCCAGCCGGGTCGCGAGGAGGTCCGCCCAGCCCCGGTAGGTGCCGTCGGGCAGCCGGTCCGACATGCCTTCGGTGAAGCTGTCGCCGACGGCGACAAGACTGGTGTAGGTGGCATTCATTTCCATGGCGGAGCGATCATACCGTGCGGTATGCGGGTGGTGATCCGCCGGAGCCCCGGGGCGCATCGCGCACCCCGGGGCTCCGTGTCCACCGTCGCTACGGCGCCGCGGGCCGTCCGACCAGCTCCCGCAGGACGTCCTCCATGGTGACCAGGCCGGCCAGCTTGCCGTCCTCGTCCAGGACCGCCGCCAGGTGCGTACGGCTGCGGCGCATCGCCGTCAGCACGTCGTCCATCGGCGTGGCCGCCCGGACCCGGGCGATCGGCCGCATGGCCGAGACCGGGAAGGGCAGATCGCGCGGTGTCACGTCCAGGGCGTCCTTCACATGCAGATAGCCCAGGATCCGGCGGCCGGAGTCGACCACCGGGAAGCGGGAGAACCCCGACTCGGCGGACAGCGCCTCCAGCTCCTCGGGCGTCGTGCCGACCGCCGCGTAGACGACCTTCTCCACCGGCATGACCACGTCCCGTACCGGACGGCGGCCCAGTTCGAGGGCGTCGTGCAGTCGCTCCGCCGCACGGTCGTCCAGCAGACCGGCGACGCCCGCGTCGGTCACCATCCTGGCCAGGTCGTCGTCCGAGAACGTGGCCGAGACCTCGTCCTTGACCTCCACGCGCATCAGCTTGAGCAGCGCGTTGGCGAAGGCGTTGATCGTGAAGATCACCGGGCGCAGCGCACGGGTGATCGCCACCAGCGGCGGGCCGAGGACCAGCGCGGTACGCGTCGGCTCCGCCAGCGCGATGTTCTTCGGGACCATCTCGCCGAGCAGCATGTGCAGATAGGTCGCCAGGGCCAGCGCGATCACGAACGAGATCGGGTGCACCAGGCCGTGCGGCACGCCGACCGCGTCGAAGACGGGCTCGAGCAGATGCGCGATGGCGGGCTCGGCGACGATGCCGAGCACCAGGGTGGACAGCGTGATGCCGAGCTGCGCCGCGGCGAGCAGCGCCGAGACGTGCTCGAGACCCCAGATGACGCTGCGCGCCCGCCGGTCCCCGGACTCGGCCGCCGGCTCGATCTGACTGCGGCGTACGGAGATGAGGGCGAACTCCGCGCCGACGAAGAAGGCGTTCACGACCAGGGTCAGGAAGCCGATCAACAGCTGGATCGCGATCATCGGCCCGCCTCCCCGGTCTCCTGGTGCCCCTCGGTGGGCGGCGCGTGCATCAGCACCCGCGCCGCCCGGCGTCCGGAGGCGTCCACCACGTCGAGCTCCCAGCCGGCCAGCTGGACGCTGTCTCCGACGGCGGGGATCCGCCCCAGCGCCGTGGCGAGGACGCCCGCGAGCGTCTCGTACGGCCCGTCCGGCACCCGCAGGCCGATGGCCTCCAGCTGGTCCGTGCGCGCGGCGCCGTCGGCGGACCAGAGCTCGCGCCCGTCCGCGTCCACGCCCGCCCGCGCCAGGTCGGGCGTCTCGTGCGGGTCGTGCTCGTCGCGCACCTCGCCGACGACCTCCTCGACGATGTCCTCCAGCGTCGCGACGCCGGCCGTGCCGCCGTACTCGTCGATGACGACCGCCATCGTCTGCTTGCCCGACAGCCGGTCGAGCAGCCGGTCCACGGTCAGGGTCTCCGGGACGAGCAGCGGCTCGCGCAGCATGTCCCCGATGCGCCGGCGCGGCCGCTCGTCGGCCGGTATCGCCAGGACGTCCTTGATGTGGGCGATGCCCACCACCGCGTCGAGAGTGCCCCGGTAGACGGGGAAGCGGGACAGGCCGGTCGCGCGGGTCGCGTTGGCGACGTCCTCGGCGGTGGCCTGCACCTCCAGGGCCGTGACCTGGACCCGGGGGGTCATCACGTTCTCCGCGGTCAGCTCGGCCAGGTTCAGGGTCCGGACGAACAGCTCGGCGGTGTCCGCCTCCAGAGCGCCCGCCTTGGCGGAGTGGCGGGCCAGAGCCACCAGCTCCTTCGGGGAGCGGGCCGAGGCCAGTTCCTCGGTCGGCTCCATGCCGATCCGGCGCAGGATCCGGTTCGCGGTGTTGTTGAGATGACTGATCAGCGGCTTGAACGCGGCCGTGAAGACCCGCATGGGGGTCGCCACCCGCTTGGCGATGGCCAGCGGCGAGGAGATGGCCCAGTTCTTGGGGACCAGCTCGCCGACGACCATCAGGACGACGGTCGACAGGGCGGTGCCGATGACCAGGGCCGTCGAGGAGGCGACCGAGGAGGAGAGACCGAGGTCCTCCATCGGGCCGCTGATCAGCTTGGCGATCGAGGGTTCGGCGAGCATGCCGACGATCAGGTTGGTGACGGTGATACCGAGCTGCGCGCCGGAGAGCTGGAAGGTGAGCGACTTGACGGCCTTGAGGGCGCTCGCCGCGCCCTTCTCGCCGCGGTCCACGGCCCGTTCGAGTTCGGACCGCTCGACGGTCGTGAGCGAGAACTCGGCCGCGACGAAGGCACCGCAGGCGAGCGAGAGCAGCAGCGCCAGCACGAGCAGAAGCACTTCGATCATCGGTTCACCTCCGTCCCATGATCAGTCACGGGCAGAGGGATCGCTCGGTCGGTACTGGGAGGCTCGCCCATGGGCGGACGCTCACACCTTTCGGTCGTGCGGGATTGGAAACACCCATGGTAAAGGACGGGCAAAGCGGGTCTCACCTGCGTGGGGCGCCCGGCAGCGGCTTGACCCAACGCGTCCACTGCTTCTCGGGGCCGTACTCCGCCGCCCGCCAGGCGTGCTGCCCCAGTTCGTTGTGGTCCAGCACCATGGCGTCCGCGCGTCGCCCTCCGAGCCGTACGAAACGCTCCTCGGCCGCCGCGAGCAGCGCGCCGCCCACGCCCCGACGGCGGTGGTCCGGGTGGACGGCGAGCCGGTAGAGGTGGCAGCGCCAGCCGTCGAAGCCGGCGATCACCGTGCCGGCGAGCTCGTCGCCGCGCTCCGCGAGGATCAGGGCCTCGGGGTCGCGCACGACGAGCCGCTCGATGCCGTCACGGTCGTCGCTGATGCTGGTGCCTTCGGCAGCCACCTTCCAGAAGGCGAGGACGGCGTCGAGGTCGGCCGGCGTGGCGGCCCGGATGCGCAGTTCGGTCATGGACCGCATCCCACCACCGGCCCCGGCCGGCCGTCGACCGTGTTTCGCCATCCGGGCAGGTCGTACCGGCCGTCCTACAGGCAGCCCGTAGGAGGCAGGTCGCACGTCCAGGCCGACCCGTACGGGCCGGCCTGGACGTCACTGCGGGAGGCGTCGTGATCAGACGAGGTCGAAGCGGTCCAGCTCCATGACCTTGTGCCACGCCGCGACGAAGTCCTGCACGAACTTCTGCTTCGCGTCGTCGCTCGCGTAGACCTCGGCGAGCGCACGCAGCTCGGAGTTCGAGCCGAAGACGAGGTCGGCACGGGTGCCGGTCCACTTGACCTCGCCCGAGGCGTCGCGGCCCTCGAACTCGTCCTGCGCCGAGGACGTCGACTTCCACGTCGTGCCCAGGTCGAGCAGGTTGACGAAGAAGTCGTTGGACAGCGTGCCCGGCTTGTTCGTCAGGACGCCGTGCTTGGACTGGGCGTGGTTGGCGCCCAGGACGCGCAGACCACCGACGAGGACCGTCATCTCGGGCGCGCTGAGGGTCAGCAGGTTCGCCTTGTCGAGCAGCAGGTACTCGGCCGGCAGGCGGTTGCCCTTGCCGACGTAGTTGCGGAAGCCGTCGGAGGACGGCTCGAGAGCGGCGAACGACTCGACGTCCGTCTGCTCCTGCGCGGCGTCGACACGGCCCGGCGTGAACGGCACCTCGACGTCGAAGCCGCCGTCCTTGGCCGCCTTCTCGACGGCCGCGGAGCCCGCGAGCACGACGAGGTCGGCCAGCGAGACCTGCTTGCCGCCCGCGGCGTTGAAGGACGCCTGGACACCCTCGAGCGTACGCAGCACCTGCGCCAGCTCGTCGGGGTTGTTGACCTCCCAGTTGCGCTGCGGCTCCAGGCGGATGCGGCCACCGTTGGCGCCGCCGCGCTTGTCGCTGCCGCGGAACGAGGCGGCCGCGGCCCAGGCCGCGGAGACCAGCTGCGCGACCGTGAGGTCCGAGCCGAGGATCTGCTCCTTGAGGGAGGCGATGTCCGCGGCGTCGATCAGCTCGCCCTCGCGAGCCGGCAGCGGGTCCTGCCACAGCAGCACCTCGGCGGGAACCTCCGGGCCGAGGTAGCGCACGGCCGGGCCCATGTCGCGGTGCGTCAGCTTGTACCAGGCGCGCGCGAAGGCGTCCGCGAACTCCTCCGGGTTCTCGTAGAAGCGCCGCGAGATCTGCTCGTAGACCGGGTCGAAGCGCAGCGACAGGTCGGTGGTGAGCATCATCGGGAGGTGCTTCTTCGACGCGTCGTGCGCGTCGGGGATGATCGCCTCGGCGTTCTTCGCCACCCACTGGTGCGCACCGGCCGGGCTCTTCGTGAGCTCGTACTCGTACTCGAAGAGGTGCTTGAAGAAGTCGTGGCCCCACTGCGCGGGCGTGGTGGTCCAGGTGACCTCGAGACCACTGGTGATCGCGTCGGCGCCCTTGCCGGTGCCGTACGAGTTCGCCCAGCCGAGGCCCTGCGCCTCGATCGACGCGGCCTCGGGGTCGGCGCCGACGTTCTCCGCCGGCCCGGCGCCGTGGGTCTTGCCGAAGGTGTGGCCACCGGCGATGAGGGCCACGGTCTCCTCGTCGTTCATCGCCATGCGGCGGAACGTCTCGCGGATGTCGCGGGCCGCGGCGATCGGGTCCGGGGTGCCGTTGGGGCCCTCGGGGTTGACGTAGATGAGGCCCATCTGGACCGCGCCGAGCGGGTTCTCCAGCTCGCGGTCACCGGTGTAGCGCTCGTCGCCGAGCCAGGTGGTCTCGGGGCCCCAGTAGACATCCTCGTCGGGCTCCCACACGTCGGCGCGGCCGCCGGCGAAGCCGAAGGTCTTGAAGCCCATCGTCTCCAGGGCGACGTTGCCGGTGAGGATCATGAGGTCGGCCCAGGAGATGGACTGGCCGTACTTCTGCTTGACCGGCCACAGCAGGCGGCGGGCCTTGTCGAGGTTGCCGTTGTCCGGCCAGCTGTTGAGCGGGGCGAAGCGCTGCTGACCGGCGCCGGCGCCGCCGCGGCCGTCGCTGATGCGGTACGTACCGGCGCTGTGCCAGGCCATACGGATCATGAGCGGGCCGTAGTTGCCGAAGTCGGCGGGCCACCAATCCTGTGAGGTGGTGAGCACCTCGGCGATGTCCCGCTTCACGGCCGCGAGGTCGAGGGCGTTGAACGCCTCGGCGTAGTCGAACTCCTCGCCGAGCGGGTTCGCCACGGCGGGGTTCTTGGCGAGGATCTTCAGGTTGAGCCGCTCCGGCCACCACTGGCGGTTGCCGCCGCCCTGGGTCGGGTGCGCGGCGCGGCCGTGCGCGACCGGGCAACCGCCGGTCTCCTCCGGTACGGGGTCGGTGACGATTGCGTCGTGGTTCTCGGACATGGGAATCCTTCCGGACGGGGCGGATCGCGGAGCTCAGCCGGGGCGGTACCGGTGGGGATCGTGTCGCCCGACCGGTGCCATGTTGTCCCTTGGCTATTGCCGGAAGCGATCCTACGATGGACAGAGTCCAAGTCAAGAAGCGCGCCAATCCCCTACCCGATCGGAAACCCGTGCGCCACTGGTGAACTGCGCGTGTCCCGCCGAAGTCGAAGCTGAATGGGTGAACCGATATGAGTGACCTGCTGGAGCGACTGCGAGGGCGTGGCTGGCGACTGACCTCCCAGCGGCGTGTCGTCGCGGAGGTCCTCGACGGCGACCACGTGCACCTGACCGCCGACGAGGTGCACGTCCGCGCGGCGCAGCGACTGCCCGAGATCTCCCGGGCGACCGTCTACAACACCCTGGGCGAGCTGGTGTCCCTCGGCGAGGTCATCGAGGTCTCCACCGACGGCCGCGCCAAGCGCTACGACCCGAACGCCCACCACCCGCACCAGCACCTGGTCTGCGCCGGCTGCGGCACGATTCGCGACGTCCACCCCACCGGCGATCCGCTGGCCGACCTCCCGGCGGAGGAGCGGTTCGGCTTCGCGGTGTCGCAGGCCGAGGTCACCTACCGAGGGCTCTGCCCTTCCTGCACCTAGGGCCTGTTCGGCGGATCATGGCCGGAGCACGTTCACGGCGAAGCGGAACGGCGATGTCATGGCCGCTCCTCTTGTCGCTGCTAGCGCTCCGGCGCTAGCGTGGTCGTGTGGCCAAGACCCAACTGAACGTACGTGTGGACGAAACCACCGCCGACACCGCGCGCCGGCGGGCGCAACAGCGCGGAGTGAGCGTCAACCGCTACATCGAGGAACTCGTCCAGCAGGACGCGGGGGAATCGGGACGCGCCTTCGTCGAAGCCGCCGCCGACTTCATGAAGCAGTACGAGACCGTGTTCGCCGAGGAGTTCGGCGCGGAGCGTGACCGCACCGCATGAGCCTCACGGTCGACATCTCCTGGCTGCTCATGGTCGCCGAACACCAGACGCCCGGCGACCCCCAGGTCACCGACTGGGGCGCCCTCGTCGCCGCGGTCGGCCGGCACGACGCGGAGATCTTCGGCGTGCCCGTGTACAGCGACCCGCACGCCCGAGCCGCCGCACTGCTCCAACTCCTGCTGCACGTCCCGGCCTTGGAGCACTCCAACGCGATGTTCGCCTCCGCCGTCGCCTACGGCTACCTCGTCGCCAGCGGGCTGAAGGTCGTCACCTCGCCCGAACAGGTCCGCGACCTGGCCCGCCTGGTCAAGGAGGGCAAGGCGGACGTCCGGGCCATCGCCGCCGAGCTGCGCCAGTGGAGCATCTGAGCCGGCCGGTCGCCCCTCAGACGCGACGCGCCGAGCCCAACACGCAGTACGAGGAAGGCAGTCGGCGCCCCTTCTCCGGGACGGTGAAATTGCGGTACGCGATCGGTTCAAAACCCGCCGCCTCGATCGCCGCCAGCGGATCGCGCGCCGTGTGACAGCCGCCGAACAGCAGCGGCCACACCGTGCGGTCCAGCGCACGCTGAGCCCTGGCCATCCTTGGTGTCGGCGCCAACCCGTGCTCGAAGAAACGGAGTTCGCCACCCGGACGGAGCACCCGGTGCAGCTCGGCGAGCGCCCGCGCGACATCCCGTACCGTGCACAGCACCAGAGAGGCCACCGCCGCGTCGAAGGCCTCGCTCTTCACCGGCAGCGCCTCCGCCGCGCCCGGCACCACATCCACCGGCACATCGGCCCGCAGCGCGGCATCGGCCGCCAACCGGCGCAGATGACGCTCCGGTTCGATGGCCACGACCTCGGACACGGCGCCGGGATAGTGCGCGAAGTTCAGCCCGTTCCCCGCGCCGATCTCGATGACCCGACCGGACACACCGGTCAGCAGCTCCGTACGGAGGGCGGCGATGCCGCCCTTCGTATCGGCGGAGACGCTGAACCGCGCGTAGAAGCGGGCGAAGAGGGGATGGTGGACGGCGTCCCGGGGAACCCGGGTGGAACGCGGTGACATCGCGGACCTCCTCAGACGCGCACGGCAGACGCACACGGCGCAGACACGGACGGACGGGAGGATTCTGCCCGCGTACCGCCCTTCTCAGCCCGACACGAAGCAGAACTCGTTGCCCTCGGGGTCACGCATCACCTGAAAGGCCCCTTGTGGGTCGTTGACGATGTCTCCGACACGGGACGCGCCGAGGGTGATCGCCTCGTCGGCGGCCGCGCCGACGTCGGCCGCATGCAGATCCAGATGGACCCGGTTCTTCACGACCTTGCCCTCGGGCACCTGCTGGAAGGCGATCCGCACGAACCCCGGCGGCTCGACGTACGACCAGTCGGGGCTCCGGTCGACCGGAGCCCCGCCGAGAAGTCCGGCCCAGAACCGCACAAGACCCGCCGGATCGCCGCAGTCGAAGACGATCTCCGAAACGTGAGCGCGCATGGATCCAGCTTACGGAGGTCAGGGCCGGGCGCTCGCGGCGAACGCCTCGGCGTCCCAGACCCCGCCGAGCACCGGAGCCAGCCATCCGGCCGCGCCCGCCCGGAACGCGGCCGGGTCCAGCGCGCCCGCACCCTCCGGTACGGCGCCCAGCAGCGGCGCACCCGCCGCCTCCGGCAGATCGGCCAGATTGCAGCGCGCCGCCAGGTCGGGGGCCGTCGGCCAGCTGCCGACCACCACGCCCAACTGCTCGATGCCGCGCGCCGCAAGGGCCTCGGCCGTGAGCGCGGTCGAGTTCAGTGTGCCGAGCCCTGCCGGCGTCACCACCAGGACCGGGGCTCCGAGCAGACGGGCCACATCGGCGAGGGTGCCGCCCTCCTCGTCGAACCGGACGAGAAGGCCGCCCGCTCCCTCCACGAGGACCAGATCGTGCTCGACCGCCAGCTTCGCCGCCGCATCGGCGACCTCTCGCGGTCCGATCGGCGTCATCCCTGCCCGCCGGGCGGACGTGGCCGGGGCCAACGGCTCGGGGAACCGCCCCAGTTCGGCCGACGTCCGCGCCCCGGAGAGCCGGACGACCTCGTCCGCGTCCCCCCGCTCGCCCGGCCCGACACCGGTCTGCGCCGGCTTGAGCACGGCGACCGACCGCCCCTGGCCGGTGGCCACGGCGGCCACGGCCGCGGTCACGACCGTCTTGCCGATCTCCGTCCCCGTACCGCTGACGACGATGATGCCCATCGTGTGTCGAGTCCCTTCCTCGTCCGCTCAGCCCGCCGCCGCCGCGGCGTGGACGCCCGCGCAGATGCGGGCCAGATCCTCGTCGCCGGTCACGAACGGCGGCATCGTGTAGATCAGGTGCCGGAACGGGCGCAGCCACACGCCCGCCCGGACCGCCGCCTGCGTCGCCGCGGCCATGTCGACGTCGTGGTCGAGCTGCACGACGCCGATGGCACCGAGGACGCGCACGTCCCGTACCCCCGGCAGCGCGGCGGTCGCGGCGAGACCGTCCCGGAGTCCCGCCTCGATGCGCTTGACCTCCACCGTCCAGTCCTGGGACAGCAGCAGATCGATCGAGGCGCAGGCCACCGCGGAGGCCAGCGGATTGCCCATGAACGTCGGCCCGTGGGCCAGCACCGGGACCTCGCCGCGCGAGATCCCGTCCGCGACCCGCGTCGTGCAGAGCGTCGCCGCCATCGACAGATACCCGCCGGTCAGCGCCTTGCCCACACACATCACATCGGGGGAGACCCCGGCGTGGTCGGCGGCGAACAGCGCTCCCGTACGGCCGAAGCCGGTCGCGATCTCGTCGAACACGAGCAGCACGTCGTGCGCGTCGCAGGCCTCCCGCAGAACCCGCAGGTACTCGGGCGAGTGGAACCGCATCCCGCCCGCGCCCTGGACCACCGGCTCCACGATCACCGCGGCCAGCTCGTCCGCGTGCCGCCCGATCAGCTCCCGCAGATGCTCCGCGTACGACTCCTCGTACGCGACCGGCGGCGGGTCGGCGAAGAAGTGCTTCGGCAGCGCGCCCGACCACAGGTCGTGCATGCCGCCCTCCGGGTCGCACACCGCCATCGGCTGCCAGGTGTCCCCGTGGTACCCGCCGCGCCAGGTCAGCAGCCGACGCTTCGCGGGCCGTCCCACCGAGCGCCAGTGCTGCAGACACATCTTGATCGCGACCTCGACGGCCACCGAACCGGAGTCGCTCAGGAAGACATGCTGAAGCGGCTCGGGCGTGATCTCCACGAGCCGGGCGGCGAGCCGGACGGCCGGCTCATGGGTCAGCCCGCCGAACATGACATGGCTCATCCGGTCCAGCTGCCCCCGCGCCGCCTCGTTCAGCACCGGGTGGTTGTAGCCGTGGATCGCCGACCACCACGAGGACATGCCGTCGATCAACTCGGCCTGCCCGTGCGCCGGTTCGGCGAGCCTGAGCCGTACCCCGGACGCGGACTCGACGACCAGCGGCTCCGTACGGCCCGGCATGGGGCCGTACGGATGCCAGACGTGCGCCCGGTCCAGGGCCAGCAGCTCCTCGTTACGCATTCGGCGCGAGGTCCGTTCCGGCGCCGCGGCGGCGGACCGCCACCAGGTCGGTACGGGCCCCCGGCAGCTCTGCGGACGAGGCCTCGGCGGGCTCGACCGCCTCCGGCCCATGTCCACCGCACGGACCACAGCCGCCGCCCGCCTCCGCGTGCGAGCCGCACCCGCCGCCGGCCTCCGCGTGCGAGCCGCAGCCCGCCGACTTCTGAGAGCCGCATCCGCCGGCCGCACCCGCCGCGGCGAGCGCGTCCGCCCGGTGCGCGGGCAATGTGGTCGTGCCCGCGCCCTCCACCTCGAAGCCCGCGTCCGCGATCATGTCCAGGTCCGTCTTGCCGGCCTGGCCCTCGCTCGTCAGGTAGTCGCCCAGGAAGATCGAGTTCGCGATGTGCAGCGCGAGCGGCTGCATCGAACGCAGGTGCACCTCGCGGCCGCCCGCGATCCGCACCTCGACGTCCGGACAGACGAATCGGACCATCGCCAGGATCCGCAGGCAGCGCTGCGGGGTCAGGTTCCACTCCTTCGCGAGGGGCGTGCCCTCGAAGGGGATGAGGAAGTTGACCGGCACCGAGTCCGAGTCCAGCTCCCGCAGCGCGTAGACGACGTCGACCAGGTCCTCGTCGCTCTCGCCCATGCCCGCGATCAGACCGGAGCACGCCGACAGACCGGCGGCGTGCGCCTTCTGCACGGTGTCCACCCGGTCCTGGTAGGTGTGGGTGGTCGTGATCTCCCCGTACGTCCCCTCGGACGTGTTCAGGTTGTGGTTGTACGCGTCCGCGCCCGCCTCGCGCAGCCGCTCGGCCTGGCCGTCGGAGAGCAGGCCGAGGCACGCGCAGACCTCGACGCCCTCGTTCTGCTCCTTGATCGCCTCGATCGTCTTTCCGACTCGGTCCACGTCCCGGTCCGTCGGCCCGCGGCCGCTCGCCACCAGACAGACCCGCTTCGCGCCGCCCGCGACACCGGCGGCGGCCGCCTGGGACGCCTCGTCCGGCTTCAGCCAGGTGTACTTCAGGATCCCGGCCGTGGAGCCGAGCCGCTGGGAACAGTACGAGCAGTCCTCCGGGCACAGCCCGGACTTCAGATTCACCAGGTAGTTCAGCTTCACGCGACGCCCGAACCACTGGCGGCGCACCTTGCCGGCCGCGGCCACCACATCGAGCAGTTCGTCGTCGGAGGTCGCCAGCACGGCGAGCGCTTCTTCACGGCTCGGCAGCTCGCGCCGCAGCCCCTTGTCCACCAGCGTGTTCAGCAGGTCCATAAGGGCTGATCCTGGCCTACGGCACGCCCCGCGGCCAAGGAGGATCTGAACAAACGAGCCCGTTTGAGGTGTGTGCATGGCCACACCCTGACCTCGGCCGCGGACGGTTAGGGTCTGTGCGCTGCCTACAAAAGGATCTGCCCCATGCACCGGGACGAGGACACGCGCCGGAGCGCGTTCGACTGGACCGACGCCGAGGCGCGCCGCCGCGAGCGGGCGGGCCTTGTCCGTACGCTCAGGCCCCGCCCCGCCGAAACGGACCTGCTCGACCTGGCGAGCAACGACTACCTCGGACTGACCCGCCGGCCGGAGATCACGGAGGCGGCGGCCGAGGCGGCGCGGCGCTGGGGCGCCGGTGCGACCGGATCGCGCCTCGTCACCGGCACCACCCGGCTGCACACCCGCCTGGAGCGCGAACTCGCCGAGTTCTGCGGCTTCGAGGCGGCCCTCGTCTTCTCCTCCGGCTACACCGCCAACCTCGCCGCGCTCACCGCGCTGAGCAGCCGGGACTCGCTGATCGTCTCCGACGCCGGCAACCACGCCTCGATCGTCGACGGCTGCCGGCTCTCGCGCGCCGAGACGGCCGTCGTCCCGCACACCGACCCCGAGGCGGTACGCAAGACCCTGCGGGCCCACGAGGGCCGACGCGCCCTCGCCGTCACCGACTCCGTCTTCTCCGTGGACGGCGACAAGGCCCCGCTGACCGAACTCGCCGAGGCCTGCCGTGCCCATGGCGCCGCGCTCGTCGTGGACGACGCCCACGGCCTGGGGGTGCTCGGCGACGGCGGCCGGGGCGCCCTGCACGCCGCGGGTCTCGCTGGCGACGAGGACGTCGTCGCGACCCTCACCCTCTCCAAGTCGCTGGGCAGCCAGGGCGGCGCCGTCCTCGGACCCGCCCGGGTCGTCGAGCACCTGGTCAACGCGGCGCGGACGTTCATCTTCGACACCGGACTCGCCCCGGCCGCCGTCGGGGCCGCCCTCGCGAGCCTGCGGCTGATCGGTGCCGAGCCGGGCCTCGCCGAGGGTGCCCGTACCGTCGCCTCCACACTGCACCGGATGCTCACCGATGCCGGACTGACCGCCGCACGCCCTGACGCGGCCGTCGTCTCGGTGCGCGCCCCCTCACCCGAGGCCGCGCTGGGATGGGCGGCCGACTGCCGCGAGCAGGGGCTCGCCGTGGGCTGCTTCCGGCCCCCGTCCGTCCCGGACGGCATCTCGCGGCTGCGGCTCACCGCCCGCGCGGACCTGACGGACGCGCAGATCGACCGGGCGGTGGAGACGATCGTGCGCACCGCGCCACCGGGGCACTGAACGCGGCGCGCACGACCCCGGCCCGTCGAGGCCATGCCGTGTGCGCGGCTCAAATACGGTCTCTCGTAGCAGAGTTCACCGCTTCGAGCGACAAATATGCACATATCTTGGTGGATCGCCACACAGGGCGGCGTGTTCGGTGGCAGTCTGACGCGAAGTGCAATCCGGGCCGGGCCCGGTGGGAAAGGGACAGCGTCGCCATGGCAGACCACCAGGAAGCAACCGTCACTCTGCCGAGCGATCCCGCCTCGGTGTCCGCCGCCCGGAGATATGTCGCCGACGTCCTGACCGGCTGGGGGCTCGCGGAGGCCGACGACACCGCCGACACGGTCCGGCTGATCGTCTCGGAGCTCGCCACCAACGCCGTCCAGCACACCCTCGGCCAGTCACCCACCTTCACCGTCGACGTCCGCCTGGAGCGCGAGGAGCAGCTGCACATCGGCGTCACCGACAGCCACCCCCGCTGGCCCAAGCGGCTTCCGGCGGCGGTGCAGCAGGACAACGGCCGGGGGATGGTCATCATCCGCTTCCTGACGGCGGAGGCGGGCGGCCGACTCTCGGTCACCCCGACCGACGAGGGCGGCAAGACGGTCTGGATCAACCTCCCCTGGACGGCCTCCCCGAACTAGGCGACTGTCGCGCCGTCGATCTGCCGCATGAGACTCATCATGTCCGGAGCGACCCACTCCTCGGCGATCTTGTCGCCCTCGAAGCGGTAGATCTCGATGCTTCGGAAGCTGACCGGCCGGTCCGTCGCCACGACGCCCTGGAAGGTGCCACGATGCGTCCCGCGGAAGTGGACCCGCACCGCCACCTTGTCGTCGACACCGAACATGTCCTCGACATGGATCTGCAGGTCAGGGAATCCGTCCACCATGGACTGAGCCCCCAGCCGCCAGATCTCCCGACCGCGCAGCGGCTCGGGTGCCCCGGGGAGGTTGGCGATGAAGTCTTCCGTCATCATCTCGACACACGCGTCGAGATCGCCGCTCGCCAGCTTCTCGTAGGCGGAGCGCAGGAGGGCCCGCTGCTTCTCGACGGTGGTGTCCATCTCGGTGTCCTCTCTCTGGGGATCGCCCCGACGTGCGCGGCGATCGCTCGGGATCTGCATGGCTCTCAGTAGAAACCCTGCCGCTGCGTCAAGGTCAAGAAGAGCCACACCGAGGGGGCCCCAGGGCCCATGGGTTGACGACGCCGGTCGGCTTGGCAGCGGGCCCGGTCCCTACAGGCTTCGGCCTTCTACGCGATGGGCGTACTCGCTGCGGGCCAGCGCCGGCGGTCGGGAATCAACCTGCGCAGGATCCACAAGCCGGCGCGCAGCTTCCAGTCGCCGGGGGAGCGGATTTCGGAGATGAGCGCGGCGGTGCTCCTGCCGATCGACCGCGACGCTTCCTCGGTCGAATCCGGGTCCAAGAGTCTGTCGCAGTTGAACCAGGCCAAGCCCCGCGCTACCCGGATCCCGTAGTTGGTCAACAGTTCGTCACTACGGGTGAACAGCCTGTCCAAAGAGCTGAGCCCACGAATGTACCTGGACGAAAGGTCGTCCTGGACCCCGTCGATACAGGACGCCAGCATGTCGTTCATGCGGTGGAAGTCCGCGATGTGGCTGCGGTCGTCCGTGGACGTCGCCATGCGCCGCAATGCTTCCGGCAAGTCGTATGACATGTGCGCCATCATGGAAAAGAGCACGTCTTCCAGCATGTAGGAGTGCCGGAAACTCGAAGCGGCGAAGACATCTCGCCATGGTTGAGGGATGGAGTCCGGCAGATCACTGGGCTGAACTTCGCCTACGGAGCCACTGGCTCGTCCTGCCAGCCATTCGTCGATGCTGTCCATCGCGCTGAAGTAGGCCGATGCGAGCGTCTCGCACAGCTCGGCGACCCACGGCGGGTCGTTGAACACGGGGGTGCCTGTATCCAAGCCTGTGGCGAGCGTCGTCGTGAGGCGGTAGTAGGTGTAGGCGAACGCGGCCCGGTGATCCTGCGTGGTGTCGTACTGCCTGACCCGGTCGGCAAGCAGTCCGGCGACCAGGGTGACCTTTTCGGCGGGGAGCATGGACTCGGCGGTCATCGGGAGTATGTTCCTGCCGCCCGCTAAGCCGGCGCGCCGACTCGGCGGGTGTCCTCGGTCGCCGTGCCCCAGTCGCACACCAATTCCGCGAGGAGGCTCTGGCGGTCGGTTGCGACCTGATAGTTCGCGATCCAAGGGGTTCCGAGCAACGGCATGCGGTAGGTCGCGGCCATCCCTTCGTCGCGAATTTCCGCAGAGTAGGTGAAGGCCCGCGTGAGCAGGCCCGGCACAGGGCCGAGCCGCTCCTTTGCGCGCACAGTGACTCCAGTTCCGTTGCTCTCCAGTACGTACTGCTCGTCCAAGAGGTACAGGGTCACGCCGAACTTGGAGATCCTGAGCACATTGTCGGCCTGACCGAACTCGCCCTCGTTCGGCTTCGCCACGATCGTCGACTCCTGCCGAGGCGCACCGGTGAGCCGCTCGACGATGTGCATGGCGGTCGCGAGCAGCTTGTTCGTCAACCCGATGCGGCTGCGCATGAGACGACGCCAAGAGGTGACGCGGAAGGTGGCTTTTCCCTGCCAGGTGCCGGTCCCGATGTCGAAGTAATAGACGTGATTGGGCGCGTTCGTGCGGTGTCGAGGGATGCCCTCGGGCTCCATTGTCACGTTGCGTAGCATATCATCACGCCCTGTGAGCGATGGCTCTGGGCGACTCACAGGCCCTAGGCCCTGCCGAACCCGCCCCGCAGCAGTGCCCGCAGCGACCGCGCCGCCGGGCCCGACTCCTCGCCGCGGTGCGCCACCGAGATCGTCCGGTGGAACGACGTCGGTTCCAACGCCCGTACGCCCAGCGGCGACGACGCCATCGTGGCCACCATCTCCGGCACGACGGCCACCCCGAGACCCGCGCTGACCAGCGCGCACACCAGCGCGTAGCCCGGCGTCCGGCAGACGACCGAGGGGGTCGCGCCGGCCCGGGCGAGCGCACCCTCCACACCCCGCCTCGGCGGATGGTCCGGTGCGCTGCTGATCAATGGCTGGCCGGCCAGCTCCGCGATCGGCAGCCGGCCCGAACCTCCCGCCAGGACATGGCCCGGGGCCGTGACCAGGACCAACTCCTCGACCAGCAGGGGTTCGAGCACGACCCCCGGCGGCAGCGGGGCGGGCTCCGCGGGCTCGTAGGTGTGGGTGAGCGCCAGATCGACCTCGCCCTCGGCCACGGCGACCACCCCGCCGGGCGGCTCGTACTCGGCGACCGTCAGCTCCACGTCCGGATGGGCCCGGCGGAACGCGCTCAGGACCGGTGGCAGCAGATGGATGCCCACGGTCGTGAAGGTGCCGACCCGGAGCTGCCCGCCGGAGAGCCCGCTGAGCTGCGCCAGTTCATGACGCGCCCGCTCCATCTCGTCCAGGACCCGGCGGGCCCGGGCGGCGAGCAGCTCACCCGCGGGCGTCAGCCGTGCGCCGCGGTGATGCCGGACGAGCAGCGCGGCACCCGCCTCCCGTTCGAGTTTGGCGAGCTGCTGCGAGAGCGCGGGCGGGGTGTAGCCGAGCCGGGCGGCGGCCCGGGTGATCGAGCCGTCCTCGGCGACCGCCACCAGTGCCGCGAGCCGCACGAGATCCTGCATTAAGGATTCCTTTGGGCAGACCCAGAAGATTGCATCTACACACTAAAGGCTCGAGGCGGGCACGCTGGGGTCATGGACGGACAGCTGATCGCCTTCATCGGGGTCGCGGCGGGCATGGTGGCCATGCCGGGCGCGGACTTCACGGTCGTCGTACGGAGCGCGCTCGCCTCGCGGCGGGCCGGGGTGGCCAGCGCCGTCGGCGTGGCGGGCGGGCTCCTGGTGCACACCGCCCTCGCGGTGGCGGGGCTCGCGGCCGTACTGATCGCCGTGCCGGTGCTCTACCGCGTCCTGCAGATCGCCGGCGGCGCGTACGTGCTGTACCTCGGCGTGCAGGCGCTGCGCGGCGCGCTGCGGACGACCGCCGGCACGCCCGTGGACACCGCGGGCGAGCGGGCCGTCGGGCGGGCCCTGCGCCAGGGATTCCTGGCCAATGTGCTCAACCCGAAGGCACCGGTGCTGTTTCTGAGTCTGCTGCCGCAGTTCGTGCCGGACGGCGTCGCGGTCGTGCCGCGCACGCTGCTCCTGGCGTCGATCGTGGTGCTGCTGGCCCTGCTGTGGTTCCCGCTGGTGGCGGTCCTGGTGGACCGGCTCGGTCACTGGCTGCGGCGTCCGCGGACGGCCAGGACCGTGCAGGGGGTGACGGGCGGCGCGCTCGCCGCCCTCGGGCTGACCCTGCTCTCGGCGCCCCTCGCGGGGAATTGAGGCCGCTGCGTGAGGGTGCGGCGGCGCCACCGCACCCCCCCGTGACGGCACTCGTCAGCTGGTCAGCTGCTCAGCTGCTCAGCTGCTCAGCAGGCCGGCCGGTCGGGCGGTCATCAGACCCGTCCGTAATAGACCTTGGACGACCAGATCTTGTCGAGCTTCACCCAGGAACCCGTCTTGGGCGAGTGCCAGATCTTGTTGTTCCCGGCGTAGATGCCCACGTGGTAGACCCTTCCACCCGAGTGGAAGAAGACCAGGTCCCCCTGCTTCCTGCTGGAGGCGGAGATGTGCCGGGTCTTGTTGTACTGCTGCTGCGCGGTACGTGGCAGCGACTTGCCCGCCTTCTTGTACGAGTAGAGCGTGAGCCCCGAGCAGTCGAACCGAGTGGGTCCGGACGCTCCGTACTTGTAGGGCGATCCCTTCTTCGAGGCCGCGATACCGAGCGCCTTGCCGGCGTACGTGGTCGCGGCCTGGGCCTCCGACGCGGCGCCCGGCGCCAGCATCGTGCCGCCGACGGCGGCGAGGGTGAGAGCCGAGACGGCTCCGGCCCGGGACAGCAGGGACGGGACATGAATCTGCGCAGTCATGCGCAACCCTTCGTCAGCCGCCTGTGAAGGATGACCTGTCGGGTTCGGACTGGCGAAGTTGCCCGGCCGCGGCTGCGGCTTCACCCCGAGGAACGGCCCCACTGGCCGGCCGTCCCGTACTGCTCGGGTCCTCCACTCCTGCCGATCCACTCCTGTCGACCAGACATCCGGGACAGCGGCAGGACTCGGCGTCCGCCCGGACCGCCCCGCCGCGGTGGCGGGGGCTTGTCGTCGTCAGGGATCTTGACCCGAACTTGGTCGAAAACCGAGTTGAAACGGCGATATGTGAGGCTCCTCACGACTGATCCATTCGGGTGGACAGACAGGTTTCGTGATCTTCGGAGGTTTGGCTGATGAGCTCCGTACCAGGGGTGGAACGCCCGATTCCGCCAGATGTGTACACCTGTTGCGCAACTCACCCCGCACATAAGTCGATTCGTCGACTACGCCGAACGGGGGAGGATTTCCGTGGCCGCGATGCCCCAAGTGGACCTCGACACGACACGCCGAACTGTCAACTCGCCGGTGGTTCGGGGACGGTGACCCGCTCCGTGCGGCGCCCCCCGTCCAACACCCGCAGCGCGCGGGCCAATGTCTCCGCGTGCACCTCGCTCTCGCCGCGTACATGCATCGCCGTCAGCGCGTCGCGCAGGGCGGTCGCCCGTCCCACCAGGGCCTGAGCCGCTCTGAGTGCCCCATAAGTATGCGATGTCCTGGATGGATTGATGCGACCGAGGAGGTCGACGACTTCGAGATAGGCGTCGACGAACTCGCCCTCGGCGCGTGTCAGGGCGGGCAGCGGCGGCAGCTCGGGCACCATCCCCGGCTCACCTCGCCCCGGCGCCACCGGACGCCCCGCGGTTCTGGATCACGTGATCCACCAGGCCGTACGCGGTGGCGCCCGGTGCGTCGAGCACGGTGATGCGGTCGATGTCGGCGTCGATCCGCTCGCGGCTCTGTCCGGTGTGGGTGACCAGCATCCCGGCCACCATCGCGCGCAGCCGGAGCAATTCCCGTGCCTGGATGTCGAGATCGCTGGGCTGCCCCTGCAACGGCTCGTCCATCGTGGGCTGCTGGAGCACGACCCGGGCGCCGGGCAGCGCGAGCCGTTTCCCGGGCGCGCCGGCCGCGAGCAGCACGGCGGCGGTCGAGGCCGCCTGACCGAGGCAGGTGGTCTCCACATCACAGGTGACGACCTGCATCGTGTCGTAGATCGCGGACATGGCGCTGAGCGAGCCGCCGGGGGAGTTGATGTAGAGCGAGATGTCCCGGTCCGGGTCGGCGTACTCCAGGTGCAGGAGCTGGGCGATGACGTCGTTGGCCGAGGTCTCGTCGATCGGTGTGCCGAGGAAGACGATCCGCTCCTCCAGCAGCTTGGAGTACGGGTCGAGGGTCCGGCTGCCGTAGCTGGTGCGCTCGGTGAATTCGGGAAGGACGTAGCGGGCTTCCATGGGAGACTCCTCGCTCTCTTTCAAAATGTACAGGACGTACATTCCGTAAGATGAGGAGCATGGCTTACGAGATTCCGGTGACGCAAGCACGCGCAGAGCTCGCCGACCTGATCAACCGCGTGGTGTACGGCAACGAGCGCGTCGTCGTGACCCGGCACGGCAAGCCGCTCGTGGCGCTGGTCTCCGCCGCTGACCTGGAGAAACTCGAAGCGGATCACGAAACCGCCGAGGATTCGGTGGTCAGCTCCGTCTCCTCCGTCAGCACCCTCACGTCCGCTCCGGGTGAACAGGGACGCTTCGGCATCGCGGCGCGTCATCGCGACCCGGGTACCACCGGCGCATGAGAAAGCCGCGTGCCCCCGTCCGCTAGAGCGGGGGCACGCGGCCGTACGCGAACGGCGTCAGCCCACCGGAGTCGGCGCCGGTCCGGGGGCAGGGGCGGTCGCAGGCGCGGCCGCCGTCCGGTCGCGCCGCCCGCCGAGCACGAGAGCCGTCAGGCCGACGAGCGCCCACACCCCGAGGATCAGCAGCGGCGCGCCCGCGCCGGCGCCGTCGAAGAAGGCGACCGAGCGCAGCGCCGAACCGCCCGCGCCCGGCGGCAGCAACTGACCGAGCGCACCCACCGGGGCCGGCAGCAGCTCGGGCGCGCTCGTCACGCCCGAGAACGGGTTGCCGAGCAGGACCATCAGCACCGCCCCCAGGCCGAGGCCCGGCTTGCCGAGCAGCGCGGCGAGCCCCGCGAGCGTCGAGCCGATGGCGAGGACCATCAGCGCGAGGACGCCGGCCTCCGTCCACCAGGCGCCGGTGAGCGCACCGAGCCAGCTGTGGGCGAGCGAGGCGCCGACGATCCCGGCGAGCGCGGCCGCGCCCGCCAGGGCGAGGGCCGCCCGGCCGCGGCGCAGGCCGAGGACCGTCACCACGATGCCGGAGGCCACGCCGGCCAGGATCAGGGGGAACAGGCTCGCCCCGAACGCGCTGCCGCGAGGATCGCCCGCCGGCGCCGGGACGACGTCGGTCACCTTGAGCTGGGTGCCGGCTGGGGCCTGGGCGGTGACGGCCTCGCGCAGCAGCCCGGCGACGACCGGGCTCGCGGCGGAGGCGGTCAGCAGTTCGGGGCCTCGCGGTGTGACGATCACCGCGCCGTATACGACCCGGTCCTCGATCGCGGTACGGGCGGCGGCCTCGGAGTCGTAGTGGTGGACCTCGAAGGCCCCGTCGCGCTCGGTGAGGCGCTGCTCCAAGGGGGCGGTGGCGGTCGCGGGTCCCGCGACGCCGATGGGCAGGTCGCGGGGGGCGATCCGGGCGGCGGGCCAGGCGAAGGCCCACAGGGCCAGGGCCACGACGACCGGGATCAGCACCATCACCGCGAGGGTCTTGCGGGTGGCGGTGGCAGACATGACGCTCTCGATTCAAAGAGAAGGATCGTTCGTTTTACGCGGTGGGCTCACTGTCTCTCCGGCGTGGGCGCTTGTCAAGAATGAATGTTCGTTTTACATTTCGGCCATGGCTCGTGTCTCCCAGGAACACCTCGACGCCCGCCGCCGTCAGATCCTCGACGGGGCCGCGCGCTGCTTCGCCCGCAACGGCTTCCACGCCACGTCGATGGCGGACGTGCTGACCGAGGTGGGTCTGTCCGCCGGCGCCGTCTACCGCTACTTCCGCGGCAAGAACGAGCTGATCGCGGCCATCGCGGCGGAGGCGTTCGACGGGATACGAGGCGCCTTCGACGAGGCCTCGCGGAGCACTCCGCCGCCCACCCCCGACGTCCTGCTCGGCTCGGTCCTCCGGCTCTTCCTTGAGGAGCGGATCCCGGGCGCGGACCGCCGGGCCTTCGCGCGGCTCATCCTCCAGGTCTGGTCCGAGACCCTGCGCGACGAGGAGCTGTTCCGGACCCTCTACGGGGGCTTCAACGGCATGCGCGAGGTCTGGACGAACCTCGTCGAGGCCTATCGGGCCAACGGTCTGATGCACGCCGACGTCCCCGCCGACCACGTGGCCCGGACGATGATCGCCGTCGCCCAGGGCTTCATCGCCCAGCAGGCCCTCTTCGGAGACGTCGAGGTCCGCGTCCTCGAGGACGGGCTGCAGGCGCTGATGTCGATGACGCCGAACAACTCGGGTCGTTCGGCGTAACGCGGCGTAACAAGTCCGAAACTCCGCACAACTAGCCTGCCGGTCCACCCGGTCCGTCCGGCCGGGCGCGAGGACTTGTGAGGTGGGACGCGTGCAACTGACCCCGCACGAGCAGGAACGCCTGCTCATTCATGTGGCGGCCGATGTGGCCGAGAAGCGCAGAGCACGCGGAGTGAAGCTCAACCACCCCGAGGCCGTCGCCCTGATCACCACCCACATCCTGGAAGGCGCCCGCGACGGCCGTACCGTCGCGGAGCTCATGGCCTCCGGCCGCAAGGTCCTCACCCGCGACGAGGTCATGCCCGGGATCCCCGAGATGATCCACGACGTCCAGGTCGAGGCGACCTTCCCCGACGGCACCAAGCTCGTCACCGTCCATGACCCGATCGTGTGAGGGGGGAGCGCCGCCGATGATTCCCGGAGAGATCCTTTTCGGTGACGGTCCCGTCGCCCTCAACGAGGGACGGCCCGTCACCCGCCTCACCGTGCTCAACGCCGCCGACCGGCCCGTCCAGATCGGCTCCCACTACCACTTCGCCGAGGCCAACCCCGCGCTGGACTTCGACCGCGCCGCCGCGCGCGGCCGCCGTCTCCACATCGCCGCGGGCACCGCCGTGCGCTTCGAGCCCGGCATCCCCGTCGAGGTCGAACTCGTACCGCTGGCCGGCCGGCGGGTCGTCCCCGGCCTGCGTGGCGAGACCGCGGGACCGCTCGACGCGACCGTCGGCACCCCCGACGCGAACGACACGAACGACGCCCGCGATGCGAACGGAGCCGACCGTGCCTGAGCTGCACCGTGCCGTGTACGCCGACCTGTTCGGCCCGACCACCGGCGACCGCATCCGGCTCGCCGACACCGATCTCGTCGTCGAGATCGAGGAGGACCGCTCCGGCGGGCCCGGCCGCGCGGGCGACGAAGCCGTCTTCGGCGGCGGCAAGGTCATCCGCGAGTCGATGGGCCAGGCCCGCACGACCCGGGCCGAGGGCGCGCCCGACACCGTGATCACCGGCGCCGTCGTCATCGACCACTGGGGTGTGGTCAAGGCCGACATCGGCATCCGCGACGGCCGGATCACCGGCATCGGCAAGGCCGGCAACCCCGACACCATGGACGGCGTCCACCCGGACCTGGTCATCGGCCCCGAGACCGAAGTCATCGTGGGCAACGGCCGGATCGTCACCGCGGGCGGCATCGACGCCCACGTCCACTTCATCGCGCCGACGATCATCGACGAGGCCCTCGCCTCCGGCATCACCACCCTCGTCGGCGGCGGCACCGGCCCCGCCGAGGGCACCAAGGCCACCACCATCACCCCCGGCCCCTGGCACCTCGCCCGGATGTTCGCGGCGCTGGAGAACTCCCCGGTCAACATCGGTCTGCTCGGCAAGGGCAACACGATGTCCCGCGAGGCCATGCACTCCCAACTGCGGGGCGGCGCCCTCGGGTTCAAGATCCACGAGGACTGGGGGGCGACCCCTGCCGCCATCGACGCGTGCCTGACCGTCTGCGAGGAGACCGGCGCCCAACTCGCCATCCACACGGACACCTTGAACGAGGCGGGATTCGTCGGCGACACCCTCGCCGCCATCGCCGGGCGCACCGTCCACGCGTACCACACCGAGGGCGCGGGCGGCGGACACGCACCGGACATCATCACCGTGGTGTCCGAGCCGTACGTCCTGCCCAGCTCCACCAACCCGACCCGGCCGCACACCGTCAACACCATCGAGGAACACCTCGACATGCTGATGGTGTGCCACCACCTGAACCCGGCCGTCCCGGAGGACCTGGCCTTCGCCGAATCCCGGATCCGGCCGTCGACCATCGCCGCCGAGGACCATCTGCACGACCTCGGCGCCATCTCGATCATCTCCTCCGACTCGCAGGCCATGGGGCGCATCGGCGAGGTGATCATGCGGACCTGGCAGACCGCCCACGTGATGAAGAAGCACCGCGGCGCCCTGCCGGGGGACGGCCGGGCGGACAACCACCGCGCCCGTCGCTATGTCGCCAAGTACACGATCAACCCGGCGGTGGCCCAGGGGCTCGACCACGAGATCGGCTCGGTCGAGTCCGGCAAGCTCGCCGACCTGGTGCTGTGGGAGCCCGCGTTCTTCGGCGTGAAGCCGCTGCTCGTCCTGAAGGGCGGCCAGATCGCCTACGCCCAGATGGGCGACGCCAACGCGTCCATCCCCACGCCCCAGCCGATCCTGCCCCGGCCGATGTTCGGGGCCCTCGGCAAGGCGCCGGCAGCCAACTCCCTGAACTTCGTGTCCCAGGCGGCGATCGAGGACGACCTCCCCGAACGGCTCGGCCTGGACAAGAAGTTCGTCGCCATCAAGAACACCCGTCGGGTCACCAAGGCGGACATGCGGGAGAACAGCGCCCTGCCCCGGGTCGAAGTCGACGCCGACTCGTTCACGGTGTCCATCGACGGCGAGGCGATCGAACCCGCCCCCGCCGCCGAACTGCCCATGGCCCAGCGCTACTTCCTGTTCTGATGAAGTCGCCGACCACACCACGCGCCCATGCCGCCGACCGGTCGGGCGACGGTCCGACCGCGTCCTTCGGCAGCCGGGCCGCCCTCCTCGTGCTCGCCGACGGGCGCTTCCCCGCCGGTGGGCACGCCCACTCCGGCGGGGCCGAGGCCGCCGTCAAGGCCGGCCGGATCACGGACGCGGCGAGCCTCGCCGCGTTCTGCCGGGGCCGGCTGCACACCAGCGGACTCACCGCGGCGGCCCTCGCCGCCGCGGCCGCGCTCGGCCACGACCCGTACGCGCTCGACGCCGCCGCCGACGCCCGCACCCCCTCGCCCGCCTTGCGCACCGCCGCCCGGAAGCTCGGCCGGCAGATGATGCGGGCGGCCCGGGCCACCTGGCCCTGCCCCGAGCTCGACGCGCTCGCCGCCGCGTTTCCGCGCGGCGCTCACCAGCCGATCGTCCTCGGCGTCGCCGCCCGCGCCGCGAGCCTCGGCCCCGAGGACGTCGCGCACTGCGTCGCGTACGAGACCGTCAGCGGCCCGGCCACCGCGGCCGTACGCCTCCTCAGCCTCGACCCCTTCCAGGCGACCGCCGTCCTCGCCCGGCTCGCCCCCGCCATGGACCGGGTCGCCGAGGAAGCAGCCGCGGCCGCCCGGCAGGGTGTCGACGCCCTGCCCGCCGCCTCCGCACCCCTCCTCGACATCGCCGCCGAACAGCACGCGACCTGGCCCGTGCGTCTCTTCGCCTCCTGACCCCTGGAGACACCCCATGCATCTCGACCACTCCCACGACCACATCGGCGCCGTCTCCGCCGACGCCCACCGCCCCGACGGGACCCGGCGGGCGCTGCGGATCGGCCTCGGCGGGCCCGTCGGCTCCGGCAAGACCGCCACCGTCGCCGCGCTCTGCCGGGCCCTGCGCGACCAGCTCTCGATCGCCGTCGTCACCAACGACATCTACACCCGCGAAGACGCCGAGTTCCTGCTCCGCAACGCCGTCCTGCCCCCCGAGCGCATCCAGGCCGTCGAGACCGGCGCGTGCCCGCACACCGCCATCCGCGACGACATCTCCGCCAACCTCGAAGCCGTCGAGGAGTTGGAGGACACCGTGGGCCCGCTCGATCTGATCCTGGTCGAGTCCGGCGGCGACAACCTCACCGCCACCTTCTCCAAGGGCCTCGTCGACGCCCAGATCTTCGTCATCGACGTCGCGGGCGGCGACGACATCCCCCGCAAGGGCGGCCCCGGCGTCACCACCGCCGACCTGCTCGTCGTCAACAAGACCGACCTCGCCCCCTACGTCGGCTCCGACCTGGAGCGCATGGCCCGCGACGCGAAGGAACAGCGCGGCGACCTGCCCGTCGCGTTCACCTCGCTCACCGGCGCACACGGAGTCGCCCCCGTGTCCGACTGGGTCCGCGAGCGGCTCGCCGCCTGGTCCGCATGAGCCTGCGCGCCACCGCCCGGATCGTCGCCGACGCCGACGGCGGACTCCCGCTCCTGGAGAGCGACGGCCCCCTGGCCCTCCGCCGCACCCGGACCACCGGCCCGTACACGCGCGTCACCGTCGTCGGCGCGATGAGCGCGCCGCTCGGCGGCGACCGGCTCGCGATCGAGGCGGAGGTACGGGACGGGGCGCGACTCCTGGTCGACTCGGCCGCCGCGACCGTGGCCCTCCCCGGCCGCGCCGCCGAGCCCGCCACGTACGACATCGGGCTCACCGTCGGCGACGGCGCCGTGCTGCGCTGGCTGCCCGAACCGCTCGTCTCCGCGCACGGCTCCGACCTGCGGATGCGGACCACCGTCGAACTCGCCGCCACCGCACGGCTCGTGCTCCGCGAGGAACAGATCCTCGGCCGCCACGGCGAGGGCACCGGCACGCTCGTCACCCGCCTCACCGTCCGCCGCGCCGGACGGCCCCTGCTCGACCAGGAGGTGGCGTACGGACCCGGTGCCCCTGGTGGCTGGGACGGCGGCGCGGTCCTCGCCGGGCATCGCGCGACCGGTCAACTCCTCGTCGTCGACCCCGAGTTCGAGGACAAGCCGGTGGAGTCCCGGCTGCTCACCGGAAACGCCGTCCTCTCCCCGCTCGCCGGGCCCGCCGCCCTCGTCACCGTCGTCGCCGAGGACGCCCTCCGACTGCGCCGCACCCTCGACGAAGCGCTGAACATCCTCGCGCCGTCCTGAGTTCACCGCTCAGCGGTACACCGGTCTCCGGTTATTGGTTCGGCAAAGAAACACCAGTGCGACCTTTCGCCGCGCACCCCACTGACGAAAGGATCCCCCGGACAGACCGACATCCACAGGGGGAGCAACCACGTGAGACGCACGGCAGTGCTCGGCTCGGCCGGCACTCTGATAGCGGGCACGCTCATGGCGGGCGCACTGGCAGCGCCGACCGCCACCGCCGACAGCCGCCACCGGCCGGACGCCGAGGCGCGCGGCGTCGCCCTGGCTGCCGAGCGGGCGGCGAAGCAGGGCATCGACTGGCAGGACTGCCCTGCCGATTGGGGCCTGGAGAAGCCCATCACCTGCGGCTGGGTCACCGTCCCGGTCGACTACAGCAAGCCGAACGGCAAGCAGATCAAGATCGCCGTCGACCGTATCGGCGCCACCGGCAAGCCCGCCGAACGCCAGGGCGCGCTGCTCTACAACCCCGGCGGCCCCGGCGGCTCCGGCCTGCGCTTCCCGCGCCGGGTCACCACCAAGAACACGATCTGGGCGGGCGCCGCCAAGGCGTACGACTTCGTCGGCTTCGACCCGCGCGGCGTCGGCCACTCGGCGCCCATCTCCTGCGTCGACCCGGCCGAGTTCGTCAAGGGCCCCAAGCTCGACCCGGTCCCCGACAGCGAGGCCGACAAGCTCGCCCAGCGCAAGCTCGCCGCCGAGTACGCCGCGGGCTGCGCCGAGAAGAGCGGCGACATCCTGCCGTACATCAACACCCTCAACACCGCCCGCGACCTCGACGTCATCCGGGCCGCGCTCGGCGAGAAGAAGCTCAACTTCGTCGGCGTCTCCTACGGCACCTACCTCGGCGCCGTCTACGGCACCCTCTTCCCGTCGCACGTCCGCCGCATGGTCCTCGACAGCGTCGTGAACCCGTCGACGCGCAAGATCTGGTACGAGGTCAACCTCGACCAGGACATCGCCTTCGAGGGCCGGCTCAAGGACTGGATGACCTGGGTCGCCCAGCACGACGCCACCTTCCACCTCGGCGACACCTACGCCGAGGTCCGGCAGCAGTGGGAGACCCTGCGCGCCGACGCCAAGAAGAACCCCCTCGGCGGCAAGGTCGGCCCGGCCGAGCTCATCGGCTTCTTCCAGAACGCGCCGTACTACGACTCCATGTGGGTGCCGGTCGCCAAGGCATGGAGCGCGTACGCCGCCGGTGACCCGCAGCCGCTGATCGACTCGGCGGCCTCCGACCCCACCGACACGGCCGGCAACGCCGCCTCCGAGAACGGCAACGCGGTCTACACCGCCGTGGAGTGCGCCGACGCCCCCTGGCCGACCAGCTGGAAGAAGTGGGACCGCGACAACAGCCGGCTCCACGAGCGGTACCCGTTCATGACCTGGTCCAACGCCTGGATGAACCTGCCCTGCGCCACCTGGTCCACCCCGCGCCAGCGCCCGACCGAGGTGCGGACCGGCAAGGGCCTGCCGCCGGTGCTCATCACCCAGGCCGAGCGCGACGCGGCCACGCCGTACGCCGGAGCGGTCGAGCTGCACAAGCGGTTCAAGGGCTCGCGCCTCATCACGGAGAAGGACGCCGGCTCGCACGGCATCACCAACCTCACCAACCCGTGCCTGAACACGCGGGTCGAGGCCTACCTGCTGACGGGCAAGCTCGACAGCCGGGACGTGACGTGCGAGCCGCACGCCACGCCCCAGCCGTAGTCACCCGGCCGTAGGCACCGGATGACGGGGGAGGGGCGGGCCGCCGGACGGCCCGCCCCTCTCGTCCGTCAACGCGAGGTGAGCCAGGCGTCCTCGGCCGCGTAGTCGAAGAAGTCCACCCCGTACTTCGCCAGCCCGGGGAACACCTCCCGCCACTCCCGATCCGCCAGCCGCCGCGACAGATCCTCGACCGTCGCCGGCAGGGACTCGGCGTACGAGACCACGGCCCGGTACCCGAGCTCCCGTTCCGCCGCACTCATGTCGTAGACGACAGGGTGGGCCCCCGTCCACGGAGTGAGCCCCACCGTGCCCTCCGGCGCCCCCTCGACCGGCACCGTCTCGCTCGACACCCCCATCACCGCGTCGATCGCCGCACCGATCTCCGCGACCGTCGGGGCCTCGGGATCGCCCCCGTTGAGTACCCGGGTCCCCGGCTGCGCCGCCGCGAGCCGGACCAGTTCCCCGAGATTGTCCACGTGCACCGGGTGGAACCGGGACGCGCCCTCGTATGCGAGGAGGCGCACCGGCCGCCCGTCGAGCGCGCGCTTGACGAACCACAGCTCGCGCGGACCCGGGCAGAAAGGCCCGTGGATCGCGCCCGCCCGCAGCACCGTCGTCGGCAGCGCCTCGCCCACCCCGAGCAGCTCGCGCTCCAGCGCCACCTTCCGCGTCCCGTACGTCCCCTCGCCCGGTGCGACCGTCCGCCACGACTCCGGAATCGGCAGCGGGTAGCGGGGGAAGCCGTCCGGCTCGTCCTGGGTGTCGAAGCTGCGGCCCCGATCGTCTTCGTACACCGCGCCGCTGGAGACCACCACCGCCGACCCGATCCGGTCGGCGAGCCCGGTCAACTGCCGTCCGTGCACGCCGTCGTAGGCGACGATGTCCACGAGTACGTCACAACCGTCGCCCAACGCCGCGGCGAGCGCGCCCTCCTCGTTCCGGTCCACCGCCACCGAACGGACCTCCGTCGGCCACGTCCCGTCCCGGCCCCCGCGGCGCGAGGCCGCCGTCACCTCCCAGCCGTCCGCGACGAGCGCCCGCACGGCCGCCCGCCCCACCTGTCCTGTCGCTCCGAGTACGAGTGCGTTTCCCTTTGCCATGCGCGTGACGCTACGGCGGCCGCAGTCGCCGCCCCAGGGCCTTTCGCCGTGCGCGGATCCGCCGTCAGCGTCCTCGGCGCGGGAACTTTCGCGGAGCCCTGGCGTTCGCCGCCTTCGCCCGCTCCTCCTCCGCCGCCTTCACCTTGGCCGCGTAGTCGTCGACGTACTCCTGCCCGGACAGCGCCAGGATCTCGTACATGATCTCGTCCGTCACCGCACGGACCGCGGCCTTCTGGCCCTCCATGCCGGCGTACCGCGAGAAGTCCAGGGGCGCGCCGAACCGGATGGTGACCCGCCTGACCCTGGGCACGACCTGGCCGGGCGGCTGGATCTCGAAGGTCCCCACCATCGCGCACGGGATCACGGGCACCCCGGCCGTGATCGCCATGACCGCGACGCCGACCTTGCCCTTGTAGAGCCGCCCGTCGTGCGAACGGGTGCCCTCGGGATAGATCCCGAGCAGCTCGCCCTTGGCCAGCACCCCGAGCCCTTCGCGGATCGCCGCCTGCCCGGCCTCCTTGCCGGAGCGGTCGACCGGGATCTGCCCGGCGCTGCGGAAGAACGCCGCGGTCAGCCGGCCCTTGAGCCCCGGCCCGGTGAAGTACTCCTGCTTGGCGAGAAACGTGATCCGCCGCTTCAGCACGACGGGCATCAGGAAGTGGTCGGAGAACGACAGGTGATTTCCGGCGACGATCGCCGCGCCCTCCTCCGGGATGTGTTCGAGGCCCTCGATACGAGGCCGGAAGAGCAGCCTCAGCAACGGCCCGAGCAGAACGTACTTCAGCACCTGGTAGAACACCGGCGGCCCCCGTCTCGGTAGAGCGTTGGTTATTTGTAACCACTCGGGCGACCCTGGTCCACACTGGAGACGGAGAGTGGACCTGATGGCTGCCGCACGCCGACGCACATCGCGACGAATACGGCCCGGCGCAGCCGTCACCGTGCTTCTGTGCGCGGTGATGACCGCCGGGCTCTACGGATGCGCCGACTCCGACACCCCCGAGCCGACCCCGACCCCCACCCCGACGCCCGCGCCGACCACCCCAGCCCCCTCTCAGGAGCAGCGGTCGCCCTTCACCGGACTGCCGGCCCGCCCCGCCCCCGTTCTCGCCGTGAAGATCGACAATGTGCCGCCGGCCCGCCCGCACACCGGACTCGGCGCGGCCGACCTGGTCTACGTCGAGCAGGTGGAGGGCGGCCAGACCCGGCTGCTCGCCGTCTACTCCACCGAGCTCCCCGAACGGATCGGACCCGTACGGAGCGCCCGCGAGTCCGACATCGAGCTGCTGCGCCAGTTCGGCCGGCCCGCGCTCGCCTACTCCGGCTCGTCGTCCGCCCTGAAACCGCTGCTGAAGGACGCCCCGCTGTACGCGCTGCCGCCCGAGGACGCCCCCGGCGCCTATCTGCGCGACCGCGGCCGGCCCGCTCCCCACAACCTGTACCTGCTGCCCGGGCGGGCGCTCGCCGCCGCGCCGAAGGCCGAGGACGCCAAGGACATCGGCTTCCGGTTCGGACCCGCCCCCGCGGGCGGCGAGCCGGTCAACGAGCGCACGGTGCGCTTCCCGGCCTCCCGCTACACCTTCACCTGGTCCGCGGCGGAGAAGGGCTGGCGGGTGGCGATGGACGGGCGGGCGGCGGTCAGCACCGACTCCGGCCCCCTGAAGGCGGCGACCGTCGTCGTGCAGTACGTGAACATCCGCTCCTCGCGGTTCCACGACGTCCTGGGCAGCGTCTCCCCGTACACCGAGACGGTCGGCAGCGGCACCGCCCTCGTCCTGCGCGACGGCCGGGCCCACGAGGCCCGCTGGAGCCGGCCGGCCGCCGAGGACGGCACCGCCTTCACGACCCCGTCCGGCGCACCCCTGAACTTCGCACCCGGTCGGACCTGGGTCGTTCTCGCCCCGCGATGACATCCCGCGGATAGCACCGGCCGTACCGGGTAATCGCTCCTCACGACCAGGGAGGAGGCACGCCATGGGAGCCGACCTGTGGGGATACCCCGAGACGTCGGGCCATGTGCCCGGAACGCGGCTCATCGGATACGGCGTCGAGGCCACCGACGGCTCGATCGGCAAGATCGACAAACACACGGAGGACGTCGGACGGTCCTATCTCGTCGTGGACACCGGACCGTGGATCCTGGGCCGCCGCGTGCTGCTGCCCGCGGGCCTGGTCTCCCGTGTCGACATGGAGAACGAGACCGTCCATGTGTCCTGCACGAAGGACCAGGTCAAGGACTCACCGGACTTCGAGAGCGGGCAGCACGAGGACGACGGCGACTTCATCAAGCTCGTCGAGTACTACTACAGCAACCGGCACATGTGAGCCCGCGAGCTCAGGGCTGGGGGCCGGGCCTGCCCGGCCTGCGCCGACGTGCCCCGGCGGGCGCGGAGCTGTCCGCGGCCGCCATGCCGATCGTGACGACGCCGAGCACCACCCAGCCGAACCAGAGCCAGCCGCTGCTGCCGAGCGCCACCGTGTACGCCGTCGTCAGCACCAGCGCCGCCACGGTGATCACGCACATCGCCTTCGTGGGACCGGACATCTGTCCGCCCTCCTCCCGACGGGGCCGCCACGTTCATCGTGACCCCTGAGACGGGCGAAGCGCTACTCCCGCGTCACTTCCGCGTCCCGGCGCCCACTTCCCGCGGGCCCCGGCCTACTGCCCGCGCGTCTGGAGCGAGGCGAGATACGCGTTGTACGCCTCCAGCTCCTTGTCCCCGTCGCGGTCGGCGGCCCGGTCCTTGCGGACGGCCTGCCGCTGCTCGGAGTGGTACCACTGGTATACCAGCGCGATCAGCACCAGCACGGAGGGGATCTCGCTGAACGCCCAGGCGATGCCGCCCGCCGCGTTCTGGTCGGTGAGCGCGTCGATCCCCAGCGAGGCCGGCGGGTTCTCGTACGCCTTGATCATCGGCTCGGTCGCCATCATCAACGCGATGCCGAAGAAGGCGTGGAACGGCATGCCGGCGAAGAGCTCCAGCATCCGCATCACGTATCCCGGGCGGTGCGGGCCGGGGTCGACGCCCATGATCGGCCAGAAGAAGACCAGACCGACGGCGAGGAAGTGCACCATCATCGCGATGTGCCCGATCTTCGAGCCCATGAGGGTGTCGAAGAGCGGGGTGAAGTAGAAGCCGTACAGGCTCGCGATGAAGAGCGGGATCGTGAATGCGGGATGCGTGACGATCCGCATGTAGCGGCTGTGCAGCAGCATCAGGAGCAGCTCGCGCGGACCCTTGTCGCCCCGGGGCGCGACCGGCAGTGCCCGCAGCGCCAGCGTCACCGGAGCACCGAGCAGGAGCAGGATCGGCGAGAGCATCGAGATGACCATGTGCTGCACCATGTGCACGCTGAACATGACCATGCCGTAGTCGTTCAGCTTGGTGCACATCATCAGCGCGATCGTCAGCACGCCCACGGCGAAGAAGACCGTCCGGCTGACCGGCCAGGAGTCACCGCGCCCGCGCAGCCGCGCCACACCCCACCCGTACAGCGCGAGGCCCACGACGCAGCCGATGAGGAAGAACGGGTCCGGCGAGAACTCCAGTCCGCGTCCCAGCGTGAACGGCGGCAGATCCATGGTCGTGCCGTGCCCGCTGTGATCCATCTGTGTACTCCTGGAGCCCGATTCGCGCTTGTTGTCCGCACCAGACTAGAACCGCCCCCGTTCGCGGCTGCGACCGGGGGCGGTTCGTGGTGTCGGTACGGCGGTCAGAGCACGCACTCGGCCTCGGCGTAGCGCTCGGCCGGGACCGTCTTGAGGGTCTCCACGGCCTGGGCCAGCGGGACCATCGTGATCTCTGTGCCGCGCAGCGCGGTCAGCATCCCGAACTCGCCGCGGTGCGCCGCCTCCACCGCGTGCCAGCCGAAGCGGGTCGCGAGGACACGGTCGTACGCGGTCGGGGTGCCGCCGCGCTGGACGTGACCGAGTATCACCGGCCGGGCCTCCTTGCCGAGGCGCCGCTCCAGCTCCACCGAGAGCTGGTTGGCGACCCCGGTGAAGCGCTCGTGGCCGTACTGGTCCTTGGCGCCGACCTCGAAGCTCATCGAGCCCTCGCGCGGCTTGGCGCCCTCGGCGACCACCACGATCGCGAAGCGCTTGCCGGCCTCGAAGCGCTCGCCGACCCGGGCGGTCAGCTCGTCGATGTCGAAGGGGCGCTCGGGCACGACGATCGCGTGCGCGCCGGCGGCCATGCCGGAGTGCAGGGCGATCCAGCCGGTGTGCCGGCCCATGACCTCGACGATGAGCACGCGCTGGTGCGACTCGGCAGTGGTCTTCAGCCGGTCCAGGGCCTCGGTCGCCACGCCGACGGCGGTGTCGAACCCGAAGGTGACGTCGGTCGAGGCGATGTCGTTGTCGATCGTCTTCGGCACGCCGACGATCGGCAGCCCGGCCTGGGAGAGCAGGTTGGCGGCCTTCAGCGTGCCCTCGCCGCCGATCGGGATGATCGCGTCGAGGCCGAGCTCGGCGACATGGCCCCGGGCGCGCTCGACGCCGTCGACCAGATGCGCGGGCTGGACCCGCGAGGAGCCGAGGATGGTGCCGCCGCGGGCCAGGATGCCGGCGACCGCGTCAAGGTCGAGCTTGCGGTAGTCGCACTCCAGGAGGCCCTTCCAGCCGTCGTGGAAGCCGATGACCTCGTCGCCGTGGTCGACGACGGCGCGGTGCACGACGGAACGGATGACGGCGTTCAGACCGGGGCAGTCGCCTCCGGAGGTGAGCACACCAATGCGCATAGCCCAAATACCTTTGCAACGTGGGCCGACTCCCGGACCACGTCGTCCGGTTGGATCCCCGCCACCCTATCGGTGCCGGGTGGCGGGGCCGAACCGGATGTCCGCAGATTGGACACCGTATTTACTTACGAATCCAATGGGCGTAGGGGTGCTCAGACGTGCAGCTCGCCGGACGGTCAGGCGGGCTGGGTCGCCGCCGCGATGCGCTCGGCGCGCAGCGCCTCGTACCACCGGTCGTCGGTCGGCGGCAGCGCGTTCACGTCGAGGGCCAGCTTCAGGAGCAGGTCCGCGATCTGCGGGTTGCGGGCCATGACCGGGCCGTGCATGTACGTACCGAAGACGGTGTCGTTGTACGCGCCCTCGGTGCCGTCGCCGGTGCCGTTGCCCCTGCCCAGGATCGTGCGGGCGAACGGACGGGCCGTCGGGCCGAGATGGGTGATGCCCTGGTGGTTCTCGAACCCGGTGAGCTGGGGCAGGCCGAGCCGCGGGTCGATGTCCGCGAGGACGTCGCCGACGCAGCGCTCGCCCTCGCCACGGGTGGAGATCACGTCGATCAGGCCGAGGCCCGGCTCGCGCTCGCCGAGGTCGTTGATGAACTCGTGGCCCAGGATCTGGTACCCGGCGCAGACCGAGAAGATGATCGCGCCGTTGGACGCGGCGCGCTCGAGGCCGCCGTCGCGGCGCAGCCGCTCGGCCGCGAGCCGCTGCGGCCGGTCCTCGCCGCCGCCGATCAGATAGATGTCGCCGGAGGTCGGCACCGGCTGGTCGCTGCGGACGTCGACGCGCTGGACGTCCAGACCGCGCTGGCGGGCGCGGCGCTCGACGACGAGGGCGTTGCCCTGGTCGCCGTACGTGCTGAGCAGGTCCGGGTAGACCCAGACCAGGCGCAGGCTGCTCTCACTCATGCTGCAAAGTCCTCTACGGGTCAGTTGCCGACGCGGCGGCGGACGTCCTGGAAGGCGGTGTAGTTGGCGATCAGTTCGATCTGCCCGGGCGGGGCCATCTGGACCGCCTCGTCGATCGTCTCGCACACGCGGAAGTCCACGCCCGCGACCTCGAGCCGGACCGCCAGGTCCAGCTTGCGGTCGCCGATCACCATGATCGGGTGGCCGGCGAGGCGTCCGTAGTCCACGTCCCACAGCCAGGAGGTGTCCGTGCCGTCGGCGCCGCGCGCGTTGACCGAGAGGATCACCGGGGCCGGCGGCTGGTCGATGAGGGAAAACGTTTCGAGCCAGCCCGCCGGGTTCTTCGCGAGCAGCAGGCGCAGCTCACGGCCCTGGAAGGAGACCACGTCGTAGCGGCCGGCCACGGCCTGCACCTGGTACATGCGCTCCAGGGCGACCTGCGGCGGCACGCCGAAGACGGCGGCGACGGCGGCGGAGGTCGCAGCGTTGGCCTTGTTCGCGCGGCCGGGCAGCTGGAGGTGGATCGGCCAGGCCGAACCGTGCGGGTCGAGCACGTGGTCGCCGTTGAGCGCCCAACTCGGAGCCGGGCGACGGAAACCGCACTCGCCGCAGAACCAGTCGTCGCCCGGACGCTGCATCACACCGCCGCAGGCGGGGCACGACCAGGCGTCGTCCTTCCACTCCTGGCCGACGGCGACCCACACGACGTTGGGGGAGGAGGAGGCGGCCCACACGATCAGCGGGTCGTCGGCGTTGGCGATGACCACGGCCTTGGTACCGCTCAGACCCTCGCGCCACTTCTCGGCGAGCATCCGGGTCTCGGCGGCGCGGTCGAGCTGGTCGCGGGAGAGGTTGAGCAGCGCGATCGCCTTGGGCGTGGTGTCCCGGGCGACTCCGGCGAGGTACTTCTCGTCGACCTCGATCACGCCGTACTTGGCGTCCGAGCCGCCGGCCAGCGCCGAGGTGATGCCCGCGGGCATGTTGGCACCCAGCGCGTTGGAGACGACCGGGCCGCTGGCCCGCAGCGCCTCGGCGATCAGCCGGGTCGTGGTGGTCTTGCCGTTGGTCGCGGACACCAGGACGACGTCCAGATGCTGCGCGAGCCGACCCAGGAGGTCCGGGTCGAGCTTCAGCGCCACCTTGCCGCCGATCACCGATCCACTGCCGCGTCCCGCTGCGCGCGACACCGCGGCCGCGGCCTTGCCCGCCGTCACGGCCAGCTTGGCGCGCGGCGACAGCGGCTCTGGATTACCGGGGTGTCCTGACATCGTTCTTGTTCCTCCTTGCGTCGGTCCGCGCTCAGCCTATCGAGATCCGGCCAGGGACCCGAACCGCGGCACCACCGGGACCCTCGCCGAAACGTCGAGGTCACAGCGGACCGTACCCTTACGCCCATGCGAAACCGGCCGATCCCCGGCAGTTCCGGCCACGTCCGAGCCATGACCCTGCTCGGCGATCCGGTGCTGCACGCCCCCTGTGAACCCGTCAGCGACTTCGGGCCCGAGCTCGCCCGGCTGGTCGAGGACATGTTCGCCACGATGTACGCCGCGAACGGCGTGGGCCTCGCGGCGAACCAGGTGGGGGTCGGGCTTCGGGTCTTCGTCTACGACTGCCCGGACGACGAGGAGGTGCGCCACCTGGGGCACCTGGTGAACCCGCGGCTCGTGGAGGCGGACGGGGACGTGATCCGGGGGCCGGAGGGCTGCCTGTCCCTGCCGGGCCTGGAGGCCCCGACGCCCCGCTTCGACCGCGCGGTGGTCGAGGGCGTCCGCCTGGACGGCACGCCGGCCCGCGTCGAGGGCACGGGCTTCTTCGCCCGCTGCCTCCAGCACGAGTGCGACCACCTGGAGGGCGGCGTCTACGCGGACCACGTGACCGGGTGGCGCAGGTCACGCCTGATACGAGCGATCAAGAAGGAGCCGTGGGGGGCCGGGGTGGACGCGCTGGAGGGCTGAGCGCTTCCCGCCCTCGGGGCGCCGGGGGCGTACGGCCCTGAACCGGCGCCGCGGTCGTGGGTTGTGCCCACCCGTTCCTCCCCCTAGGACTTCGTCCTGGGGGGACCCCCAGCGGAACGAATGCCCACAACGGAACGCTTCTCAGAACCCAGGCGCCCCGGCGCGGTCGCCCGCCTCCGCCAGCCGCCCCCACAGCAGGTCCGCCAGCGCCCGCACCAACTCGCTGCGCGAGCACGGCCGTTCGCCGAGCCACCAGTCGCCCGCCGCGTGCATCATGCCCACGATCCCGTGACCCCAGATCCGCGCCTGCGCCTCGCCGCCCGGGCCGAGGTCGATCCGTTCCGCGATGACCTGGCCGAGCTCCTCGCCCATCCGCCGCAGCACCGGCGCCGAGTGGCGGCCCACGTCGAAACCCTGCTCGGTCTGGTGCGTCTCCTCGGCCGGGTGCATCAGGAAGCGGTAGACCTGCGGCATCGCCTCGATCGAGGCGAGATAGGTGTCGAGCGTGGACTCGACCCGCCGGCGCCGGTCGGCCGGTGCGTCGAGCGCCGCCCGCAGCGCGGAGAGCAGGGCATCGGTGTGTCGGGTCGCGAGGGCCCGGTACAGACCGCCCTTGTCGCCGAAGTGCCGGTAGAGGATCGGCTTGGTGATCCCCGCCTCCGCGGCGATCGCGTTCATCGAGGCCTTGGGCCCGTCCCGGAGCACCACCCGGTCCGCCGCCTCCAACAGTTCGCGGCGCCGCTGATCGGCCGGCGACTGTTGGTCGGTGGTCCGGTGTGTGGTCTCCATAGCGTGTCTCCCCGCCCGTGCGAATTCCGTGAGGCTGTCGCAACGTAACACCCGACCGGCACTCGGTGCCGCGTCGCCGACGGCGCTCCATCGCAGGTTGACAGCGCCTACCGGCGAGTAACAGACTGCTGTTACCGCAAGTAACGCACTGCTGGGAGGGAACATGGCCGAGTTCACGCTCGAACTCAACGACGACCAGAAGCAGGTCCGTGACTGGCTGCACGGATTCGCCGAGGACGTGATGCGCCCCGCCGCCGCCGAGTGGGACGAGCGTGAGGAGACTCCCTGGCCGATCATCCAGGAAGCCGCCAAGATCGGCATCTACTCTCTCGATTTCTACGCCCAGCAGTTCTTCGACCCGACCGGTCTCGGCATCCCGATGGCGATGGAGGAGCTCTTCTGGGGCGACGCGGGCATCGCCCTCTCCATCGTCGGCACCGGTCTCGCCGCCGTCGGCGTCCTCGCCAACGGCACCGAGGAGCAGATCGGCACCTGGATCCCGCAGATGTACGGCGACGTCGACGACGTCAAGGTGGCCGCGTTCTGCTCCTCCGAGCCCGACGCCGGCTCCGACGTCGCCTCGATGCGTACCCGGGCGGTCTACGACGAGGCCAAGGACGAGTGGGTCCTCAACGGCACCAAGACCTGGGCGACCAACGGCGGCATCGCCAACGTCCACGTCGTCGTCGCGGTCGTCGACCCCGAGATCGGCTCCAAGGGGCACGCCTCCTTCATCGTGCCGCCGAACACCCCCGGCCTCTCCCAGGGTCAGAAGTTCCAGAAGCACGGCATCCGCGCCTCGCACACCGCCGAGGTCGTCCTGGAGAACGTCCGCGTTCCCGGCCACTGCCTCCTCGGCGGCAAGGAGAAGCTGGACGAGCGTCTCGCCCGGGCCCGCGAGAAGGCGAAGGCGGGCGGGGGAGAGCGCGTGAAGAACGCGGCCATGGCCACCTTCGAGGCCTCCCGCCCCGCCGTCGGCGCCATGGCCGTCGGCACCGCCCGCGCCGCGTACGAGGTCGCCCTCGACTACGCCAAGATCCGCGAGCAGTTCGGTCGTCCGATCATCGACAACCAGGGCATCGCCTTCCAGCTCGCGGACATGCGCACCCAGATCGACGCCGCCCGGCTCCTGGTCTGGCGCGCCTCCTGGATGGCGACCGCCGGCAAGCCGTTCACCTCGGCCGAGGGCTCGATGTCCAAGCTGTACGCGAGCGAGGTCGCCAAGAAGGTCACCGGCCAGGCCATCCAGATCCTCGGCGGCAACGGCTTCACCCGCGAGTACCCGGTGGAGCGCATGCACCGCGACGCGGCGATCTACACCATCTTCGAGGGCACCAGCGAGATCCAGCGCCTGGTCATCGCCCGCACGCTCTCCGGGATGCCGATCCGCTGACGGTCCCACCCCGATCGGTTTTGTGCGCCCACCAATCTCGAACGCGCGTTCGTGGTGGGCGGGTTCCGGCCTTATGATCTTGGCCGAAGCAGTCGAAACCGTTCATCCCTGGGGGGAAACATGAACCTGCGCAAGAAGGTCGCCACCACTGTCGGGGCCGCTGCCCTGGCCTTCGCCGGAGTGCTCGGATCCGCCGGTCAGTCGTTCGCCGCATCGAACGGCCAGCAGATCCACTTCCACGACACCAGCGGCGCCGTCTACTCCGTCCGCATTCAGGGGTTCAACCAGAACGGCGATGTGGCGTCGGGGTGCTTCGCCACCCCGGGCAGGGACACCTGGATCGGCGGCTGGTGGTGGAAGGGCGAGGTCACCGTCACGTTCTACAAGAACAACTCCTGCTCCTTCGCCACGTACTACGGGGAGACGAACGCGTGGGTGCCCACCTCGCAGAGCGGTGACTGGACGACCGTCTATTCCTGAGTCCGGGGCATCGAGCCCTGCGACAGCAATCACTCGGCTCGGCCTTGTGCGACGGACCGCCGGATTCTCCGGCGGTCCGTTTCGTCACGGGAGGCCCCGTGACGTCAGCATGCCGCGTCACAGGCTGAGGGCGTTCTCGGCATTGCTCACCCAGGCCGTGACCGAGTTCCGGGACGGCGAGACGTACAGGCCGGGGGTCGATGCCCTGAGCGGCACCTGCTCGAGGTCGGACGCGGTGTTCATGGTCATCGCGATCGAGCCGACGGTCCGGCCCGTTCCGTCGTTCGCGCCGCCCATGAGCCCCGCGTACGCCGACTCTCCGGGCTCGAGCCGGATGTCGGTGCCGGGGTGCGTCTCCGGACGCTCTGTCGCGGCGCCGTCCAGGTCGCCGAAGGTCACGATCGGATAGTCCAGCACCCTGCACGGCTTACCGCTCTTGTTGGTGATCTTGAGCAGGTAGCTGCTGGTGGTGCGCTCCGCGAGGTCCGCGGTGAACCTCACGTCGTACGTGCTGCACGGGAAGACCGCGAAGTCGGGGTCGGACGGGCCCCCGTCCGGCGAGCCCGACGGGGTCGACGGCTTCGACGGCTTCGAAGGCTTCGGCGGTGTCGAGGAGGGCGTGGCCGACGGAGCGGCCGGCGTGGACGGGGGCGAGGCCGACGGGCTCGCCGGCCGTGAGGGTGTCGCCCCGGGCGGGACTTCCTCGGGCCCGCAGGCCGTGAGAGTCAGGGCGAACAGAGCGGCGACGACGCCGACGGTTCTACGGGCGCCAGGACGGATGTGATGGGTCATCGGTTCTCCCCCGAGCCAGCAGCGCGAGTGCGCTGTTCAGGGCTCAAGCGTCTCGCCGAATCTTCACGATTCGGTGACTGCGGATTCCCGAATCCACCACGGAGTTCACACCACGCAGAACTCGTTGCCCTCCGGGTCCTGGAGCAGCGCCACTGGCAACGGGCCAACAGGCTTGATTCGGCCTGGTGTTCGCCCCCGGCTATCGGTGAGTCGAACGGTGGGGGAGAATCACCGGGCCGGTGACGATCAAGGGGGCAACGCACACATGGCAACCACCAGCGCGATACCGGGCCCGGCAGGGCTTCCGCTGCTCGGCTCGATGTTCGACCTCAAGAACGACTCGCTCGGCACCTTCCTGAACGCCCAGCGCGCACACGGGGACGTCGTCCGCATCACCGCCGGACCGCCCGGGGTGCGCGCGACCGTCTACGGGGTGTTCTCCGCCGAAGGCGCCCAGCAGGTCCTCGCCACGGAGTCCACCAACTTCCGCAAGGACAACGCCTTCTACCAGGAAGTGCGCGAGTCCTTCGGCAACGGACTGCTGACCAGCCAGGACGAGGACTACCTGCGCCAGCGCAGGCTCGTCCAGCCGCTCTTCACCCGCCGCCGCGTCGACAGCTACGCCGAGGCCGTCGCCGCCGAGGTGCAAGGCGTCACCGCGCACTGGCGCACCGCGACGGACTCCACCGTCGACGTCCTCGACGAGATGACCCGACTCGCCCTCCGCGCCGTCGCCCGCATCCTCTTCGGCACGGACGTCGAGGCGGCCGTGGAGATCGTCGAGCGCGCCTTCCCGGTCATGGGCGAATACGTCCTGCGCCGCGGCTTCTCGCCCCTCAACATCCCCCGCGACTGGCCCACCCCCGGCAACCGCCGAGCCGCCGCCGCGCACGAGGAGCTGTACGCCGTCTGCGACCGGATCATCGCCGAGCGACGGGCCGCCGGCCGGAACGCCGGCGACGGCGACGGGCAGGACCTGCTCTCCCTCCTCGCCGAGGCCGAGAGCGCCGAGGACGGCAGCTTCGACGCCTCCGAACTGCGCGAGCAGGTCCTCGTCTTCCTGCTCGCCGGACACGAGACGACCGCCACCTCCCTCGGCTTCGCCCTCCACCTGCTCGCCCTCCACCCGGAGCAGCGCAAGCGGGCCCACGAGGAGGTCGACCGCGTCCTGGCCGGCCGTACCCCCGGCGCCGCCGACCTCGACGCCCTGCCCTACCTCACCCAGGTACTCAAGGAGGCCATGCGGCTCTTCCCGGCCGCACCGGCCATCGGCCGCCGCTCGGTCGCCGCCACCGAGATCGGCGGCCACACCATCCCCGCCGGCGCCGATGTGATCGTCGCCCCCTGGGTCACCCACCGCCACCCCTCGTACTGGGAGGACCCGGAGCGCTTCGACCCCGAGCGCTTCACGCCCGAGGCGGAGGCGAGCCGCCCCCGCTACGCCTGGTTCCCCTTCGGAGGCGGCCCGCGCGCCTGCATCGGCCAGCACTTCTCGATGCTGGAGTCCGTGATCGCGCTGGCGATGATCCTTCAGGAGTACGACCTCGAGGCGATCGACACCGAGGTGCCGGTCAGCGCCGCGATCACCCTCCGGGTGACCGGCCCGGCGCGCTGCCGGGTCCGGCCCCGAACCACCTGACAACGGGCGGGCCGGTGTGCCGGGCCGCCCGGTCCCGGCCGCTTGGGTCCCGGCCGGAGCGACCGGGACCGACCCGGGCCGCGCCTGCCCGCCAGCCCGGCCGGCCCGCCCGCGTCAGCGCCGTGTCGCGACGACGACCGTCGCGTACAGCTCGTCCGATGTGACCAGCCGCGGCGTCAGGCCGTGCCCGGATACCGCCTCGACGGCCCGGCCGGCCTGACGCTCGCTCGTCTCGACCAGCAGCTGCCCGCCCGGCGCGAGCCAGTCGGCGGCCTCGGCCGCCACCCTGCGCAGCACGTCGAGGCCGTCCGAGCCACCGTCGAGCGCGATCAGCGGCTCGTGCTCGCGCGCCTCGGGCGGCAGCAGCCCGACCTCCTCGGTCGGTACGTACGGCACATTGGCGACCAGCACCTCGACCCGGCCGCGCAGCGCGGCCGGCAGCGGGGCGAAGAGGTCACCCTCGAAGACCCGGCCGCCGCGCGGCTCGACATTGCGCCGCGCGCAGCGCACGGCGGCGGGTTCGATGTCCGAGGCGTACACCTCGGCGCCCTCCACAGCCGAGAGCAGCACCGCCCCCGCAGCGCCTGAGCCGCAGCACAGATCGACGCAGACGGCGCCTGGCCGGGCCAGGCCCACGGCCTGCTCGACGAGGAACTCCGTCCGCCGCCGGGGCACGAACACCCCCGGGTCGACGGCGATCCTCAGCCCGGCGAAGGCCGCCCAGCCCACGACGTGCTCGATGGGCAGACCGGCCGCACGTCGCTCGACCATCGTGTCGAGTTCGCCGGGGCTGTGGGCGGTGGAGAAGAGAAGCTCCGCCTCGTCCTCGGCGAACACGCACCCTGCGGCGCGAAGTCGGGAGACGGTCGTGGAGCGGAGGGAGAAAGAGGGGTCGATCGACATGGAAACCTTCCGGGAAGCCGAGGGGCGCTCCCGTGGTCACCTCTGTCGGGCTGACCACACGGTCGTCGAGGGGGAGCACCCTGCCTGCATGGCGTTGATGGGTCCCACCTCCTCGGTCGTGCGCTGAACTGCAAGAACCGCACACACGTTACATGATCGACACCGTGTGGATCAGCCGGCAGAGCCGTCGGCTCAGGCGGACAGCTGCGCCTCGATCGCCGCGACGACCTCGGGGGCCTCGGGCTCGGTGCGGGGGCGGAAGCGGGTGATCTGCCCGTCCTTGCCGATCAGGAACTTCTCGAAGTTCCACTGGACGTCCCCGGACTCGCCCTCGGCGTCGGCGACCTTCGTCAGCTCCGTGTAGAGCGGGTGACGGGCCTCGCCGTTCACATCCGTCTTCTCCAGGAGCGGGAACGTCACGCCGTACGTCGCCGAGCAGAAGGTCTGGATCTCGTCCGCGTTGCCCGGCTCCTGGCCCAGGAACTGGTTGCAGGGCACACCGAGCACGGTGAAGCCCTTCTCCCCGTACTCCTTCTGCAGCCGCTCCAGACCCGCGTACTGCGGCGTCAGACCGCACTTGGAGGCCACGTTGACGACCAGGACGGCCTGGTCGCGGTAGTCGGCCAGCGAGATCGGGTCGCCCGACAGCGTGCGCAGGGGGATGTCGTACAGACTCATGGAGAGCTCCTCGTCGAGACTAGGGTGTGATCACACCATGAGTGATGAACCACTGACAATCGACATCGATTCCGCACCGGAGGCCACGCGCCGGCCCGTGCGGTGCCGGCTGTGCGGCCGGCCCCTGACCGGCGCGGAGTCCCGCCGCACCCGCCTCGGCCCCTCCTGCGACGCCAAGCTCCACCCGCCGGGCCCGGACATCCGCACCCGCCGCCACGAGGTCGACCAGGACACGCTCCCGGGAACCTAGAGCTTCCGGAACAGCCCCTCCTGGACCACGGAGACGAGCAGCCGGCCCTCGCGGTCGTAGATCCGGCCGCGGGCCAGACCCCGGCCGCCCGTCGCGATCGGGGACTCCTGGTCGTAGAGGAACCACTCGTCCGCCCGGAAGGGGCGGTGGAACCACATCGCGTGGTCCAGCGAGGCCATGTCGAAGCCCCGCGGACCCCACAGCGGCTCGATCGGGATCCGTACCGCGTCCAGGAGCGTCATGTCGGACGCGTACGTCAGCGCGCAGGTGTGCACCAGCGGATCGTCCCCGAGCGGGCCCACCGCCCGCATCCACACCGCGCTGCGCGGGTCCGCGCCCTTGACCTCGTCCTTCGTCCAGCGCAGCCGGTCCACGTAGCGGATGTCGAACGGCTGGCGCCGGGCCATGCGCTCCAGGGCCTCCGGCAGCACGCCCAGGTGGTCGCGGATCTCGTCCGCGAGCCTCGGCAGCGTCTCCGGGTCCGTCATGTGCCGCGGCGGCAGCTGGTGCTCGATGCCGGCCTCCTCCGGCAGGTGGAAGGAGGCGGTCAGATTGAAGATCGTCCGCCCCTGCTGGATCGCGGTGACCCGGCGGGTGGTGAACGACCGCCCGTCCCGCACCCGCTCCACCTGGTAGACGATCGGGACGCCCGGCCTGCCCGGCCGCAGGAAGTAGGAGTGCAGCGAGTGCACGGGCCGGTCGCCCTCCGTGGTGCGCCCGGCCGCCACCAGGGCCTGGCCGGCGACCTGCCCGCCGAAGACCCGTTGCAGCGACTCCTGCGGGCTCTGGCCACGGAAGATGTTGACCTCGATCTGCTCCAGATCGAGCAGGTCGACGAGTCTCTCGGCGGGGTTGGTCACCTCTGCGCTCCTTCTACAGCTGTCCGACGGACGTCACGCGGACGACCGCCCGGCCCTCCTCGTCGGAGGCCGCGAGATCCACCTCCGCGCTGATGCCCCAGTCATGGTCGCCGTTCGGGTCGGCGAAGGTCTGGCGGACGCGCCACAGCCCGTGCGCAGCGTCCTCCTCGATCGACAGGAGCTTCGGTCCGCGCGCGTCCGGACCCGTCCCCAGGTCCTCGTACTCGTCCCAGTACGCGTCCATCGCCTCGCCCCAGGCGTCCGCGTCCCAGCCGGACTCGGCGTCCAGCTCGCCCAGCGCGTCCACGTTGTCCAGGGCCGCCAGCTCCACCCGGCGGAACATCGCGTTGCGCACCAGGACCCGGAAGGCCCGGGCGTTCGCGGTGACCGGCTTGACCTGGTCGGCCTTCTCCTGCGCCTCCTCGGCCGTCTCGACCTCCGGGTTCGCCAGCTGCTCCCACTCGTCGAGCAGCGAGGAGTCCACCTGGCGCACCATCTCGCCCAGCCACTCGATCAGGTCCTCGAGGTCCTCGGTCTTCAGATCGTCCGGGATCGTGTGGTCCAGCGCCTTGTACGCGCTGGCGAGATAGCGGAGCACGATGCCCTCGGTCCGCGCCAACTCGTACCAGGAGGTGAACTCGGTGAAGGACAGCGCCCGTTCGTACATGTCACGGATGACGGACTTCGGCGAGACCGGGTGGTCGCCCACCCACGGGTGGGACTTCCGGTACACCTCGTACGCGTGCCAGAGCAGCTCCTCCAGCGGCTTCGGGTACGAGATCTCCTGGAGCCGCTCCATGCGCTCCTCGTACTCGACGCCGTCCGCCTTCATCTGCCCGACCGCCTCGCCGCGCGCCTTGTTCTGCATGGCGGCCAGGATCTGGCGCGGGTCGTCGAGGGTCGACTCGACGACCGACACCATGTCCAGGGCATAGGACGGGGACTCCGGGTCGAGCAGGTCGAACGCGGCGAGCGCGAACGTCGACAGCGGCTGGTTGAGCGCGAAGTCCTGCTGGAGGTCGACCGTGAGCCGGATCGTGCGGCCCTCGGCGTCCGGCTTGTCCAGCTGCTCCACCACACCGCCGTCGAGCAGCGAACGGTAGATCGCGATGGCCCGGCGGATGTGCCGCAGCTGCGCCTTGCGCGGCTCGTGGTTGTCCTCGAGGAGCTTGCGCATCGCCTCGAAGGCGTTGCCCGGGCGGGCGATCACCGAGAGCAGCATGATGTTGGTGACCTTGAAGCGCGAGGTCAGCGGCTCCGGCTCGGCGGCGATCAGCTTCTCGAAGGTGGTGTCGCTCCAGGCGACGAAACCCTCCGGAGCCTTCTTGCGGACGACCTTCCGGCGCTTCTTCGGGTCGTCGCCGGCCTTGGCGAGCGCCTTCTCGTTCTCGATGACGTGCTCGGGCGCCTGCGCGACCACGAAACCGGCGGTGTCGAAGCCCGCCCGGCCGGCCCGGCCCGCGATCTGGTGGAACTCCCGCGCGCGCAGCGTGCGCACCCGGTTGCCGTCGTACTTCGTCAGCGCCGTGAACAGCACCGTACGGATGGGGACGTTGACACCCACGCCGAGCGTGTCCGTCCCGCAGATCACCTTCAGCAGGCCCGCCTGCGCCAGCTTCTCGACCAACCGCCGGTACTTCGGCAGCATGCCCGCGTGGTGCACGCCGATGCCGTGGCGGACGAAACGCGAGAGGTTCTGCCCGAACTTGGTGGTGAAGCGGAAGTTGCCGATCAGCTCGGCGATCTTGTCCTTCTCCTCCCGCGTGCACATGTTGATGCTCATCAGCGACTGCGCCCGCTCGACGGCCTGCGCCTGCGTGAAGTGGACGATGTAGACCGGCGCCTGCTTGGTCTCCAGGAGCTCGGTCAGCGTGTCCGTGATCGGGGTGAGCCGGTACTCGTACGAGAGCGGCACCGGCCGGGTCGCCGAGCGGACCACCGAGGTCGGGCGGCCCGTGCGCCGGGTCAGGTCCTTCTCGAACATCGACACGTCGCCGAGCGTCGCCGACATGAGGACGAACTGCGCCTGCGGCAGTTCCAGGATCGGGATCTGCCAGGCCCAGCCGCGGTCCTGCTCCGCGTAGAAGTGGAACTCGTCCATCACGACCTGGCCGATGTCGGCGTGCTTGCCGTCCCGCAGCGCGATGGAGGCCAGCACCTCCGCCGTACAGCAGATGACGGGCGCGTCGGCGTTCACCGACGCGTCGCCGGTCAGCATGCCCACGTTCTCGGTGCCGAAGAGCTTGCACAGGTCGAAGAACTTCTCCGACACCAGCGCCTTGATCGGCGCGGTGTAGAACGTCACCTGGTCATTGGCGAGCGCGGTGAAGTGCGCGCCGGCCGCGACCAGCGACTTTCCCGAGCCGGTAGGGGTCGACAAGATCACGTTCGCACCGGAGACGACCTCGATCAGCGCCTCCTCCTGGGCCGGGTAGAGCGTGATGCCCCGGCCCTCCGCCCATGAGGAGAAAGCCTCGAAGAGGGCGTCGGGGTCGGCGTTCGGCGGCAGCTGATCGATAAGGGTCACGCCCCCATCTTGCCTGGATTCCGCCCGGATGAGGGAACCGGCCATCGGCGTGAAGATCACGGACGATACGCTGCCTTGTCGACCGGTCGTCAACTGAGCGCCGGCGCGGGAGGAATGGGGCGGGAACGACCATGATGGGACCGGCGCACTCGCTGTCCGGAGCGGCGGCCTGGCTGGGCGTCGGAGCGGCGGCCGCGGCCGCCGGTCACCCGATGCCCTGGCCGGTGGTCGTCGTCGGGGCGCTCATCTGCGCGGGCGCGGCGCTCGCCCCGGACCTGGACCACAAGTCCGCGACCATCTCGCGCGCCTTCGGCCCGGTCTCCAAGGGCCTGTGCGAGATCGTCGACAAGCTCTCGTACGCCGTCTACAAGTCCACCCGCTCCACCGCCGACCCCCGCCGGTCGGGCGGGCACCGCACGCTCACCCACACCTGGCTCTGGGCGGTCCTGATCGGCGCCGGAGCCTCGGTCCTGGCCATCACCGGCGGCCGCTGGGCCGTCCTCGCCATCCTCTTCGTCCACCTCGTCCTCGCGGTGGAAGGCCTGCTGTGGCGGGCCGCCCGGATGTCCAGCGACGTCCTGGTCTGGCTGCTCGGCGCCACCAGCGCCTGGATCCTCGCGGGCGTTCTCGACCAGCCGGGCAACGGCTCGGACTGGCTCTTCACCGGCCCCGGCCAGGAGTACCTCTGGCTCGGCCTGCCGATCGTCCTCGGCGCCCTCGTCCACGACATCGGCGACGCGCTGACCGTGTCCGGCTGCCCGATCCTCTGGCCCATCCCGGTGGGCCGCAAGCGGTGGTACCCGGTCGGCCCGCCGAAGGGGATGCGGTTCCGCGCGGGCAGCTGGGTGGAGCTGAAGGTGCTGATGCCGGCGTTCATGCTGCTCGGCGGCGTGGGCGGCGCCTCGGCGCTGGGATACCTCTAGCGGGTGCGGGGCGGGCGGGCCGGGCGGCTTGTCCCAGTCGCTCCGGGGGGCGCCCGCGTCGTCGCTCCGGGGGACGCCCGCGTCACCCCCTTCAGCCGGAGCGGGGGACGCCCAGCGTCGTCACGAGCCGGTTCAGCTCCTCCTGGAAGAGCTTGTCCGGGCTCGCCGTCTGGCGACCCAGATGCCCGTACACCTCCAGGGCCACCAGTCCGTGCAGGTGCCCCCAGACGCGGAGGGCCAGCGCGACACCGGCCGGCGGCAGCTCGGGGAAGGCCGGGCGCACCTTGTCGAGGAGGCCGGCGTCGAAGTCGGACCAGGTGAACGCGCTGTCCCGGTAGAGGGGTTCGGCGAACGGCCAGGCCGCTGCGGCGAGCCCGGCGAGGCCGGTGCACACGCGGCGGGCCGCGTCCGGGGCGGGGCCGCCTTCCGGGGCCTGGTAGCCGGGTACCGGGTCGCCGTAGACGAGCCGGAAGCCCTCGGGGTTGGTCAGGGCCCAGGCGCGGAAGGCGCGGGCCCAGGCCAGGATCCGGGCGGCCGGTTCCTCGGCGGGTGCGTTCGCCCAGGCCGCGTCCACGGCGTCGGCCAGCGCCGCGTACACATCGGCGACGAGGGTGGTGACCAGGTCGTCGCGCGTGGCGAAGTAGCCGTAGATCGCGTTGGCCGTCATGCCCATCTCGCGGGCGATGGCCCGCAGTGTGATGGCGTCCGGCCCGCCCGAGGCCATGAGCCGCAGCGCCGTGTCCTTGATCTCGGCCGTGGTCTCCACCCGCAGTCGCTCACGGCGCCCCCGGCCCGCCGGAGCCGCCGCCGTGTCCGTCCCGGTCCCTGATCTCCCTGTCACGCGGACACTCTACAGCGTCACTTCTCTTCACGGCGTACGGAAAATGCACGGCGTGCACTTCACGGCGTATAGTTTTCGCACGGCGTTACGTCAGAGATGTGATCACAGGGGAGAGTCATGCACATCGGAGTCATCGGAGCGACAGGAACCATCGGCAGCCGCGTCGTCGCGGAAGCCCTGGAGCGCGGGCACCACATCAGGGCGTTCAGCCGCGACGCCACGGCTGCGGCGGTGGACGAGACCCGCGAGAACATCACCTGGGCGAGCCTCGACGTGCTGGACGCCGACGGCATCGCCGCCGTCCTGCCCGGGCTCGACGTTCTCATCAGCGCCTTCCAGCCGGGGAACGCCGCTCAGGACCTCGGGGACACGGTGCGGCGCTCCATCGCCGACGCGACCGTCTACGCCAGAGCGGCGAGGGCCCTGCTGAAGGCGCTGGAGAGCCACCCCAGAACCCGGCTGATCGTGATCGGCGGCGCGGGCAGTCTGGAGGTCGAGCCCGGTGTGGTGCTCGCCGACGCGGAGGAGCGTCTCCACGAGACCCTCGACGCCGTCGGGCTGCCCCGCGCCTACGCGGCGGCGGTCCGCGGCCACCGGGACGCCCTGAACGTCCTGCGCGCCTCGAACCGCCGATGGACCTACTTCAGCCCCGCCGAAGACATCGCCCCCGGTGAGCGCACCGGCCGCTTCCGCGTCGGCGACGACCAGCCGGTCCGTGACGCCGACGGCCGCAGCCGCGTCTCGGCGGAGGACGCGGCCGTGGCCCTGATCGACGAGGCGGAGCTACCCCGCTTCGTCCAGCGCCGCTTCACGATCGGTTACTGAAGGCGGGGCGGGCCGGCCCGACGGGCGCCGACCCGGCCGGTCGGCCCGCCCCGCCCCACTGGTCAGCCGTGCCACGACCGCCACAGCGCCGCGTACGCCCCGTCCGCCGCCACCAGCTCGTCATGGCTGCCCAGCTCGCTGATCCGGCCCTCCTCGACCACCGCGATCACATCCGCGTCGTGCGCGGTGTGCAGCCGGTGGGCGATCGCGACGACCGTACGGCCGTCCAGGACCCGTGCCAGCGAGCGCTCCAGATGGCGCGCCGCCCGTGGGTCCAGGAGCGAGGTCGCCTCGTCGAGGACCAGCGTGTGCGGATCGGCGAGGACCAACCGGGCCAGCGCGATCTGCTGGGCCTGCGCCGGCGTGAGCGCGAGCCCGCCCGAGCCGACCTCGGTGTCCAGTCCCTCGTCCAGCGCCCGCGCCCAGCCGTCCGCGTCGACCGCGCCGAGCGCCGCCCACAGCTCCCCGTCCTCGGCGCCCGTGCGGGCGAGCAGCAGGTTGTCGCGGAGCGAGCCGACGAAGACGTGGTGCTCCTGGTTGACCAGGGCCACGTGCTCGCGGACCCGCTCGGCCGGCATCTTCGCCAGCTCGGCGGCGCCGAGCGTGACCGACCCGGTGCGCGGGGCGTAGATGCCCGCCAGGAGCCGGCCGAGCGTCGACTTGCCCGCGCCGGACGGGCCGACCAGCGCGAGCCGGGTGCCCGGGGCGACGTCCATGGACACCTGGTGCAGCACGTCGACACCCTCCCGGTAGCCGAACCGCACCTCGTCCGCGCGGACCGTCCGGCCCTCGGGCCGTACCTCGCCGTCTCCGGCGTCCGGCTCGATGTCCCGGACGCCGACCAGCCGGGCCAGCGACACCTGGGCGACCTGCAACTCGTCGTACCAGCGCAGGATGATCCCGATCGGCTCCACCAGCATCTGGGCGAGCAGCGCGCCCGTGGTCAGCTGCCCGACGTCGATCCAGCCCTGCAGCACGAACACGCCGCCCAGCATCAGGACACCCGCCAGGACGGTGGTGTGCGTGAGGTTCACGACCGGGAAGAGCACCGAGCGCAGACCCAATGTGTACCGCTCCCACGCGGTCCACTCCGCGATGCGCCGGTCGGAGAGGGAGACACGGCGCACGCCGAGGCGGTGCGCCTCGACCGTCCGGCCCGCGTCGACCGTCTCGGCGAGCGCCGAGGCGACCGCCGCGTATCCGGCGGCCTCCGAGCGGTAGGCCGACGGCGCCCGCTTGAAGTACCAGCGGCAGCCCACGATCAGCAGGGGCGCGGCCAGCACGATCGCCAGCGCCAGGGGCGGCGCGGTCACCGTGAGGCCGCCGATGAGCAGACCGGCCCAGACCACCCCGATCGCCAGCTGGGGTACGGCCTCCCGCATGGCGTTGGCGAGTCGGTCGATGTCCGTGGTGATACGGGACAGCAGGTCGCCGGTCCCGGCCCGTTCCAGTACGCCCGGCGGCAGCCCGACCGACCGTACGAGGAAGTCCTCGCGCAGATCGGCCAGCATCTCCTCGCCCAGGATCGCGCCGCGCAGCCGCACCATCCGCACGAAGAGCGTCTGGATCACGAGCGCGAGCACGAACAGCCCGACGGTGAGCTCCAGATGGAGCTCGCGCGCTCCGTCGGAGAGCCGCTCGACGAGCGAGCCGAGGAGGTACGGACCGACCATCGAGGCGATCACGGCGACCGCGTTGACCCCGACGAGCAGCGCGAACGCCCTGCGATGGCGGCGCAGCAGGTCGCGTACGTAGCCACGTACGGTCGCGGCCGTGCCGACGGGCAGGGTCGTCGCCGACTGCGGGGCCGCCGGGTCGTACGCCGGTGGCGCGAGGCCGATCATGCCGACTCTCCTTCCAGCTCTGCTTCCAGCTTGTCCGCCGACGTGGCTTCCACGGCCTGTTCCTCGTCGGTCTCGCGGGTGACGACGGCCCGGTAGCGCGGCTCGGTGCGCAGGAGGTCCCGGTGCGTGCCGACCGCCACCACCTCGTCGTCGTCGATCAGCACCACCCGGTCGGCCCGGTCGAGGAGCAGCGGCGAGGAGGCCAGCACGACCGTCGTACGGCCCTCGCGCAGCTTCCGCACCCCGGCGGCGACCCGTGCCTCGGTGTGCGAGTCGACCGCCGAGGTCGGCTCGTCGAGCACCAGCACCTCCGGGTCGGTGACCAGGGATCGGGCCAGCGCCAGACGCTGTCGCTGCCCGCCCGACAGGGACCGGCCGCGCTCGGTGATCCTGGTCCGCATCGGATCGCCCCCGGTGTCCACGGAGGCCTGCGCCAGCGCGTCCAGGACGTCGCCGCACTGCGCGCCCTCCAAGGCCGCCTCGGCGCTCACGGCACCGGAGGACGGCACGTCGAGCAGCTCGCGCAGCGTGCCGGAGAGCAGCACCGGATCCTTGTCCTGGACCAGGACGGCGGTACGGGCCGCGGCCAGCTCGAGCTCGTCGAGCGGGACACCGCCGAGCAGGACGGAGGTGTGACCCTCCGCCGGCTCCGCCGGATGGCCGCCGAGCCGGTCCGCGAGCCGTCCCGCCGCGTCCGGGTCGCCGCACACCACCGCCGTGAAGTGGCCCGAGGGCGCGAGCAGTCCGGTCGCCGGGTCGTACAGGTCGCCGCTCGCCGCTCGGTCCTCGCCGGAGACCGTCGTCGTGCGGGACAGTGCCAGCACGCGGGCCGCGCGCTTGGCGGACGGCCGGGAGAAGGAGTACGCCATGGCGATCTCCTCGAAGTGGCGCAGAGGGTGCAGCATCAGCGCCACCGCGCCGTAGACGGTGACCAGTTCACCGACCGCGATGCGGCCGTCGAGGGCGAGCCGCGCGCCGTAGGCCAGCACGCCCACCAGGAGCAGTCCGGGGAGCAGGACCTGGACGGCCGCGATGAGGGCCCACATCCGCGCACTGTGCACGGCCGCGCGGCGCACCTCCTGGGAGGCTGCGCGGTAGCGGCCGAGGAACAGCTCCTCGCCGCCGATGCCGCGAAGCACCCGGAGTCCGGCCACGGTGTCCGAGGCCAGCTCGGTGGCCTTGCCGGCCTTCTCGCGCTGGATGTCCGCCCGTCGGGTGGCGCGGGGGAGCAGGGGCAGCACGGCCAGTGCGAGGACCGGCAGGCCGATCGCGACCACCACGCCGAGGGCCGGCTGGTAGACCACCAGACCGACGCAGACCAGGACCATCGTCAGCGCGGCCGCCGCGAACCGCGACAGCGCCTCGACGAACCAGCCGATCTTCTCGACGTCCGAGGTGGAGACGGCCACGACCTCGCCGGCGGCGACCCGCCGGGTGAGGACCGCGCCCAGCTCCGCCGTCTTGCGCGACAGCAGCTGCTGGACGCGGGCGGCGGCGGTGACCCAGTTGGTGACGGCGGTGCGGTGCAGCATCATGTCGCCGACCGCGATGGCCGCTCCGAGCACGGCGAGCAGTCCGCCCACGAGCGCAAGCCGACCGCCGGAGCGGTCGACGACGGCCTGGACGGCCAGGCCGACGGCGACCGACAGACCGGCGATGCCGAGCTGCAGGAGCAGGCCCCACAGCAGCGCCTTCACCTGTCCGCCGAGTTGGTTGCGGCCGAGCCAGACGAGGAACCGGGTGCCCGAGCGGACATCGGGGACCCCTGGATCGGCGTACGGTAGATCGCGAATCTGCATGGCTTCCCAGGGTCTTCCGGTTTTTCGGCAGATGGCTCAAACCGTGCAAGGTTCGCGTTCCGGGACCGCGGGCGGCAATCGATTTATTCGCATCGGGGCACAGAACGCGCCAAGGTCGACCACCCCCTCTGGACGCCCCGGGTGCCCCGCGCTTCACTCCGGTCCCATGAGACATCAGAAGATCATGAGCATGATCGGCGGCCTCGTCCTGGCCGCCGGAGCGCTGCTCACCGCCCACCCGGCGGGCGCCTGGGCTCCGTACGAGACACCCCCTCCGGAGTTCACGAGCGACTGGCACGACCCGGTCACCGCCGCGCCGCCCGTCGCCAGGCCGGACGCCCCCTCCTGCGAAGTGACCCTCGCCGAGGCGCAGTTCCGCGACTTCACGCCGTACAAGGGGAGTTACTCGCCCCCGAAGGAGTGCGGCACGCGCTGGAGCAAGGTCGTCCTCCGCCTCGAAGGAGAGGTGAAGGGGCGTCAGTACGACCGGCTCGGCCATCTCACCGTCGGCGGCGTGGAGATCTTCCGCACCTCCACGCCCCAGCCCTCGCCCGACGGCATCGCCTGGTCGGTGGAGAAGGACGTCACCCGCTACCGCGACACCCTGAGCCGTCCGCAGCCGGTCGAAATGCTCATCGGCAATGTCGTGAACGAGACGTACACCGGCGTCTTCGACGTCCGGGTCACCCTCACCTTCTACGCGGCCCGGGCGCACGCGAAGCCGGCCGCCGGCACCCCCGACCGGGTGATGCCGCTCGACTCCACGAGCCTGACCACCCCGCGCAACACCGAACGCGTCCTCGCCGAGGTGTACGCGACGGGCTCCGGCGGCGGATGCGAGGAGTACTGGTACCTGACCGTGCCCGACGCGGCACCGTACTCCTGCAAGGCGACCGACGGGCCCTACCGCGAGGTGCAGGTCTCCGTCGACGGACGACTCGCGGGCATCGCCGCCCCCTTCCCGACGGTGTGGACGGGCGGCTGGTCCAACCCCTTCCTCTGGTACGTCACCCCCGGCCCGCGCGCCTTCGACATCCAGCCGATCGTCTACGACCTGACCCCGTTCGCGGGCATCCTCAATGACGGCCGCGCCCACCGGGTCGAGGTGTCGGTCGTCGGCGTTCCCGCGGGGCAGACCGGCTGGAGCACGCCCACCAACATCCTGCTCTGGCAGGACGAGGGCCGCGCCGTGGTCACCGGAGCGCTCGACCGCCACGAGGAGACCGCACCGCGCAACTCCTCGGTGCACACGGCGGGATCCGAGCACCGGCTGGACACCGAGGGCGGGCACGCGCTCACCGTCGCCGGCCATCTGAACACCTCGCACGGCCGCGTCGACACCACGGTCACGCGGACCCTCGCCCACACCTCCGTGCACCGCTGGGCCGAGGGCGAGAACCCGGACGCGCTCACCGCCCGGTGGGCCGACGACGAGACCGTGACCGTCGGGCGCACCAGCACCCGCACCCACCGCACGTACACGATGGACGGCGAGACGACGATCGGCGCGGGTGACCGCCTGCGGACCGTCCTTTCGCTCGGCGACCGCGCCCGCACGGAGGTCGTGCGGGGCGGGAAGCGGCTCTCCTGGTCCGACCTCGATCACAGGTACGCCGGCAATGCCACGTACACCACGGGTGTGCCCCGCGATCAGCGGCACGCGGTCGGGACGACGGCGGAGCGGTACCGACTCTTCGGCTCCGACGGGTGCTACGACCGGAGCGTGAGGACGGCGCAGGGCACGGTCACGGAGGACCGTCTGCGCTGCTGAGCGGCGTGGGCGGGGACTTCATGACGTGAGTGACGGGCGGGTTTGGAGCAAGATCCAAGATTTACCTGGATGTTGCATGGGGTCTTCTGTGGAATACACAGCTCCGCCATAGTGGCGCGCACTGCGGAAGTTCGTTTCCGCATGACAGAAGTCCGCTACGGAGGAGTGCCCGTGCCGCACGCCGCCCCACCAGCACCGCCCGCGCCGTCCCTCGCGCGCCGCGCAGCCCGTCTGCTGCGCACCTCGCTCTTCGCGCAGGTCGCCTGCGCGCTCCTGCTCGGAATCCTCGTCGGGCGGCTGTGGCCCGAGGTCGCCTCGGCCGCCCAGCCGCTCGGCGAGGGATTCATCCGCCTCATCAAGGCGATGATCGCCCCGCTCGTCTTCTGCGTGGTCGTCGCCGGCATCACCAAGGCCGGTGACCTCAAGGCCTTCGGCCGCATCGGGATCAAGGCCCTGATCTGGTTCGAGGTCGCGACCACCGTCGCGCTCGTCTTCGGTCTGCTCGCCGGCAACCTCTTCGGGCCCGGCACCGGGATGAACATCGACCCGGCCACCCTCGACGCCTCCGCCGTCGACGCCAAGACCGGAGGCGGGGAGCTCCCCTCGACCTCCGAGTTCCTGCTGCACTCGCTGCCCGACAGCGCGGTCGGCGCCTTCGCCGAGAACTCGCTGCTCCAGGTGCTCGTCCTGTCCTGCCTGGTCGGCGCCGCGCTGCTGCACCTCGGTCACACCAAGGTGCCGGCCATCCTGCCCGCCGTCGAGCAGGCCCAGGAGGTCGTCTTCGCCGTCGTCGGCTTCATCATGAAGCTCGCCCCGCTCGCGGTCTTCGGCGCCACGGCCCACCTGGTCGGCCAGTACGGACTCGGCGCGCTCTCCACGTACGGCAAGCTGATCGCCGTCTGTTACGGCGTGGCGCTGCTGTTCCTGCTCGTCCTGGCCCTCGCCCTCAAGGCGCTCACCGGGCTCAGCCTCTGGAAGTTCGTCCGCTACACCCGCGAGGAGATGCTGCTCGCCCTCGGCACCGCGTCCAGTGAGACCGTGATGCCGCGCATGATGCAGAAGCTGCGCGCCGCCGGCTGCCGCGACGACGCGGTGGGCCTGGTCCTTCCGACGGGCTACTCGTTCAATCTCGACGGAGCCTCGATCTACCTCTCCATCGGTACGCTCTTCATCGCCCAGGCCGTCGGAGTGGACCTCAGCCTCGGCCAGCAGATCACCGTCGTCCTCGTGCTGATGCTCACCAGCAAGGGCATGGCGGGCGTGCCGGGTTCGGCGTTCCTCGCGCTCTCCGCGACCGCCGCCGCCCTCGGCGTCATCCCGGTCGCGGCCGTGGCCCTGCTGCTCGGCGTCGACCGGATCATGGACGCGATGCGCGTCGCCACGAATCTGCTCGGCAACTGCGTGGCCGTGTTCGTGGTCTCCCGCTGGGAGGGGGCGCTGGACCGGGTGACGGCCAAGGCCGTCCTGAACGGCGAGATCCCCTTCGTACCGGAGCAGGCCGAGGTGTCTGCCAAGGACTCCGCCAAGGACTCCACCGAGGAGTCCGCGGGGGAGCGGCAGCCGGCGAGTTGAGCGACCGCGGGGCCCGGCTGGTGCGAGCCGGGCCCCGCGCCGCCTGTCACGTGGCCGGCTTGACCGAGTCCACGCCGGAGCGGGCCTTCTTCCACTCCCCGCGGGTGAAGTCGGGGATCGCCTGCGGCGCGCCCTTGGCCCTGATCGAGGCGTGGCTGAGCGGCACCGGGGCCGTCCAGGTCGCCGCGTCGTACACGTCGAAGTCGGGGACGAGACCGAGCTGCATGCACTGCATCAGCCGGAAGATCATGATGTAGTCCATGCCGCCGTGGCCGCCGGGCGGATTGGCGTGCTCCTTCCAGAGCCAGTGGTCGAACTCCGCGGCGTACGCGGCGAAGTCGCCCCACTGGTGGCCCTTGTGGTCCGGCTCCAGATAGATCCTGGCCGGATAGTCCTCGAACACCCCCCGGGTGCCGCCGAGGCTGTTGATCCGGCTGTACGGGTGCGGGGTCGAGACGTCGTGCTCCAGCCGGATCACACGGCCCTTCGCCGTCTGCACCAGACTGGTCGTCCGGTCGCTTCCGATGTACGACTCCCGCCAACTCGGGTCGCCCGGCGGCATGTTCTCGGCCCGGTACTCGGCGAGCCCGAGCGCGGGCGTCCCGAAGCTGCTGATGCTCACCACCCGGTCACCGCGGTTGACGTCCATGTAGTTGGCGACCGGACCGAAGCCGTGGTTGGGGTAGAGATCGCCCCGCAGCTGGGTGTGCCAGAGCCGGCGCCAGGGCCCCTCGTAGTACGTGGGCGAGAACAGCAGCTCGCGCAGATCGTGGTTGTACGCCCCCGCGCCGTGCAGCAGATCGCCGAACTTGCCCGCGTGCGCCATCCGCAGGACCCGCATCTCGTTGCGGCCGTAACAGCAGTTCTCCAGCTGCATGCAGTGGCGGCGGGTCTGCTCGGAGAGGTCCACGAGCTTCCACAGGTCCTCGAGCGTCATGGCGATCGGACACTCCACGCCGACGTGCTTGCCGTTCAGCATCGCCGCCCTGGCCATCTCGAAATGGAGGTGCCAAGGGGTGGCCACATAGACGAAGTCCACGTCGGAACGCTTGCAGAGGTTCTCGTAGTCGTCCTCGCCGTGGGTGTACACCGCCGGGGCGGGCTGTCCGGCGGCGACGACCTTGGCGGTCGCCCGCTCTGCCTTCGCCTTGACCGGGTCGCAGACCGCGACCACGCTCACACCGGGGACGGCGAGATAGACGTCGAGCATGCTGTCGCCGCGGTTTCCGAGGCCGAGGATCCCGATGCGGACGGTGGGGCGTCGCTCGAAGGGGACGCCCGCCATGGTGGCGCCGTTGCGCAGGGGCGCCTCGGCGTTCTGCCCGGCGTTCTGCTCCGCGTTCTCGGCGGCGGCCGTGACGGCCCCGGCGGCCTCGGCGGGCCCGGCGCCCAGGGCGCCGAGGCCGATGCCCGCCCCCGCGACGCCGGCCGTGGTCCGAAGGACGGAGCGACGGCTCGGCGGCTGCGGTGCGTTGTCGTTCATGGAACCTCCAGTAGCTGTGGGCACGGCTGGCTCATGAATCCCGCTCAGGACCCTGGCCGTTGAGACTGGTGGTGCGCAAGGGCGCGGATTGGACTCTTGCGACGGGTAGTTGGACTCTTCGCCTCCGCTTCCGCCACCGCTTCGGCGGGGCGCGCGGAGGACGCGGGGCGTCACGGACGCGTCGCGTGCTCCAGGGCCAGGAGCACGTGGTGATAGCTCCGCCCGGTCGCCCGGTCCATACCGATCTCGCACATCCGGTTCGCCGACAGATGCACGTCGAAGGAGCGCGCCGTCACCTCGGCGGCCTCGCGCGCGGTGGCCGAGGCCGTCAGCTCCGGATGGAGCATTCCCCGGTCGCCGGCGAAGGCGCAACAGCCCGCGTCCTCGGGGACCACGACCTCGTCGGCGCAAGCACGGGCCAGCGCCGTCAATTGCTCCTCGTCCCCCAGATGCCGCATCGAGCACGTCGGATGCACCACCGCAGAGCCCACCGCGCGCCGCACATCGAGCCGCGGCAGCAGCTCGTCGGCCGCCCACACCAGGGAGTCCAGGACGGTCAGCTCGGCGTGCAACTCCCGGTTGTCGTCGGTGAGATACGGCACCACCTCGTGGGCGATCCCGAGCGTGCACGAGGAGGCGTCGACGACGAGTGGCAGACGCCCGCCCGCCGTCCAGCCCCAGGCCGCCTCCACGATGCGGTTGGCCATCACCTCGTTGCCGCGCTCGTACCCCTTGGAGTGCCAGATCGTCGCGCAGCACGTCCCGGCCACGTCGTCCGGAATCCACACCGGCTTGCCCGCCCGCGCGGAGAGCGCGACCACCGCCTCGGGGAGCGACGGGCCCGACAGGCCCTCGGGCCCGCCGAAGATACGGTTCACACAGGCCGGGTAGTAGACGGCGACGGCCGCCGGACGGTGGGTCCGGGGGAGACGGCGGGCCGCCGCGCCCGGGATCTCCGGCAGCCACTCCGGTACGAGATCGGGCCGCACCGCCTTGCGCGCCAGGCCGGTCACCGACTCCAGGAGCCGGTCCCCGATCCGGTCCGCCGCGGCGACCGCGAGCCGGGCGGATGCCTCCACGGCGCGGAAGTTCCTGGCCGCGAGCGCCGCGACGCGCTCCTCGCGCCGCGAGTGGCGCTGATGGCGGAAGTCCTTCATCAGTGCACCCGTGTCGATGCCCACGGGGCAGGCCAGCTTGCAGGTGGAGTCGCCGGCACAGGTGTCCACGGCGTCGTAGCCGTACGCCTCCAGCAGGCTCGCCTCCACCGGTGAGCCGTCGCTCTGCCGCATCATCTCCCGCCGTAGCACGATGCGTTGGCGCGGAGTGGTCGTCAGGTCATGGCTGGGACAGGTCGGTTCGCAGAAGCCGCACTCGATGCAGGGATCGGCGATCGCCTCCACCCTCGGAATCGTCTTCAGGCCGCGCAGATGGCCCTGCGGGTCGCGGTCGAGGACGATCCGCGGCGCGAGCACCCCGTCGGGATCGATGACCTCCTTGATCCGCCACATCAGTTCGGTCGCCCTCGGCCCCCACTCCAGCTCCAGGAAGGGCGCGATGTTGCGGCCGGTGGCGTGCTCAGCCTTCAGCGAGCCGTCGAACCGCTCCACGGTCAGCTTGCAGAACTCGTCCATGAACGCCGCGTACCGCTCCACGTCGGCCGGATCGGCGGCGTCGAACGCGAGCAGGAAATGCAGGTTGCCGTGGGCGGCGTGACCGGCCACGGCTGCGTCGAAGCCGTGCCGGGACTGCAGCTCCAAGAGGTCCGCACAGGCCTCGGCGAGCCGGGCCGGCGGTACGGCGAAGTCCTCGGTGATCAGCGTCGTACCCGAGGGGCGCGAGCCGCCCACGGCGGTCACGAACGCCTTGCGGGCCTTCCAGTACCCGGCGATCGTCCCCGGGGCGCGGGTGAAGGCATTGCGCACCGAGGCGACGGGCGCGACCAGCTCCAGACCGTCGAGTACGGCGTCCGCCGCCCGCTCGTACGCCTCCTGCGCGGCCGCGTCCGGCGCGCGGAACTCCACGAGCAGCGCCGCCGTCTCCTTCGGCAGCTCCGCCCAGTCGGCCGGCACGCCTGCGACGCTGACCGAGGCACGCAGTGTGCTGCCGTCCATCAGCTCGACCGCCATCGCCCCGGCGTCGTTGAAGCGCGGCACGGCGGCGGCCGCGGCCGGCAGCGAGGGGAAGAAGAGCAGTGCGGTGGAGACCTGCCGGTCCAGGGGCAGAGTGTCGAAGACGACCTCGGAGATGAAGCCGAACGTGCCCTCCGAGCCGATCATGAGTCCCCGCAGGATCTGCACGGGCGTGGCACCGTCCAGGAAGGCGTCCAGGCGGTAGCCGTTGGTGTTCTTGATGGCGTACTTGGCACGGATGCGGGCGACCAGCTCCGCGTCGGCCTCGATCTCGGCCTTGAGCGCCATCAGGGCTTCGCAGAGGCGGGGCTCGGCGCGCGCGAGCTCCGCGTCCGCCGCCGGGTCGCCGGTGTCGACGACGGTGCCGCTCGGCAGGACGAAGGTGAGGGAGGCGACGGTCCGGTACGAGTTCCGCGTCGTCCCCGCCGTCATGCCGGAGGCGTTGTTGGCGACCACCCCGCCGATCGTGCAGGCGACGGCGCTCGCCGGGTCGGGCCCGAGGACCCGGCCGTGCCGGGCGAGGGCGGCGTTGGCCCGGACGACCGTGGTGCCGGGCCGGATCCGGGCCCGGGCGCCGTCGTCGAGCACCTCGACGCCCACCCAGTGCCGGCGCACGTCGACCAGGATGTCCTCGCCCTGCGCCTGGCCGTTGAGGCTGGTTCCGGCCGCCCGGAACACCACCTCGCGGCCCTTGCCGTGCGCGTACGAGAGGACCGCGGAGATGTCGTCGATGTCCTCCGCCACCACCACGACCTGCGGCACGAACCGGTAGGGGCTGGCGTCGGAGGCGTACCGCACCAGGTCGGAGATCTTGGAGAGCACCTTCTCGGGACCGAGGAGCGCGGTCAGCTCCTCCCGCAGGTGTCGTGGCGTGCCGCGCGACTGGAGATCGGGGACGCGGTCGGGGGCCGGGGTCCGCTCCGTCCTCGGACGCAGGGCCTGCGGGTTCGGCTCCAGCAGTGGCATGTCACGGCTCCCCTCGGCGCTCCCTGCGCCCCTCGGTCAGCAGCGACGCTCCGGCACGTGGTCGACCAGAGCGGACAGCAGACCTCCGAGCACCTCGCGCTGATCGACGGTCAATGGCGCAAGGATGTCCTCTGCGGCCGCCCGACGGGCGCTTCGCAACGCGCGCAGCGTGGCGCGACCCGAGTCGGTGAGCTCGATCCGCACCACCCTGCGGTTGGTCGGATCGGGGACCCGGCGCACCCGGCCCGCGGCCTCGAGACCGTCGACGAGGCTGGTCACGGCCCGGGGGACGACCTCGAGCCGCGCGGCGAGATCCGCCATCCGGGGCGGATGGTCGTAGTGCGCGACCGTGCGCAGCAGCCGAGACTGCGCGGGGGTGATGCCGACCGGCTCCAGCTGCTGTTTCTGGCTGCGCTGCAGGCGTCGGGTCAGGCGCAGCAGCTGCTCGGCGAGAAGGCCGTCGGCGTCGGGTCCGCTCGGACGGTCGGGGGTGTTCATGCCGGAACAATATCAGGACCAGGTTCATTGTGAGTATAGGTAACAATGAGCTATGCTCTGATCGACTTGACTGCTCACACCCCTCGTAGGAGCCCATGCGTCCCCATGAAGAGTCCGACTGGACACCTCCACCGCGCGATCCCGCGCAGCCGAAGGAGCCCGCGCAGATGCGGCGCATCCTCCGGCTCTTCCGTCCGTACCGCGGCCGACTCGCCGTCGTCGGCCTGCTCGTCGGCGCCTCGTCCCTGGTCTCGGTCGCCTCGCCCTTCCTGCTGAAGGAGATCCTCGACACCGCGATCCCGCAGGGCCGCACCGGGCTGCTCAGCCTGCTCGCGCTCGGCATGATCGTCACCGCCGTCATGACGAGCGTCTTCGGCGTGCTCCAGACCCTGATCTCCACCACCGTCGGCCAGCGCGTGATGCACGACCTGCGCACGTCGGTGTACGCCCAGCTGCAGCGGATGCCGCTCGCCTTCTTCACCCGTACGCGCACCGGCGAGGTCCAGTCCCGGATCGCCAACGACATCGGCGGGATGCAGGCGACGGTCACCTCGACCGCCACCTCCCTGGTCTCCAATCTCACCGCCGTCGTCGCGACCGTCGTCGCGATGCTGGCGCTCGACTGGCGTCTCACCCTCGTCTCGCTGCTCCTCCTCCCGGTCTTCGTCTGGATCAGCCGTCGCGTCGGCCGCGAGCGCAAGAAGATCACCACGCAGCGCCAGAAGCAGATGGCCGTCATGGCCGCGACCGTCACCGAGTCGCTCTCCGTCAGCGGCATCCTGCTCGGCCGCACGATGGGCCGCGCCGACTCGCTCACGAAGTCCTTCGCCGAGGAGTCCGAGCGCCTCGTCGACCTCGAAGTGCGCTCCTCCATGGCCGGACGGTGGCGGATGTCCACCATCGGCATCGTCATGGCCGCCATGCCCGCGCTGATCTACTGGGCCGCCGGCCTCGCCCTCCAGACGGGTGGGCCGACGATCTCGCTGGGCACCCTGGTCGCCTTCGTCTCGCTCCAGCAGGGCCTGTTCCGGCCCGCCGTGAGCCTGTTGTCCACGGGCGTCCAGATCCAGAGCTCCCTCGCCCTCTTCCAGCGGATCTTCGAGTACCTCGACCTTCCCGTCGACATCACCGAGTCCGCGAACCCCACCCGACTGGAGAAGATCAGCGGCGAGGTGGCGTTCGAGAGCGTCGAATTCCGCTACGACAGCGAGGCGCCCGGCCGGGCGACGCTCGACTCCCTCGACCTGAAGGTCCCGGCCGGAGGCAGCCTCGCCGTCGTCGGACCCACCGGCTCCGGCAAGTCCACGCTCAGCTATCTGGTGCCCCGGCTCTACGACGTGACCGGCGGACGAGTGCTGCTCGACGGCGTCGACGTCCGCGACCTGGACTTCGACAGCCTCGCCCGGGCCGTCGGCGTCGTCTCCCAGGAGACGTACCTCTTCCACGCCTCCGTCGGCGACAACCTGCGCTTCGCCAAGCCCGACGCCACGGACGAGGAGATCGAGGCCGCCGCCCGCGCCGCCCAGATCCACGACCACATCGCCTCGCTGCCCGAGGGCTACGACACCCTCGTCGGCGAGCGCGGCTACCGCTTCTCGGGCGGTGAGAAGCAGCGCCTGGCGATCGCCCGCACCATCCTGCGGGACCCGCCCGTGCTCATCCTCGACGAGGCGACCAGCGCGCTGGACACCCGTACGGAGCACGCCGTACAGCAGGCCATCGACGCGCTCTCCGCCGGCCGCACCACCATCACCATCGCCCACCGGCTCTCCACCGTCCGGGACGCCGACCAGATCGTGGTCCTCGAAGCCGGCCGGATCGCCGAGCGCGGCACACACGAGGAGCTCCTCGAACGGGACGGCAGATACGCGGCCCTGGTGCGCCGCGACGAACACACGAACGTGGGAGCGGTTGTTCCCCAGAACGTGTGATCGTCTCCGTATTCGTTGCTCAACTCCCTTGTGACGGCTGATGATTACGGTGCGCAAGCGACGGGCTGCAGACCGCGACCGCGCACTTGTCCCACAGATGCACTTGCACAAGGAGAAGCACCACCATGAACGTCATCACCAACCTGCTCGCCGGCGTCTTCCACTTCCTCGGCTGGCTCGTCTGACCCTGGTTCCTTCGGCACTCGCCGTGCCCGGCGCCGTCGGTCCCCCGTCCCAGGGGGCCGGCGGCGCCGCCGTATGGCGGAGCGCACCGTGCGGGCTCCGTGCGGGGCTCCGCGGATTCGCGGGCGACCCGGGTTAGCGTGCGCCCATGACGTACCGGTCCTGGCAGCCCGAACACCGTCGCCGCCGCTCGCGGCTCACCCGCCGGGGCAGATTCGCGCTGCTCCTCGGCGCCACTCTCGCGGTGGCCGCGGCGATCACCGTGCCGCTGCTGCTCCTCGGTGAGGACAAGCGCGCCCCCGAACCCGAGAAGCAGCGGACCCTGCTGATCCCTGAGGGCTGGCGGGCAGGCCAGGTGTACGCGGCCGTCGACCGCACCCTCGGCCTCGCCGAAGGCACCACCCGCAGCGTCGCGACCGCCCCGGCCACCGTGCTCAAGCTGCCCGCGGCCGCAGCGGGAAACCCCGAGGGCTACCTCTTCCCCGCGACGTATCCCGTGGACTCCTCGGCCACCCCCGCGAGCCTGCTGCAGTACATGGTCGACACGGCGGGGAAACGCTTCGGCACCGATCACATCGGCGCGGGCGCCCAGCGCCACGGCCTGAGCGTGCACCAGACGGTGATCATCGCCAGCATCGTGCAGGCCGAGGCAGACACCCCCGAGGACATGGGCAAGGTCGCCCGGGTCGTCCACAACCGCCTCGCCCAAGGCATGGCCCTCCAGATGGACTCGACCCTCAACTACGCCCTGGGGCGTTCCACCGTGGACACCACCCACGAGGACACCAGGATCGACAGCCCCTTCAACACCTACGAGCGCCCCGGGCTGCCGCCCAGTCCGATCGGGAACCCGGGCGAGCAGGCGATGACGGCGTCGATCGCACCGGCGAAGGGCGACTGGCTCTACTTCGTGACCGTACGGCCGGGGGACACCCGCTTCACCGCCGACTACGCCGAACACCAGGCGAACGTCGCGGAGTTCAACGAGAACCGGCGCGCGGCGAAGACTCGGTGATCCTTCAGGCGCTCGGCACGGGTTCCCGCTCCAGGAGGCGTCGGATCTCGGTGACGGCCGCGCGCCCGGCCCGGTTGGCGCCGATCGTGGAGGCGGAAGGCCCGTACCCGACCAGATGGACGCGCTCGTCCCGTACCGCCCGTGTCCCCTCCACGCGTATGCCGCCGCCCGGTTCACGCAGCTTCAGCGGGGCCAGGTGGTCGATCGCGGCACGGAAGCCGGTCGCCCAGAGGATCACATCCGCGTCGAGGGTCCGGCCGTTGTCCCAGGCCACGCCGGTCGGGGTGATGCGGTCGAACATGGGGTTGCGGTCCAGGACGCCCCGCTTCCGGGCGCTCCGGATCGCGTCGGTGAGCGGGAGACCGGTGACGGAGACGACGGACTGCGGCGGCAGCCCCCGCCGTACGCGCTCCTCGACCATGGCGACGGCCGCACGGCCCTCCATCTCACCGAAGGGACCCTCGCGGTAGACGGGCTCGCGCCGGGTCACCCAGGTCGTCTCCGCCGCTACGTCAGCGATCTCCATCAGGTGCTGGGTCCCGGAGGCGCCACCGCCGACCACGATCACCCGCTGACCGGCGAACTCCTCGGGGCCCGGGTAGTTCGCGGTGTGCAGCTGGCGGCCGCGGAAGGTCTCCTGGCCCTGGTAGCGGGGCCAGAAGGGCCTGTCCCAGGTGCCGGTCGCGTTGATCAGGGCGCGCGTGGCGTACGTCCCCTCCGAGGTCTCGACGAGGAGCCGGCCGTCGCTCTCGCCCTCGCGGACGGCGCTGACCTCCACCGGCCGGTGCACGCGCAGGTCGAAGCGCTCCTCGTACGCCGTGAAGTACTCGCCGATCACCTGGGAGGAGGGCCGGCGGTCGTCGGCGCCGGTCAGCTCCATCCCGGGCAGCGCGTGCATCCCGTGGACCTTGCCGTAGGTGAGGGAGGGCCAGCGGAACTGCCAGGCGCCGCCGGGGCGCGGGGCGTGATCCAGCACGACGAAGTCCCGGTCCGGCTCCAGGCCGGTGCGCCGCAGATGGTAGGCGGCGGAGAGCCCCGCCTGCCCTGCACCGATGACGACGACGTCCACATCTCGTACCCCGAAATCGTTCACGATTCCACTAACTGTGGTGGGGCCCGAGATCTTCCCGGGCCCCACCTCTCACACCGGTCCGCCCCTGCGACCGGCTACCGCCCGCCGCCCACAAGCAGCGGGGCTCCGCCGGGCGCGGAGGCCGGACGGCCGTTGGCGGCCGGGACTCCGAGCAGTGGCGATGCGGGGTTCCTTGCCAGCAGCCCGCGCGCCGCGAGCTCCGGGGTGACGCCCTCCCCGAACCAGTACGCCTCCTCCAGATGCGGGTACCCGGAGAGCACGAAGTGCTCCACGCCCAGGTCGTGGTACTCCTCGATCCGGTCGGCGACATCGGCATGACTGCCCACCAGCGCCGTGCCGGCCCCGCCCCGTACGAGCCCCACACCCGCCCACAGGTTCGGCGAGATCTCCAGCTTGTCGCGCTCCAGCGAACCGCCGCCGTGCAGCGCCAGCATCCGCTGCTGACCGACCGACTCGCTCCGGCCGAGCGTCGCCTGGGCCGCGGCGATCGTCTCCGGGTCCAGATCGGCGAGCAGCCGGTCCGCCGCCGCCCACGCCTCGCGCGAGGAGTCCCGCGAGATCGTGTGCAGCCGGATGCCGAACCGCACCTCGCGTCCGCGCTCCTCGGCGAGCCGCCGGATCCAGTCGATCTTCTCCTTGACCTGCCACGGCGGCTCGCCCCAGGTCAGATACACGTCCGCGTGCTCGGCCGCGACCGGCCCGGCCGCCGCCGACGACCCGCCGAAGAAGATCTCCGGCAGCGGGTCCGGCGGCAGCGCGGTGAGCGCGCCCCCCACCTGGTAGTGCGTGCCGGCGAAGTCGTACGGCCGCCCGCTCCACGCGCCCCGGACCACCTTCAGGAACTCGGCCGTCCGCTCGTAGCGCCGGTCATGGTCCAGATGGTCGCCGAAGCGGCGCTGCTCCACCGAGTCGCCGCCGGTCACCACGTTGAGCAGCAGTCGGCCGCGAGTGATCCGCTGGTACGTGGCCGCCATCTGCGCCGCCAGGACCGGCGAGACGACCCCGGGGCGGAACGCCACGAGGAACTTCAGCCGCTCGGTGTGCTGCGCGAGCGCCACCGTCGTCAGCCAGGCGTCCTCGCACCAGGTGCCGGTGGGCGTCAGCACGGCCTCGAAGCCCAACTGCTCCGCCGCCTTGGCGATCTGTGTCAGGTACTCGATGTCGGGAGCGCGTACCCCGCTCACGGTCCCGGACCGGGTGATACCGCCGTCGGTGTAGGCGTGCCGGTCGACGAGCGTGCGGCCGTCACCGCCGGTCGGCAGGAACCAGTGCAGATGGACGGTCATCAGGAGGAGCCCTTTCCGTAGCTACGCGCCGGGGTGGTGGACGGCGGCAGGTTCTTGTCGAAGCGGTTGTCGACGTAGTCGGCGAAGTCGAACGTCCGTGGAATCAGCTTGAGTTCGGCGAAGGTGTCGACGATCTCCTGCTCGGAGGCGATGGCCTCCTTGTCGATCGCGACCGGGATCCGGGTGCCGTTGCTGCGCTTCACGGCGGCGAGCGCCACCTCGTACGGCAGCCCCGTCTCCTTCGCCCAGACCTTCGCCCACGCGTCCGGGTGCGCGTAGACCCAGTCCTGCGCGCGGCGCAGCCGCTCGATGTAGTCGCCGATCGCGGCGGCCTTCTCCTTGTCGGCGAGCGCGGCGGGCGCGGCGACCTGGAAGCCGAGACCGTTGACCACACCCCGGCCGTCCGTGAGGACGCGGGCCTTGCCGCTCGCGAGGACCTGCGAGGTGTACGGGTCCCAGACCGCCCAGGCGTCGACCTTGCCGCTGGTGAACGCGGCGAGCGCGTCCGCGGGCTGGAGCAGGCTGACCTTGATGTCGGCGAGGGTGAGCCCGACCCGCTTCAGCGAGGCGATCAGTTGGAAGTGTGCGGAGCTTCCCTGGGCGACGGCGACCGTCCGGCCCTTCAGATCCTCGGGCTTGCGCAGCGGGGAGTCCTCGGCGACGAGGATCGCCTCGCCGGCCGCATCCCCGTGTGTGGCCGCGACCACGGTGATCTTCGAATCGGCGCCGGCGGCGAAGACGGGTGGCGTGTTGCCGACGGAGCCGATGTCGACGGCCTTGGCGTTCACGGCCTCGAGAAGGGGTGGGCCGGAGGTGAAGGTCGACCATTTGATGCGGTACGACAGGTCGTCGAGTTCACCCGCGGCGCGCAGGACGGCCTCCGCGCCGCCCTTCTGGTCGCCGACGTCGAGCACCAGGGAGCCCTTGCCGTCGGTGTCGGTCGCGGCGGACGAAGGGGAGGAGCAGGCAGAGGCGAGGAGGGCGAGCGGGAGGAGCAGGACAGCGGGCAGGAGAGAACGGTTCATGGGGTCGAGGTCTCCGTGTCAGGCGGCGTGCTGGACGGTGGAAGTGCTGTCGTCGACGCCGAGTTCGGCGAGGAGGCGGGAGCGCAGGGCGGCGAAGCCGGGGTCACCGGGAGAGCGGGGACGGTCGAGGGCGACGGGTGTGTCGTACGCGATGACGCCGTCGCGCATCACCAGCGCGCGGTCCGCGAGCTGCAGCGCCTCGTCGACGTCGTGCGTGACGAGCAGCACCGCGCAGCCGCGCCGCTGCCACAACTCGGCGACCAGGCGCTGCGCCTTGATCCGGGTGAGCGCGTCGAGCGCCCCGAACGGCTCGTCGAGCAGCAGAAGGTCGGGTTCACGGACGAGCGCCCGGGCGAGGGAGGCCCGTTGGGCCTCGCCGCCGGAGAGGGTCTTGGGCCACGCGCCCGACCGGTGACTGAGCCCGACCTCCTCCAACGCGCGCTCGGCGACGGCCCGTTCGGGCCTTCCGGGCAGCCCGAGGAGGACGTTGCGCCACACCCGCTTCCAGGGCATGAGACGGGGCGCCTGGAAGGCGACGGCCCGGCGCTTGGGGACGAGGACGGTCCCGGAGATCTCCCGGTCGAGCCCGGCAAGGACCCGCAGCAGCGTGGACTTGCCGCAGCCGCTGTGCCCGAGGAGCGCGGTGAACTCCCCGGCCCGCAGGGTCAGATCGAGCCGGTCGATGACCGGGCGCCCGTCGAAGGAACGGCTCAGTCCCTGGACGGTCACTGCCCGGTGAAGGTCGGTCGCCATTGCAGCAGCAGCCTTTCGAGAGTGCGGACGACGGCGTCGGCGAGGAGGCCGAGGAAGGCGTAGACGACGAGGCAGACCACGATGACGTCGGTACGGAAGAACTCCCGCGCCTGGTTCATGAGGAAGCCGATGCCGGCGTCGGCGTTGATGGACTCGCCGAAGACGAGCGCGAGCCAGGCGGTCGCGAGCGAGTACCGCAGTCCGGTCATCGCGCCCGGCAAAGCCCCGGGCAGCACCACGTGCCGCACGAGCCCCCAGCGCCCGAGCCCCAACGACTCGCCCGCCTCGACCAGTTGGGCATCGACGCCGCGGATCCCGGCGTACACGTTCAAGTACAGATGGAAGGCGACACCGAGCGCGATCAGCGCCACCTTCGGTGCCTCGCCGATCCCCAGCCAGATGATGAACAGCGGAATGAGTCCCACCCAGGGAACGGTCCGCAGCATCTGCACGGTCGCGTCGACGAGATCCTCACCGAGCCGCGAGAGCCCGGAGACCAGCGCCAACGAAACGCCGATCGCGCCACCCAACAGCAGCCCCACGGCGACGCGTTGGAGCGACACGCCCATGGCGTGGGGCAAGGTGCCGTCGACGACCAGGTCTCCGCCGGCCCGGGCGATGGTCCCGGGGGAGGCGAGTACGTCGGCCGGCAGGACCCCGGCCGAACTGAGCACCTGCCAGACGGCGAGCAGAAGCAGCGGCCCGACCGCTCGGCGCAGCCAGCGGGGCACGGCGGATCGCCGGGAGCCGGCGCGGGAGGCGGGCGCAATCTCCTCGAGCTCTGAAATAGGAGAAATATCCGTCAGGGATTCGGGTGGGGCATGATCGACCGTCATGAAGGAACTCCGGGGGAGGGAGGAAGACACGCCTCAGCGACCGTGAGCGCGCCGAGGGCGCGCGGACACGGGTGTCAGCGCAGGAAGATCAGAGGTGAGAGGGCGTCAGCAGCCGCGACGACACGCGGCGGAGGCCACCCGCAGCAGGTCGATGTGACCGCGCGTGGTGAGCAGGGCTGTACGCAACATGGCGCGAACGTAGCGACTCGTTCCGGTGGCGGTCAAAGGTGTCTCGGAGCGTGGACGCGCAATCCCGCGGTACGAACGGCAGGATGCCCCCATGGCATTCACCACCACGATCCTCACCCTCACCACAGGCGCCACCGAAACGGTCACTGACCTGACCTCGGCCTGCACCGACTTCCTCACCCGCGCGGCCCCGGGCACCGACGGCCTGCTCAACCTCTTCGTCCCGCACGCCACGGCCGGCCTGGCGATCCTCGAAACGGGCGCGGGCAGCGACACCGACCTCCTGTCCGCCCTCCACCACATCCTCCCGGCCGACGACCGCTGGCAGCACCGCCACGGCTCCCCGGGCCACGGCCGCGACCACGTCCTCCCGGCCCTGGTCCCGCCACACGTCACGCTGCCGGTGATCGCGGGGCGGCTGGAGCTGGGGTCCTGGCAGTCGATCTGCCTGGTGGACACGAACAAGGACAACCCGGAGCGTCAGGTGCGGCTGAGTTTCCTGGGCTGATCAGGGGGCGACGCGCCCCCTCGTGCACCCGCCCGCCCGGTCGGCAGACCGGGCGGGTGAGGGCGGTCCGGTCAGGCCGTGCCCAGGTGGAGGTCGTCGCAGTGGGCCGTGCCGCTGCCCGCGCGGAGGTAGCAGTAGACCGTCGCGGTCGTCGCCGTCGGGCCCGTGGTGAAGGTGACACTGCTGGGCTGGTAGGCGGTGTCGGTGGTGGAGGGGGCGCGCAGTTCCGGGTTGCCGTGGTTCTTGACGCCGAGCGCCACCTCGTTGCCCGCGCCGGACACCTTGGTCCATCCGGCCAGCACGTACGTGGTGTTCGGCTGGACCGCGACCACCTGCTCCACGGAGGCGGGCGCCGGTCCGACACGGGCGGAGTAGCTGCCGGTGCGTGCGTTGCCGGTGGTGGCGGAGGCCGAGTTGTAGGCGGTCCACGGGGTGAGGGCGGCGGACTCGAAGCCGGGGTTGGTGAGCAGGTTCGGGTGGGCGCAGCTGCCGTCGTGGAAGGCCTCGGCCTGGTGGGCGCCGACGTCCGGGCGGCACTGCTGCGGGAGGCCACCGCCGTAGTAGTCCTTGCCGCCGTTGCCCGCGACCCGCACGCCCGCCTTGTGGGCCGGGGAGCCCGCACCGAGGTGGACGTCGCCGGTGGCGGGGGCGGCCAGCAGCGGGTCGGCGGTGATCTTGCCGGGGTCGGCCGGCTCGTTGGCTGCGTGGTAACCGTGGAAGACGTTGTGCTGCCAGCTGTGGTCGGATGCGGTGTAACTGAAGCCGCCGGTCCCGTAGTTGGCGAAGACGTTGTTGGACCAGCCCACCTTCGTCCCGGCGATGGTCTGCTCGACGATCTTCGCGGTCGAGCCGGACGGGAAGTAGAAGGTGTTGTTGTAGAAGTGGGCGCCGTCCTCGCCCGCCGCGAGCAGCACGCGGGAGCGGTCGTTGACGCTCACGTTGTAGCGCACGACGGTGCCGGTGGACTTGGAGCCCGCCCCGCACTTCCCGCAGAGGAGCATGAAGCCGCCCTCGTTGTCGTGGCTGTAGTTGTACTGGAAGAGCGCGTTCTGCACGCCGAAGTCGGAGTCGAAGGCCATCCCGTCGTTGCCGCTGGGGCGGCGGACCTTGTAGACCTCGTTGTACTGGATGACGGGGTAGTCGCTGTTGATCGTCCAGATGCCCGCGTTGTTGCCCGCCGAGCGCATCCAGATGTCGTACGCGGTGTTCCGCTCGACCAGCCCGCGGTGGGTGACGCGCAGCACGATGCCGTCGCCGCCGATGTCGTGGATGATGTTGCCGCGGAAGACGACGTCGGTGGAGGCGAGCCAGTTGCGGGTGGAGGCGCAGCCGTCGCCGGTGCCGTAGATCGCGCGGCACATCTGGCTGGATGTCGTGGTCAGGCCCTCGCGGTCGACGCGGTAGATCTCGTTGTTCTCGACGAGCACGTCGTCGAACCGGGTGGGCACCGCGGTGCCGGAGACCCGTATCTGGATGCCGTTGGAGCGCTTGGAGTCGTCGCCGGAGACGTCGTGGACGTAGAGGCCGGAGAGCACGTAGTGGTGGCCGGTGCCGAAGTTCTCCAGCTCGACGAGGACGCCGTTGCGCTCGGCCTTGGTGGCGCTGGTGTTGGTGACCTCCAGGTCGCGGACCTCCCAGTGCTCCACGTTGTACAGGTGCACCGCCGCGTAGACCTGTCCCTGCCCGGCGATCACCGGCCGCGCGCCGCCGCTGCCGTAGGCCCCGGCCGTGACCGGGGAGCCGGCGGTACCGGAGCCCTTGGGCTTCAACTGCCCGGCACAGGTGGCGCCGCGCTTGAACAGGAGCTGATCGCCGGGCGCGAAGGTATGGGCGTTGACCGAACCGAGGCCGTTCCAGGGCGAGGCGCTGCTGCCCGAGCCGTTGGCTGCCGCCGAGCAGTCCACGTAGTACGCGGTGGCTGCGGGGGCAGCTGCTGCCGGGGTGACGAGCGCGAGAGCGGAGGCCGCCAGGGCCATGACGATCAGGTGTATCAGCCGTCTCAAGTGTGGGTCCTCGGTGGGTAGTTGACGTGGGCGAAGGGGGTACCGTGCGCCTCGGCGGTGATCGCATCGGTCAGCCGGACGCCGACTGCCCTGCCGACGGAATTCGTTCTCCAGAGTCACGGGGGGCGATGCCGGGTTCGGCCACCGCGCGGGTGAGCGTCCGGCGTACCAGCTCGACCGCCCTCGCCCGCCGTCACCGTCATCCCTTCATCTGACTGGGAACCAGTCAGTTTGTTTGTGCCGGGACTGTAGGGCTGGAGTCGTGGGTCGTCAACGTTGAGGGAAAGGGCTTACTGCCGTGTGGGGACGGTGGCCTGACCACATGGCCGCCCTGCTCCTGACCGAGGTGGTCTCCAACGCGGTGCGCCACTCCAGCGGGGCCGCCATCGAGGTCGCTGTCGGTTACGACCGGTCCGCCGGTGTGATCACGGGCGCCGTCTTCGACGCCGATCCCTGCATGGGCGGAGGCGCTCGATCGAGCCGGCCCGAGACGGTCGACGAGGGAGCGGACATGGAGAGGGAGACCGGGCGTGGCCTGGACCTCCTGGACTCGGTCGCCGGCGCCTGGGGCGTGGCGACGGTGGGCGGACGGGGCAAGTGGGTGTGGTTCCAGGTCCCTGCGGCGTGAAGGGCCTCGGCTCGGCAGGCGGAGCCGCGTACCGTTGAACGAGTGGAGCACCCTCGCGAAAGAGACCGCCCGCGCCGTTCCGGAGGCGCCGGGTGAGCCCGCTGCGGCGGCTGGTCGTCCTGCGGCACGCCAAGAGCGCGTGGCCCGAGGGCGTGCCCGACCATGACCGCCCCCTGGGGCCGCGCGGCCTGCGCGACGCTCCCGCGGCCGGCCGCTGGCTGGTGGATGCCGCGTGCCTGCCCGAACTCGTCCTGTGCTCCACCGCCCGGCGGGCCCGCGCGACCTGGGAGCTGGCCGCCGCCGAAATGGACGGCACGCCGCGCACGCGTCACGAGGATCGCATCTACGCGGCGGACTGCCACAGCCTTCTCGACGTCGTACACGAAGTGCCGCCCGACGTCGGGACGCTGCTGTTGGTCGGACACAACCCGGGCCTGCAGGACCTGATCCTGCTGCTTGCCGGCGAGACCCTCGGCGACGCATTGCAGCGCGCGCAGACCAAGTTCCCCACCTCGGCCATCGCCGTGCTGACACGGCCCGGCGCATGGTCTGCGTTCGAGCCGGGCACCGCGCTCCTGACCGACCTCGCCGTCCCGCGCGGACAGCGGTGAACCGGCCCGAGGACGGGTGAGGCGACGGCGCGAACGCCCGGCATGCCTGTCCGGCGCGCGCGGGGCACCCTGGAGGCATGGCCCGAGCCAACGACCAGGTCGAGGCGCTGCTCCAGGAGTACGCCGACCTCATCGCGATCCGGGGCGGGGAGTCCTTCAAGGCGCGCGCCTACGAGAAGGCCGCACGTGCCGTCGCGGGCCACCCGCAGGACGTCTCGAAACTGGACGCGAAGGGGCTGCTCGAGATTCCGAACGTCGGCAAGTCCGTCGCCGACAAGATCGTGGAGTATCTGCGGACCGGCCGCATGTCCGTCGTCGACGAGGCCCGGACGTCCGTGCCGGTCGGAGTGCGCGAGCTGATCGCGATTCCCGGGCTCGGGCCGCGCAAGGCCATGATCCTCTACGAGGAGCTGGGCGTCACCACCGTCGACCAGCTGATCGACGCCATCCACCAGGAACGGCTGCGCGACCTGAAGGGCTTCGGGGAGCGGACCGAGGAGAACATCCTCCACGGCATCTCCGTCCTGCAGAAGGCCGGCGAGGGTCGGATCCTCGTCAGCGCCGCCATGGACGTCGCGGAGCAGCTCGTCGCGGAACTGTCGGACATCCGCGGCTGCGTCCGGTGCACGTACGCGGGTTCCCTGCGCCGTATGAGGGAGACCATCGGCGACATCGACATCCTGGTGGCGGCGCGCCGGTCGGCCCCGTTCATGGATGCCCTCGCCGCCCATCCGCACACGGCCGAGGTCATCGCGCACGGTGAGAAGAAGACCTCCGTACGGACCGTCACGGGCCTGCAAGTGGACCTACGGGTCCTTCCCCCGGCCTCCTGGGGCGCGGGACTGCAGTACTTCACCGGCTCCAAGGCGCACAACATCCGCACGCGCGAACTCGCGGTGCGGCAAGGCCTCAAGCTGTCCGAGTACGGGCTCTTCGACGCCGAGAGCGGCGAGAGCATCACGTCCGAGACGGAAGAAGCGATCTACGAGAGGCTCGGACTGCCCTGGATCCCGCCGACGCTGCGCGAGGACCGCGGCGAGATCGCGGCCGGGCTGCGCGGCGAACTCCCCGAGCTCGTGACGGAGAAGGACATCCGCGGCGATCTGCACACCCACACCGACCTCACCGACGGGCTGGCCCCGCTGGAGGACATGGTCGCCGCCGCTGCCGCCCGCGGATACGCCTACTACGCCGTCACCGACCACGCCCCGAACCTGTCCATGCAGCGCATGACCAGCGAGAAGATCCTCGCCCAGCGCGAGCAGGTCCGCGCACTCGACGGCGCGCACCGCAGGATGCGGCTGCTGCACGGCACGGAACTCAACATCGGCCCGGACGGCTCCCTGGACTGGCCCGACGAGTTCCTCGCGGACTTCGACATCTGCGTGGCCTCGGTCCACTCCCATTTCAACCAGAGCAGGCGGGAACTCACCCGTCGTCTGATCCGCGCCTGCGAGAACCCGCACGTCTCCGTGATCGGCCATCCCACGACCCGCCGGATCGGCAAACGCCCGGGCATCGACGCCGACTTCGACGCGGTCTTCAAGGCCTGCGCACGGGCGGGCACCGCTCTGGAGATCAACGCGCATCCCGAGCGGCTCGACCTGTGCGACGAGGACATCCTGCGCGCGAAACAGTACGGGGTGAAGTTCGCCGTGAACTCCGACGCGCACGCCACCACGCATCTGCCGTACATGCGCTACGGGGTGGCCACGGCCCAGCGCGGCTGGCTGACGACGGACGACGTCATCAACACGTGGCCGGTGACGAAGCTGCGCCGGTTCCTGGGCAAGAGGGGCCTGCGCAGTAAGGCCTGAAGCGTGACGCCCGCCAGTGGGTTCGGCGCATATGCCTTCCGCATTCGTTGTCACACGAATTCATTCCTGCCGCATTCCTTACATCTGACCCAGCAGCCCCCGATCGGACCTGCGCTGTTACATCTTCACGGAATGGGCACCGTGTGATGATCAGTCGGTCCGAACGACTTCTCATCGGCCTCACGGCAGGATTAAGATTGCTCTGCGTGCCGGTCGACTCGCGGTGTGTGATGCAGGTGCTGTTGTCTGGTGACCGGTTTCGCATGTCGTCATCGGATCCGTGACTCATGGAATTGGGTGACCCATGCCTCCTCGGCTCGTTGGCCATCAAGGCTCTCTGGCAGGACAGCAGTTCCCGATCGGCGCCACACCGGTAACCCTGGGCCGCAATGGCGACAACAGTGTGGTGATCACGGTGGGGAACGTCTCACGCTTTCACGCCGAGGTGCGTCGCGAGCGCCACGGATTCGTGCTGTACGACAGCGGCAGCAGTAATGGAACGCGGGTCAACGGGGCGCGTGTGACATCACATGAACTGCAGCCCGGAGATCTCATCGAGATAGGAACCGAGACCTTCCGATTCGAAGCGGCCGACGCGATGGAGACCATCCTCGACCTCTCCGTGCTGGCGCCGCTCACTCCCTCCAAGGCGACCCTGGCGGCAGGGCCCGTGCTGAACGTCACGGTCTCGGGTGGCGGCCCCGTCGGCCTGAGTTTCGCGCTGCTGCTCGAACACCTCATGGGGCCTCGCGTGGCCATCACCGTGTACGACGGTCGGTGGGTTCAGGACGGGGCGAAGGTCGTCTGGAAGAGCGAAGGACAGGGCAACGTCAGGCGGCAGCAGGTCGTCACCGTGCAGAGCCGCCAGTACTTGAACCTCCCCCAAGAGGTGCAGGAACGGCTGTTCCGCGGCGATGCCTACTCCGAAATGTGGCCGGTCGGCCCCGATTCGCTCCGTGGGTACAACCCGAGGAATCTGCGGATCGCCTACATCGAGGACACTCTCCTCGCATTGGCGAACGAAAAGCCGGACCGGATCCGGCTGGTGCCCACCGCGTTCGACCCGGCCGAGTACCACAAGGCCGAGGCGAAGGATCACGTGCTCGCCATCTGCGAGGGAGGCCGCTCCCGTACGCGGGAGTATTTCACCGACAAGTTCGGTACGGCCGACAAGTCCATCTACTCGCTGCACGGTCAGCACATTCAGGATGTCGTCCTGGGCCTGCGCGTCAAATCGACTCTGACGGACCCCATGACCGTCCTGTTGACCGTGGCTCAGAACCGCTTCCTCCTCAACGCCCTTCGCGGCGAGGGGTTTCTGAACATGCGGCTCACCGACGCCGAGGCCGCGGAAGTGGTCGGCATCGATCCGGTCCGGCACGTGTTCGAGGATTGCATCGCCTCACGACCGTGCGTCATGGGGCGGGACGATCACGGCGACTTCCAGTGCTCCACGCACAGCACGCTCTTCCTGCCCGCCATGGTCAGGGGTTCGGCCCTGTGGAAGCGGGTGTTGGAGGGGCTGGCGCTGTTCGGAGTCGCCGAGGGGGACCTGAGCGCCGTCACGGCCTTCCGTCTCGACATGGTGCAGCGGCCCAGGTTCACCACCCGGCTGCGCTCGGCCACGTCGACCGCCCCGGGGACGTACGGCTTCCTGCTCGGCGACGCCGCCAACGCCATCCACTTCTGGCCGGGACGCGGGCTCAACAGCGGACTGGGCTCTGCCATCTCGCTGGCCCGGTCCCTCAACGGCGCATGGACCGGCAGGCCGTTCCGAGACGCCGACTTCGCCCGCCACGAAGCAGCCATGTCCATGCTCCAGTACCGGCACAAGAGCCGAGCCTGGAACACGATGATCACCACCGACGAGAACGGCGTCAGCTGCGCGATCAAGGAGAAGATCGCACAGAGCATCGAAGAGTCGGAAGGGATGGAGCTGGACAGGAAGGCGGACACCGACGCGCTCATGGAACGGCTGCGGGGAATCCGTGACAGGTTGGCATCACGCGTTCCCGGCATGCCTGACGACTCGACTCTCCGGAACCACCTGGAGACACTCAACTCCGGCACCCTGCGCACCCTGTTGGAGAGCGGAGCGTGGGACACCCTGATCGTCGGGGGCGAAGAGGTGGACATCGACATCTTCTACCAACAGGACTCGCAGGCCACGACCGTCCCCACGAAGACCCCCGCCGCGAAGTGATGACGGAAGCCCGGCCAGGCTCCCAGTAGGGCGTTGAAGCGCCCTAGCTGTCGCTGCGCCCCAGCGCGCGGAGTGCCTTACGCCGGTGGCTCAGGGCGAGCTCCATCGCGTCCGGGCTGCCGGCGTCGCGGAAGTGGTCGGCTGCCTGCCGATTGACCGTGACGGCCTCCTCGTACCGCCCCACATCCACCAGGAGGCCGCCGAGGAGGAGCAGAGCCATGCCCTCTCCTTCGCCGTCCGCGGTCTCCCGGCAGATCTCCAGGTACCGCTCGAACGCGGGAACGGAGTGCTCGTACTGCCGGAGATCAACGGTGACGATGCCGAGCCGGAACAGCGCCTGACCTTCGTTGGCGCGGTCCCGTCGGGCGCGGAACAGTTCCGCGGCGCGCCGGTAGGCGGGGACGGCGTCCGCGGATCGCCCCATCTTCTCCAGTACCTGGCCGAGGTGGAAGTGGACCTGGCACTCCCGGTCGCGGTCGTCGGTTCGGGGATAGACGGTGGCGGCCCGCCGGAAGGCGATGACGGCCTCCTCGTTCCGGTCCAGTGCTCGTAACGCGCGGCAGAGGTTGAGGAGCGCGGATCCCTCCAGGTCGGGGAGGTCGAGTTCCTTGAAAAGGTCGGCAGTGCGCTGGTACGCGGCGATGGCCTCCGCGAACCGGCCCTCGTCGATGAAACCCTCGCCCAGGCGGTAGAGGGCCAGCCCTTCGCCGCGTTGGTCGCCCGACTCCCGGGAACGGACGGCCGCCTGCTGCACGGCGGCGACGGACTCCGCCTTCCGCCCCGCCGCGAAGAGGGCGCTGCCGAGATGGCGCAGGGCTTCGGCCTCGCCGCGGCCGTCGCCGGTCCCGCGTAAGAGCTCGACGGCCTGCGTACAGAGGGCGATGGCCTTCCGGGGCATTCCCTGCCCGTTCAGGCCGCGCCCGATGACGGTGAGCGCGTGGGCCTCCCGGGGGCGGTCGCCGGACCGCCGGTGGATCTCGGCGGCTCGCCGGCCGGCGGCGACGGCTTCCGCGTGCCGCCCCAACCGGACCAGAGATTCACCGAGTTCGCCGCACGCCGCTCCTTCGCCCGGTACGTCACCCGCAGCACGGAACGCGGTGACGGCCCGCTCGCGGGCGGCGACGGACTCCTCGACGCGCCCCAGCTCCATCAGCACCGACCCGAGCCGGTCGAGCAATTCGCCCTCGCGGCCCCGGTCGCCGGCCTCGCGGTAGCCGGAAGCGGCCTGCTCGCAGACGGGTACGGCCTCGGCGTACCTGCCCTCGTACACGAGGACGAGGGAGAGGCTGTGCAGCGCGGTCCGCTCGCTGCCGCGGTCGCCGATCTCCCGGCAGATCAGGAGCTCCTGCTGGTACGCGGTGATCGCCTCGGCGGTCCGGTGCACCTGGAAGAGATGGGTGCCGAGGACGTGCAGCACCACGCGCTCGCGCTCGCGGTTGCCCGCCCTGCGGTAACCGGCGGCGGCCTGTTCGCAGGCGGTGACGGCCTCCTCGAGCCGCCCCGCCCTGGCCAGGGCCTCGCTGCGGTTGGAAAGCGCATTGGCCTCGCGCTCGTGGTCGCCGGTCTCCCGCAGGAGTGCGGCGGCCTTCCCACAGGCGGTGGCGGCCTCCGCGTAACGGCTCGTCTCCGTCCAGGCGTTGCCGAGGTTGATCAGCGCCGAGGCCTCGCCGGTGCGGTCGCCGACCTCGCGGAAGAGAGCGGCGGCCTGCTGCGTGGCGGTGACCGCCTCGTCGTAGCGCCGCGTACGCAACAGGACGGCGCCCAGCCGGCCGCGCACCCGGGCTTCCTTGCCGCGGTCGCCGGTCTCGTGGAAGAGCGTGGCCGAACGCTGGTAGGCGCTGATGGCCTCGTCGAGCCGGTCCGTCTCGTACAGGGCGTCGGCCAGATTGCTGAGGGAGTCCGCTTCGCGGTGGTGATTGCCGTTCTCGCGGTAGATGGCCGCTGCCTGCTGCGTGGGGACGATGGACTCCTCGTATCGCCCCTGACTGAGAAGTGCGTTGCCGAGGTTGTGGAGCGGTGGCCCCTCAGGGCTGCCGTCGCCGGTCTCGTCGGAGAGAGCGGAGGCACGCCGACTGACCTCGGCGGCCTCGGCGAACCGCCGGGCGACCGTCAGCGCATTGCTCAGGTTCGTGAGCACCGCTGCTTCGAGGTGCCGCTCGCCGGTGCCCCGGAAGGTGGCCGCGGCCCGTTCACAGGCGGCGATGGCCTCGTCCGAGCGGCCCTCGTAGGCCAGGGCGGTGCCGAGGTTGGTCAACGCGGCGCCTTCCAGGCTGCGGTCACCGGTCCGGCGGAAATGGCCGGCGGCTCGCTCGAAGAGGGCGGCCGCGTCCTGGTACCGCCGCATGCCGATCAGCGCGTGGCCCGATTCGAGGAGCAGCTCCGCCGCGCGACGGCGGTCACCGTTGTCGACATGGACGGCAGCGGCCCGCTCCACGGCCGTGACGGCTTCCTCGAAGCGCCCGAGACGGGCCAGGGTCCCGCCCACCTTGCCCAACGATGAAGCCAGATCAGTGAGTTCGGTCCCGGAGGATGTGTCGGTCAGCTGCCGGTACAGCTCGGTCGCCTCGCGCGTAGCGGCCAGGGCCTCCTCTCGGATCCTGCTCGGGGCCCGTGCCAGTCGGTTGCGCACGTCAGCGTGCTCGGGGAGGTCGACGGTGGGGTGGGCGAGCGCCAGCTGCCGGTACAGGTCGTCGGCTTCCCGCGTGACCGCCAGGGCCCGTTCCTCATGGCCCAGGGCGAGGAGCCGGGTGCCGAGGTTGTTGAGGACTCTGGCGAGATCGAGGCAGTGGGCGGCGAAGTCGGCCTCGGCCAGCCGCCGTTGGATCACCACCGCCTCCTCGGCCGGGGCGAGGGCCTCCTCCCCACGGCCCAGGTCCGCGAGGAACGTCCCGAGGTTGATCAGCGCCGTCGTCAGGTCGGGTTGGTGGGCGGCGGGGTTGGCCTCCGCAAGCTGCCTGTACAGGTCGGTGGCCACCTCCGTGACCTCGAGGCCCTCCTCGGAGCGGCCCGAAGCGCGCAGCGCCGCCCCGAGGTTGGCGAGGGACATCGCGAAGTGATGCCGCTCGGCGTCGGGGTCGGCGTCGGACAGGCGCCGGTACAGTTCGGCCGCCTCCTCACTGGCGGCCAGGCCCTCATCGGAGCGGCCCGCGTCGATCAGGCGCAGGCCCAGGTTGCTGAGCAGCCCGGCCAGCTCGGGGCGGTACCCGGGGTCGGCTTCGGACAGACGCCGGTACAGCTCTGCCGCCTCCTGTGTCACGGCCAGGGCCTCCTCACGCCGGCCGTGTCGCGACAGCCGGTTGCCGAGCCCCGTCAACGAGTCCGCCAGGCGGTCCTGGTGGGCGGCGGGGTCGGCGTCGGCCAGGCGGCGGCTGATCGCCACGGACTCCTCGGCGTGGAACAGCGACTCCTCCCAGCGGCCCGCGGCGGACAGCCGGTCGCCCAGTACGCCAAGGGAGTTCGCCAGATGGGCAAGGTGGCCGGGGTTGCTCGCGGCGAGCTCACGGTGCAGGCGCACGGCCTCCTCGGCGGGGGCGACCGCCTGCTCCCGGCGGCCCGCATTGGCCCGTCGCCACGCCAACGTGCCGTACAGCCACGCACGTTGGCCAAGGTCCGTGGTCGCGGCCAGCCGGTGCGCGATCAGCGTCTCGACGACGGCGAGGATCCCGTTGTCCAGGTCCACGTGGCGGCCCGAGGGCAGCTGCGACTCGACCGCTTCCAACACCGCGAGCAGGTCCGGGTCGATGCCCTCCTCGGCCCCGCCGCCCGCGTCGGCGAGAGCGGCGAGCGTGGTCAGGGCGGGGCTGCCCGCGGCGATCGCGAGGCCGGGCTCGGCGCGCAGCAAGGGGTAGAGGACCCGCTCGCCGATGTGGGCCCAGCGGCCGGCGGCGGAGGCCAGGAACGTCACGGCCCGCGGGGCCACGGCGGTCGTCAGTTCGCCGCCCAACAGGGTGGCCGGGACACCGCTCGCCCACGGGTCGGGGTCATACGCGCTGATGTCGTGCCCGGGGGTGAGCAGGCCGAGGAAGTCCTCGGCGAGCCGGTCGGGGTAGAGCGGCTCCAGAACCAGTTCGCGGTCGGAGGGCGGGTAGCAGAACCGGTGGTCGAGGAGGAGTTCCTGCGGGTGGCCCGGCAGGTCGAGGGCGCGCAGCGCTTGCGTACCGGTGTCGTGGCTCACCGCTCCGGTGAGGGCGGCGGTGAACACCGTCCTGGCCATGACCGCCGGCCGGGTCCGGTAGTCCTGCCCGTGCCCACCGGCGTCGAAAAGCCGCTGCCACGCCCGGTATTCGCGGTCCAGCAGGTACGCCGACAGCTCGTGCGGCTCCGCGAGGGACAGCCGCTCACCGCGCGTGTGGGCGTCGACGGAGACCAGGGCGGCCATGTGGACGTTCAGCGTCAAGCCGAAGTCGCGGCGGTCCAGGGAAGCGGGTGGTTCGACGCTTGCGGTGTCCGGCAGGTCGTACAGGTCGCGCGCTCCGTAGCGGTCGCGAGCGGCGGTGAACATCCGCTGCCGGTCCGCGTCCAGGGAGGGGAGGAGCAGGTCACCGATGGCCGCGCGACGGTCGGCGAGCTCACCGCGCAGGGCCGCGAACCAGCGGACCGTGCGGCCGATCAGGAGGACGCGCGTGGGTCGCTGCTGGTGCAGGACGGGTTCAGACAGCAGGCGCTCCAACTCGCTGTGCGCCCAGCGGTCGGCGTAGTCGACGACGAGCAGCACGCCGGCCCCCTCGGTGGGCGGGGCGGCCACGGGGCCGGGGGTCGCGGCACCGCCTCGGAAACCCGCCTGCAGGACCTGCCAGCGCTCGGCCTCCGGCAGGTCCGGGCTCCGGGACCGTTCGGCGAACTCCATGGCGAGCCGGGTCTTGCCCTGCCCGCCCGGACCGTGGAGCAGCAGCACCGAAAGCCGCGCGTCCTGGGCGTCCCGCCACTGCCGCAGCCGCTCCAGTTCGGGTTTCCGGCCGACAAAGGGGACGACGTGGCTACGAGCGTCGAGGAGGCGACTGGGCTGCGCCATCAGCCACGCGGTGTCCGGGGTGGCAGGGGCGGGTAACGCCTCGATCGTGGGCAGCCGCGTCCCGTAGTAGTGGTTGACGGTCGCGGTTGCGTTCGGGCCCTGCGCCGCCGCCGAGCCGGCGGCGAGATGCTGTTCGTAGCGTGGCTCGGTCAAGATTCACCAGTGGGAGCCGGGGCGGGTGAACTGCCGGTCGCGTAATGGTGGTTGTTGATGGTCACGCTTGCCCCCGGGCCCTGTGCGCCCGCACCACCGTTGTGGATCACCTGGCTGTAGACGCCGCCGGTCTCCGTCCGGCGCAGCGCCCTCACGAGGGCGCGGATCTCCCCGTCGGCGCGGGGCTGCCCGGCGATCAGTTCGCGCAGCAGCCCCTCGTACTCGGCCGAGCGATCGGCGTTCGCCTCCAGGACCGCCGCGAGCCGCGCCGCCCAGTCGCCGTGCGCCGCTCCCAGGACCGACTCGTCGCCCCGCTCGTAGGCGCTGAGTACGGTCTCACGCGCCTGATCCAACTCCGCCTCGGCACTCGCACCTTCGTCGTCCCGGCCGAGCCCGAGCAGGCGGACGAAGCCCCGCTTGGTGTGCCCCCAGGCGTCCGTCGTCATCGCGGTGACGAGCGTGGTCGCGGCGGTGGCGGCGACAGCCGCGACAGCGGGATCCAAGACGGTCTCCTTCTCCAGAGGCACTCGACCACTCCGAGAGCACAAGTGTGCCATTGGGCCGCCGTTCATGGCTTCGTTCACTGCAAGCGGTGTGAGCGGGGCTGTCCAGGATGCTTCCGACGCCGCAACCACTCCTGCCACACAAGAGCACGGCAGGGTGTCCGGCGAGCCATGGGGGCGGGCCGACGGCGCCTGCCGGACCAGGGATACCCTCGGGCGGTGTCGAATCGAGCGATAGCAGCTGAAGTGGGTCTCGCGCGGGTGATGGCGCACTGCGGGGGCAGCCCGGCGGCAGCCGTGCACCATCTGGCGAGTGCCATCGCCTCCGCGCCTGAGGATCCCGAGCCATATGCGGTGCTGGCCGAGTTGTGGCGGGAGAAGCAGTCGGAGCTGGCCGAGGTCGTTCGGGACGCCGACTCCTTGAGGGCGGTACTGGCGCAGTCGTACGTCAGATTCCTCGACGGCGACATGGACGGCGCGGCGCTGGCGATCGGATCGGTCACGGGTGTGCAACCGGGCATCGCATGGGCCAAAGCCCCCTGGTTCGGCGATGAACGATTTCTCGGTGCGGTGAGTGCTGACGCGCTGGCCGAGGCCGCCATGCGGACGATGGACTATGGCCATGGTCTGGACACCGAATCCATGCGGGAAGGGTTCCAGCCCTGGTTCCAAGCCATCGACGTGGTCTCCGCCCGCGAGCCGTTGCCGGAGGCGTTGGCCAAGATGGCGATCCTGCTGCGGGCATGCGGTCTCATCGATGCGTCGTTCGCCCTCTGCGACCAGGCGGACGTCGTTGAGCGGAGCATGCTGACGGAAGTCGTGCGAGCGGGTACGTGGCGCAAGCTGGGTGATCCTCAACAGACCGCGGCGGCGTTCGAGCGCGCTCTGGCCCTCGACCCGGCCAACTGGTCGCTCTATCTCGACCTGGCCGACGTGCACGCCGAGCAGGGCGACTTCACCGCCGCCGTCCGGCTCATCGATCAGGGAATGAAGCACGAGCCGACTGAGCTGACACTTCGCGCGGCCGGGGCCGCGTACCGGGCGCGGCTCACCGGCTCACCTGCCGACCTGAGCGAACTCATCGAACTGGCGCGGCAGCTGCCGAACGACTCGTACCGGGGCCTGCTGATCGACCACGCATGCGCGGGTCCCGCGCTGCCTGCCGAACTCGTGGCTGAGGCCCGCCGCATCCAGAACAGCTGAGCTGGTCAGCACCCCGAAGCCCACCCGAACTGGGCACTCATCGCCACCCCGCCCCGGCGTCTGACCCGCAAAAGCCCCCGCACCGACACGTGGTCGAAGGAGCCACCGGCTACTCAGGGCTGATTCCATACAAGCGTATAGCGCCAGAACAATCGTCGTCGCAGCCGCGCGCCGGGGAGGACGGCTCTGGCTTCACGGACGATGTCGTCAAAGGTCATGTCCGCTGAGCGAGTGCGGGCCGTCATGGAGACGGGCCGCGGTGAGGGGCGGCCCTGGTTCTTCAGCCAGCCCATGGCAGCGTTGGCCGGAATGGCGACAACGCCGAGCAGGTGGTCCACAGGGGTCTGGGCGCGGGACAGGCCGACGATCACCAGGGTCCCTCCCGGAGCCAGATGACGGCGGAAACGGGTGAGCGCCTGGGCGAACGGCATGTGGTGGATCGTGGCGACGCACGTGATGACGTCGTAGGAGCCGGCAGGGAACTCGGTTCTTGCATCCGCCACGCTGAAGGTCACGGGAAGCGCAGTAGAACTCAGCTTCTGGGCTTGAGAGGTGATCACTGGATCGGAATCGACAGCCTTCACGGCGTCGGCTCGTCCAGCCAAGAGCCTTGCAAGATCACCGCTGCCGGAACCGACGTCCAGGGCGCGTTCGAAGCGCCTCGGCAGCTGACGCAGGATCCAGCGATGGTAGTGAGCGTTGTGGTCCCAGGGATATGCAGCGTTGAACCGTTCAAGAGCCCGCAGAACACGAGACGACAAGATCTTCATCGCTCCAGTCCATCAAGTCCCTGCGGCAGGCACACCCTGTTCTGGAACAAAGATCAACCGCTCCCGGCTGCCGGACGCAGCCCAAGGAAGCGAGTTGAAAAACACCTACTCTCAGGTGGGATCAACTGCCTTGCCGGCCCGGCGGATCGGAGGCCCCAGAACCTTGTCGACCTCCGTTGATACGGCATCGAGAAGATTCTCACCGAACAGGCAGAGGGACTCTTCCCAAGGGTGCCCAAAGCTGCCCATGCGGAAGTCTTCCGAAAGGTAGATGTAGTAGTCCCCGTCGGGGTACGGGCTCAGTGGCCAAGCCGGTCGCCCAGGGCCGCCGACCTCCTGTGGGACAAAGCGGTACGACGTGTGCTGCCAGTCGAGCGCGAACAGCGCGCCCTGCGGGCGGACGCAGGCGGCCAGCCCCTGCTGGACCACCTCGACCAGGCGGTCCAGACGCTCGTCACTCGGATCGTCGTCCAGCGCAGCAAGGCTCCAGGTGGCCGACTCGACGGGCTCCTTGATGGCCGGCCACGTGAAGGAACTCATACTCGGCCGGAAGCTGAACTCCTCGTAGAAGCAGTCCCAGACGCGTCGGTACTCAGCCTCTGGCAACGCGACCACGGGTTCCTCCATCATCCGTCGATCCTATCGACCTCCTGAGGAAGGATCGCTGCTGGATCGTCGGCGGAGGTCTCACGACCGTGCGGCAGTGCCGGCCAGCGGGTAGTCAGGAGGGGTATCGCTGCGGTTCCACAGCCGTGAGCAGGCACTCGCGGTCGTCTGCGCTGATCAGTCCGTCCGGAAGAGTCTCGTCCTCCAACAACGCGTGCAGGGCAGAAGCGTGTGCGGCGAAGGCGGCCCTGCACCACTCGCGTTCCGGGTGGTCGCAGTCCTTCCCGAAGAGCAGCACCTGGCGTTCGTCGTCGGCGTCGACGGGCTGAGACAGCTCCGCGGCAACGACCAAGAGGTCAACCAGGCCGGGCCGCACCGCGATGTCAGGGACGGCTGCCAGACGGATCAGGAAGGGCAGGGCCGCCGGCATCGCCGCGCTCACGTGGAAGACGCTGTTCAGCAAGACATTGTCCAGCACGGGCAGGGCCTTGGGGCCGGCTACCTCATCCAGGAGACCGCGGAGCAGGACCGGAATCCCGGCAGGGCACCCGGGAATCTGTGACCAGTCGACATCGGCGCAGCCCAGCAGCGCGGGGTGGTCGCATGCAGCTCGCTCCATCTGCGGATATTCGCGGAGGAACCGAGCGACGGCAGCCTCATTGACCGCCGCATCCATCACACACATCTCTCTGTCCCTGCCCCTGCTCCCACCACATGGCCCCTAACGGCGTCCGCAGAGCGGAACTCTTCCCAGGACGGGCGTCGAGCGCAAGCGCCAAGGCCAGAAGCGCGGCGGCGGACGGGCCTTCTCCTCCATCGAGGACTGCCCGCCGCGAAGACGCGTGACCCGTGAAGCTACTGTGCCCTTCTGTTTCCAAGATCTTTGAGTAGGAGTGCGCGAAGAATGCTTATACGGAGACGCCGTGGTCGTCTCGCGGGAGCTCTCGTGATGGCCGTGGCGCTGCTGGGCGGGCTGCCGCAGTCGGCCGGTGCCGCGCCAGTGTCGAACGGCTCGGTCGTTTCGGCCACGGTCACCCCGCTTCTGGTCGCCGACGAGACCGACTGGGCCATGGCATCCACCGAGTCGGGACCCGTTGCGGAGGACCAGAGGACTCGGTTCGCGCAGGACATCGCCGCGGCCGAAGGTGCCGGCGTGCGGAGTGTGGGGCTCTCCAGCGTCCTCGGGGATCTGAACGTCACGGCTCGGCCCCTGTGCCATCAGACCAACGCCGCAGGCGCCGAGGGTTTCTGCTGGAACGACGCCTACGGCGACGACAGCAAGTTGTTCTACACGCCTCAGGGAATCACCGGGTCCGGTGAGTCGCGCGACAACGAGCGCCTCGTGGGTGGCCGACGGATCCTGGTCACCAGCTGGCACAGCGACGAGGATCACTCGAGCGGCGCCGACCAGCTGATGCGCGTCACCTTCGCCGACGTCACCGTACCGACGAACGTGACCTACCGTCATGTCCTGCTGGTGACGCCGACCGCGTCGGGATTCGCGGCGCTGCCTGGTCACGCCGACTCGGTCACGTGGTACCAGAACTACCTCTACGTCTCCAACGCCGGCGGGCTGGCGGTGTTCGACCTCACCAAGTTCTGGGTCACGGACGAGAGCGGGGGCGGCGTCGGCGCGTCGAACGGGAAGTACCACGCGGCCTGGCACAAGTACGCGCTGCCGCAGATCGACCGGTACCACTACATTCCGCCCACGCCGAAGAACTTCTGCGGCCATTTCAACGGGTACCCGCCGTGCTTCGCCGGGGCATCGTTGGATGACAGCGGCCCCGTTCCGGTTCTTGTCACCACCGAGGTGAACGGGGTCAAGAAGAGCCAACAGCAGACGTTCGCCGACAGTCAGGTGGTCGTGCGCTGGCCACTGGACAGGACCACTGGGCTGCCGTCGCTGAACGAGAAGCACGAGCTCCGCCCGGAGGCTGCCTTCACCTCGACGGTCAGTGGCGCCCAGGGCATCGCCATGAACCGCGGCCGATTCGTTGTCTCGGCGCCGTGCCCCGAATTCGTCGAGGGCGGGGAAAACATCCCCAGCTGCCTCTACCACGCGTGGCCCGGGGAACCGGTGCGCCTGTGGACCCGTACGGGCATCAACAACCAGAACGTCTCGTACTGGCCCGCGACGGACGACCTCTGGACGGTCAACGAATACCCGACCGGGCGTGTGGTCTTCCACATCCCGTGGCCCAGGCCCGACGTTCCCCTGCGGTCCCTCACCGGCACGTGGGGTGATCTCAGCGGCGACCAGCTGCCCGATCTGCTCGGGATCCGCCCCCACGCCTCACCGCTGGGCGGGACCGGCAACGGCGACCTCGTCCTCTACCCCGGCGCGCCCGACGGCGTGGGCACGCGCACGTCCATCGGGACGGGCTGGAACTCGATACGGCTGATGGCGGGTGTGGGGGACCTGAACGCCGACGGTCGGCCCGACGTCCTCGCGGTCGAGGACGTCACGGGTGATCTGTGGCTCTACCCTGGCGCCCCGGGCGGCCTGGGAGCCCGTGTCAAGCTTTCCACGGGCTGGAACGTCGTGCAGACGATGACCGGAGTCGGCGACCTCAATGCGGACGGCCTCCCCGACCTCATGGCGATCTGGACGGACGGAACGGCCCGCCTCTACCCCGGCCGGTCCGGAGGCCTCGGCGCCAGCACTCCGATCGGGACGGGCTGGAACTCGATGCGGCTGGTGACGGGTGTGGGGGACCTGAACGCCGATGGCCGGCCCGACGTCCTCGCGGTCGAGAACGTCACCGGTGATCTGTGGCTCTACCCTGGCGCCACGGGCGGCCTCGGGGCCCGCGTCAAGCTCTCCACGGGCTGGAACGTCGTGCAGACCATGGCCGGAGTCGGCGACCTGACTGCGGACGGCCTTCCCGACCTCGTGGCCATCTGGACGGACGGAACCGCCCGCCTCTACCCCGGCCGACCCGGAGGCCTCGGCGCCGGCACCCCGGTCGACCTGGGCTGGAGCGGTGGCCTCTAGATGACCGGATTCATGTCCCGCAGCATGGGGACTGAGTCATGGTGGACGAGGATGCCACCCACCGGCCCCAACACCCCCTTGTTCTGCCGACGGTGAAGACCGGCCCGGCCGGGCTCGACCATCATTACAGTCCAGTTTCATGACGACTGTTACCACGCGCACGGTCGAATACCCGGCCGACGGCCTCACGATGATCGGGCACCTCGCACTCCCCGCCGGTGTCGACCGCCGACCCGCAGTCCTGATCGGGCCCGAGGGGCCGGGCCTGAACGACTTCCAGCGCCGCCGGGCCGATGCCCTCGCCGAACTCGGGTACGTGGCGTTTGCGTTCGACCTCCACGGCGGGCGTTGGTTCACCGACCCACAGGAGATGTTGGCGCGCGTGACCCCGCTGCTCGCCGACCCCGACCGGATGCGGGGTATGGGCCACGCGGCACTCGATGTGCTGCGTGCCGAACCGCGGACCGACCCCGACCGGATCGCCGCCATCGGCTACGGCACCGGGGGCGCGATCGCGCTGGAACTCGGGCGCGACGGCGTCGACCTGCGTGCGATCGGGACGGTCAACGCACTGACCACGGGCCGACCGGGCGAGGCGGCGCGCATCCGTTGCCCCGTGTGGGCCGGGGTCGGATCCGAGGATCCGATCATGCCCGCTGAGCAACGGGACGCCTTCGCCGCCGAGATGCAGGCCGCGGGCGTCGACTGGCGCCTCGTGGTCTACGGCGGTGCCCTGCACGCCTTCCACCACCCGCCGGTCGACCAGACCGTGCTCCCCGGCATCGGCCACCACCCGCAGCACGCGCAGCGGGCCTGGCGCGACATCGTCGACCTGCTCGCCGAGTGCCTGCCAGGGGCAGTTGTCGGTCGTGAGTCCCACTGAGCCCGAGGTCGATCGCTCCAGGCCGGCCTGCTGTGTCGTCCCACAGGGACGACCCTGAGCGTCAGGTGCGGTTGATGGTCGTCGGGTAGCGGTAGCGGTCGCGGGCGGCCGCCGCACCGGGTTCAGAGGCCCGTGACCTTGGCGGTCGCCGAGAGTTCGTAGACCAGGGTGATCGTGCGGCGGCCGCCCGGCGGGAGGGGGACGTTCCAGTGGGCGATGCCCTCGGGGTCGACGGCGGCGGGTGGTGGGGAGCAGGCGTCCTTGTGGAGGCGGACTTCGACCGCCGAGACCTCGGAGACGGGGATCCGCTCCCGGAGGGTGACCATGCGCTCGTCGTGCTCCCCGGGGGCGGAGAAGCGGGACAGGTGCAGGCGTACCGTGCGGGTGACCACGGTCCGTTGGGTGATGCCGGTGGTGTCGCGGGACTCCTCGGCCTGGCGGACCACCCCGTAGTCGTCGCAGCTGCCGAAGGCCAGCTCGACGGGGGCGCCGAGCGCGGTGAAGTCCAGGGTGCCGCGGCCGCTGAATCCGCTGCCGCGGACCAGGTCCACGGGGCCGGCGAGGAGTACGTGGCCGGACTCGTTGTCGAACCGCACGACCTGGGTGACCAGGGGGAGAGTTCCGGTGAGCAGGCGTACTCACTGCGTGCGGCCGTGGTGAACGCGGAGAGCCGCACTCGGTGGGCGCGGCCGTCGCCCGGCACCGAGACCGGGGCGGGGGAGCTCAGCACCCGTGCCTCGCCGCCGTCGTCCACTCCCGGCAGGCCGAGCACCGGGGCCGGGCCGAGAGCGCCGATCTCCTCCTCGCGCAGCTCGACGTCGACCGTACGGCGCTCTGCCGGGGAGCGGTCCTCGAGCGTCAGTCGGTCCTCGCCCAGCCGTGGCGGATCGCTTGCCTGCGCCGAGCGGGCCGTCGACAAGGTCAGCCGTACGTTCGACCAGTCCTCACCGGTGCGCTGCCAGACCACCGCGTCGGTCTCCAGTGTCAGGGAGTCCCCGTCGAGCACGGCCCGGTACGCGGGCCGCCACAGCGCACACGGGGTGAGGTGACTCAGGCGCAGCCCGACCGGACCGGCAGCCGTGGCCTCCACGGTCAACTCGACATGGCCGACCAGCTCGGCGGGCTCCTCCTCGGACAGGGCAACGGCCCGGTGGGCCGCCGCGAGTTCGGCGGTCACGGCAGCCGACCGGGCCTCCACCGAACGGAGTTGCTCGCTGTACGTGTCGCGCTCCTCGTCCGCCCGGTCCAGTTCACGGGCCCAGCGGGGCCGTTCGGACTCCCCGGAGCCGGCGCCCTCGCCGATCTCCCGCAGCAGATCGGCGGCGAGGCGGCCCAGCAGGTCGAGGCGCGCACGCAGCCGGTCGCGTCGCCGGACCAGCGCCAGTTGCTCCTCCTCGAGGGCGTGGATGCGCAGGCGCAGGGCGGAGTCGTCGTCGGCGTCCGGCAGCGGTCCGCGCGGCGTCCAGCTGCGGACGATCCGTACGTCGAGCACGGTCGCGCGGTGCTCGGCGGTCAGTTCGGCATGGAGGGTCCGGTCGACGGCAAGCGCGCTGACCGGGCCGAGACGCAGCCGCTGGACCCCGGCCTCCAGGTCGAGCACGGCGGCGCGCTCGACGTGGGCGCGGTCCTCGAGGCAGGTGACGGCGGTGACGGGGAGGGCGATCGGCTCGGTGGGGGCCGTGGACATGGCGGGTGTCAGCTCCTGCGGTTGCCGCCGACCAGGGCCTTGCCGGTCGGGATGCGGATCTCGTAGCCGCCGTCGAGGGCGGCGGTGACGCCTGCGGGCAGCTCCAGTCGCCAGACGCGGGTGCCCGGCGCATGGCGATCGGGGCCCGTGCCTTCCCCGGGCGCCCTCCAGTCGGCCCGTTCCTCGATCCGGACGTCCGGATCGGAGGTCACCGGCACCCGCTCGCGGACTTCGACGGTGACGGGCCTCGCGAGCCGGTTGGCCAGCTCCACGTGGACGCGGTGGTCGAGCACGGTGGTGTTGTTGCGCAGGCCCGAGGTCGACTCGTGCAGGTTCGTACGGCGGGTGACCCGGATGCCCTCGGCAGGCCCGAGCCCCACCCGGCGGACACCGCCGGGGGCGAGCGTGGGCAGCGCGGCGGTCAGCAGGTAGTCGTCGTCGACGGTGACCTCCACCGGGCCGGCCAGGAGGGCCTGGTCGGTGGCGTTGGAGAGCACCAGCGTCGCGTACACGGTCTGCTCCACGGACGGAACGCAGAGGTACTCGGTGCGCACGCCGACCGGGATCTCGCCCACGGTGACGGTGTGCCAGGTGCCGTCGGACGGGATGTCTGCGCGGGCGGCGGCATCGAAGCGGTGGTCGAACGAACCCGCCGACTCGCGCGGCCGCACGGCCTGTCCGGGCAGCGGCAGCGCGGCCACCGCTTCGGCGCGGCGGCGGTACTCGGCCGCCATCGGGTCCAAGGGCGAGCCGGGGAACAGCCGGCCCCTGCGACTGCCTTGCTCGTCCGGGCCGCACAGGACGAGGGCGGCGTAGTCGAGTTCGGCGCCGCTCGGCTGCGGTGGACCGGACGACGGAGGAGGGGGTGGCGGTGGCGGCGCAGCCGCGCCGGGAGCAGCGGGGGCCATGGGGGTCGGGGCACCCGCGAACCCACCGCCGGCACGCGGCCTGGCACCCGGTCGTGCCCCGCCCGGCTGCGCGGGGGCGGGCATCGCGGGGGCGGGCATCGCGCTGCGGACGTCCGCCGAGGGAGCGCCGTACGTGCCGCCGGGCACCGGGAGCGCGGCCGGCGGAGAGCCGTAGCCCTGCGGTGCCGACGGCAGCGGCGGTGGGGGCGGTGGTGGCGGTGGTGGCGGAACAGGTCGGGGTACGCGCACCTGCACGGCAGGGCGAGGGCCTGCAGCGTCGTAGCCGGAGAACAAGTCGGTGAGCCCTGCCGGAGGCTCGCGCCAGCCGGAGGGCGCGGGGGCGGGCTGGCGCCGTCCGATCCGGATCGATCGGAGCCTCGGCAGGTCCGTGCGGCGGCGAAGATCGGCCGTGGCCAGGGCGACGCGTACGCCGGTCCAGTCCTCGCCGGTCCGCTGGGCGACGGAGGCGCGCAGCACCAGACGCCCGCTGCCGTCGCCCTGACGGTGCGTGAGACGGTACGTCGGCACCCAGACGGCACCTGGCACGCCGTACTCCAGCTCCAGCTCCAGCTCCATCTCCACGTCCGCGTCCCCCGAGCCGTCACCGGCACCGTGCCCGGCACCGTCGAGAGTCAGGACCGCGCAGACCGTCGTCTCCACATGCGCCGACGTCGCGTCGGTGGAGGCGCGGGCGAGTCTGTCGGCGGCGACGGTGAGTTCGTGCTCGACGTCGCGCAGAGCCTCCTCCAGCTCGACGAGGCGGGTGTGCAGTCCCGTCAGCCGCTCGTCGACGAAGTCGGCGAGCTCCAGCCACGCGTCGACCGGGGTGCGGCGGTGCGGGTCCTCCGGCGTGCGGGCAGGCGGGACCGGGTGGAGGGCCCTGATCTCCTCGATCAGGCTCAGTTGGCGGTCCCGGCGTCCCTGCGCCGCCCCGTACGCGTCGCTCAGCCGCTCGACCTCGCGCCGCAACTCATCGGGCGTGCCCGCGCCGAGCGGCTCGGCCTCGACTTCCACCCGAGCCTCGGTGACGCGCACCCCGGGGGCGCCCAGGACGCGGGCCCGCAGCGATCCCGGGTCCAGCGAGCGGGGCAGTCCCGTCACCCGCACCCGGCCGTCGGGCGGCACGGCGCCCCGGGCCAGCCGGCGACAGAGCGCGCCCTGCGCGTACACCACGACCGAATCGAGGGTCGATTCCCACCTGTGTGCCGACTCAGCCGTCATGTGCTCCGCCCCCCGCCGTGTCCATGCAGAGCGAAGCCTACGCCCGGGCGGTGTGCTGACGCTCTCTCAGCCCTGGAGGTGCGTGCCGATCGTGAGGAACGCCTGGCCGGACCCGCGTAGCCGTGGGCGGCGCGGCCCAGAGCATCGCCGTGTGCGTCGCGGGCTGCGCGATGGCGGCGTTCTCGTTCGTCGACGCGTCCGGTCCGCGTCTCGTACTGATCGCGCCGGTCTTCGGAAGCGTCGCCGTCGCCAGCCCCCGCCCGGAGCGGGACGCACAGCGCCCCGGGCACGCACCCGCGGCGCACGCGGGAAGCGGGCGTCAGTCGGTGGGACGGGCGCGGGGTGCCGGGGCGTGGCGCGTGGTCGATCCTGGTGGCATGGGTGCCAACGGTGGCCGCGGCGGCGCGGGCGCCACGGGGGGCGGCCGGCCGAGCGGTCTGCTCCGGTTGCCCGCCGCCTACGCGGACGCGGCCCGCCGCTCGCTGCGGGTCACGCTGGCCGCGGGCGCCGGGTTCTACCTGTTCCTGTACGGGTTCGGGCAGCCCGTCGCGGCGACCTACGCGCTGTTCGCCGCGGTGGCCCTGGCCGGTCTTTCACGCATCCCGGGCACCGGGCGCCAGCGGGCCGCCGTACTGCTGCGGCTGCTCCCGGCTGCCTGGTTGCTGGTCGTCGTCGGCACGTACCTGGCCGTGAGCACCTGGAGCGCGGTGGCCGGAATGCTCGTCATCGGCTTCGCGCTCGCCTTCGTCGCCGTGGGCGGGCCCCGCCCGGCCGGTGCGGCGCCCGGACTACAGCTGCTCTACATCCTCCCGTCCTTCCCGCCGTACGCCCCGGACACCCTGGGAGAGAGGCTGACCGGGACCACCACCGGGATCCTCCTGCTGATCCTCGCCGAAGCATGTCTCTTCCCCGATCCGCCGACCGTGTCGTACCGGGAACTCGCCGCCCGCGCCGCGGTCACGGCCGAGCGCTGTACCGGGGAACTGGCCAGGCCGCCGTTCGTCCTCTCCCCGGCGACGCGAGAGGCGGCCGGGTCGGCAGCCGCGGCGTTGCGGCCCTCGCGGGTGCCGGAGGCGGAGCGACCGGCCGGGCCGGGGGTCCGCTCCCGCGGCCTGGCCCATACCGGTCTCGCGGCACGGACGCTGTTGAACCGGCTGGCACGGCTGCCGTCCGTTCCGCCGGGCCAGGACCCCGCGGTCGCGGGCCTGGACCTCCTGCGCGCCGTCGGGCGGTCCGCGGCGGATACCGCCGCGCTGCTGCGTGGTGCTCCCGGAGCGGAGACGGCGGCACACCCCGGTCCGGAGCGGGAGCGAGCGCTGCTGGCCACGGCTCCGACCCGGCCTGCCGTCCCGGCGGCGCTGCGCCGCCGTGCGGCCCTGCTGGAGCTGGCCGACGCCGCGCTCGCGCTCTCGGCGGCCGCGGGACTCGCGGTGCGAGGGCGGATCGCCGGGACCGAGCTGCCCCTCGGCCGGTTCTGGTACGCGCGACAGCGGGCGCCGCAGCTCTGGTGGCGTCGGCTGGTGGGGAACGCGGGGAGCAGGTCGGTCTTCTTCCAGAACGCGGTGCGGATCAGTCTGGCGCTGGCAGCCGCCCGGGCCGTCGCCGGCCTGGACACGCTCCCGCACGGCTTCTGGGCGATGCTGGCCACGCTGACACTGACCCGGACGACCCTGGTCGCGACCCGGGCCGGCGTCCGCCAGGCGGCGGCGGGGACGCTGATCGGAGCGTTGTGCACGGCTGCGATTCTCGCCCTGGTCGGGACGGACACCACGGTGTACGCAGCGGTGATGCTGCCGTTGTTGCTGGTCACCTTCACGGTGGGTCCGGTGAAGGGTGTCGGCTGGGCACAGGCGCTGTTCGCGCTGGTGGTCTCTCTGGTGTTCGCCCAGCTGGCGCCGGCCACGTGGCGGCTGGCCGAGATCCGGCTGCTCGACGTCCTGGTCGGATGTGCGATCGGCCTGGTCTTCGGGCTGCTGGCCTGGCCGCGCGGCGCACAGGAGGAGGTACGGCGTTCGGGGGCGGCGCTCCTGCGGTCCGCCGCCGAGGCCGTGGTCGCCACCGCCTCGACGGTCGCGGCAGGTGGGCCACGGGATCGGGACGCAATGCCGGAGAACGGCTCGCTGCGGCACTCGCTCATCCTGGCGGAGTCGGCCTTCGCGCAGTTCCAGAGCGAACCGCGGGGGCGGGTGGCGGAGGAGTCCGGATCCGGGCGGCCGGCCGGGGAGGAGCCGCGTCCGGTCGACTGGCAGGCGGTGCTGCTCGCCGGTCACCACGCGCTCTGGGGCGCGGATCGGTTGCTCGCGCCGCCCGTGCCGTCGGAGGGCCCGCGCGTGCCCGTCGTCGTACCTCCGCTGGAGCCCGCGGTGGCTGCCGCGTTGACCCGGCGAGGGGACCGGGTGGCGGGGCGGATGCTGCTGCTGTCCGCCGTACTGGACCCGACCGGGGACACCCCGCAGATGCGGGCGCCGGGCCCGGCCCTCGACGCACCGGGCCAAGCGCTCGACGCGCCGCACGACGGGCCCGACGCGGCAGGCTCCGTACCGGCCGGGGCACCGAACAGCTACTACGCTGCGGACGCCTGGCTGGAGGCGCTGCTGGTGGACCTGGACCGGATCACCGACGGCGGCCCGGGGCGGGACGGACCGCAGTCCTGAGCCCGCCCCCCGGATTGCCGCCGACACCGACACCGACACCGGCACCGGCACCGGCACCGATCCCGCCCCCGACGTCAGGAGCTCGTGAGGATGACGAGCTGCTGGGTCGCTCGGGTCATCGCGACATAGCGGTCGACCGCTCCTTCGACACCCTCGCCGAACTCCTCCGGGTCGACGAGGACGACCAGGTCGAACTCGAGCCCCTTCGAGAGCGTCGGCGTCAGCGACCGGACGCGGGGCGTCTCGCGGAACGTGCCCTCGCCGATGTCACCCGGGCCGATCACGCAGGCGACCCCGTCGGCGTGGGCGGCGAGCCAGGTGTCGAGGATCGAGTCCAGGTCCGCGACGGATCCGTGGACGACCGGAATGCCGTTGCTGCGGATGGAGGTCGGCACGTTGGCGTCGGGGAGCGCGGCCCGGATGACCGGCTCGGCTTCCGCCATGACCTCTTCCGGCGTGCGGTAGTTGACGCTCAAGGAGGCCATGGTGACCCGGTGCATGCCGATCCGTTCGAGCCGCTCCTCCCACGACTCCGTGAACCCGTGCCGGGCCTGGGCGCGGTCCCCGACGATGGTGAAGCTCCGGGACGGGCAGCGGAGCAGCAGCATCTGCCATTCCGCGTCGGTCAGTTCCTGGGCCTCGTCCACGACGATGTGCGCGAACGGGCCGGCCAGCAGGTCCCGGTCGGTGGTGGGCAGTGCGGAATCGTCGATCAGGCTGTCCTGGAGGTCCTTGCCGCGCAGCATCGTGACCGCGCCCTCACCGTCGTCATCGGCGGCGAGCACGTTGTCGATGACGCCGGCCATGCGCTCGCGTTCGGCGGCCACGGCGGCGTCGTGCCGGCGCTTGCGCAGGGACGCCTCCGGGTCGCCGAGCCGCTGACGTGCCGCGTCCAGCAACGGCAGGTCGGACACCGTCCAGGCCTGGGGGGCCTCCTTGCGCTGCAACTTGCGGACGTCGTCGCGGTCGAGCCAGGGCGCGCACATCCGCAGGTAGGCAGGGACCGACCACAGGTCGCCGACGAGGTCGGCCGCTTCGAGCAGCGGCCACGCGCCGTTGAGGGTCCTGACCAACTCCCTGTCCTGCATGAGCGACTTGAGGAACTGTTCGGGCGAGACGTCGCCGTCGAACTTGTCCATGAGGATCGTGACCAGTTCCTCCCAGATCTGCTCGCGCGCCTCGTTGTGCGGGGTGCCCCGCCCCGCCGCCTCGAACGCCTCGGCCCAGTCGTCGGCGCTCAGCCAGATGTCGGCCCAGTCGGTCGTGACCGTCATCCCCTCGGCGGGCGGGTCCTCGTAGAACCTGACGGCCATCTCGACCGTCTTCACCATGTTCGCGGACGACTTCAGGAGGGCCACCTCCGGGTCGGTCTCGACCACTGCCGTGGCACCCTCGTCGACGAGGTCCCGCAGGGTGCAGGTCTGTACGCCCTCCTCGCCCAGGCTGGGCAGGACGTCTTCGACGTACGCCAGGTACGGCCGGTGCGGACCGACGAACAGGACGCCACCCCGACTGTGACCGAGACGGGGGTCGGAGTAGAGGAGGTGGGCGGTGCGGTGCAGAGCGACGACGGTCTTGCCCGTACCCGGCCCGCCGTCGACGACGAGCGCACCCCGGGATTCCGCCCGGATGATGGCGTCCTGGTCGGACTGGATGGTGGCGAGCACGTCACGCATCCGGCTCGACCGGTTGGTGCCCAGGCTGGCGATGAAAGCGGACTGGTCGTCGAGCGCGGCATGCCCCTCCCGCCCGTCGGCGGAGAACACCTCGTCCCAGTAGTCGCTGATCCGGCCGCGGGTCCAGCGGTACCTGCGGCGGCTCGCCAGCCCCATCGGATTGGCGTGGGTCGCCGCGAAGAACGGCTCGGCCGCAGGGGAGCGCCAGTCGAGCAGCAGCCGACGCCCGGTGCTGTCGGTGAGGCCGAGCCGTCCGATGTACACGGGCTCGGCGTCGTCCGCGCCGACGATGTGTCCGAGGCACAGGTCAAGTCCGAAGCGACGCAGGGCGCGCAGACGACCGCTCAGCCGGTGGATCTCCGCGTCCCGCTCCATCGCCTCCCGGCCGGCGCCGCCAGGGGCCTTGCGCACGGCATCGAGGCGGTCGGACAGTTCGGCGATCGCCTGCTCGAGGCTCTCCGCGATGGCGGCGAAGTGCTGCTCGTCGCCGGCGATCAGTGTCGGGTCGGCCTTGGGGGAGAGGTGGTCGGGCAGGTCGAACGAGCTGGTGGTGGTCAGGGGGTTCACGGCATCAGCTCCGTCAACAACACGCACTTCGTGGGTCTCCCGTTTTTCCGCAGGTTCTGGACTAGGCCAGTGATTCTGCGGCACCACCGGGGCCTTGCCGCAAGCCCCCCAGTGCGCTATAAGTTAAGAGTGGCAAGGAGTGGGGATTCCTCCTTGGCCTTCTCGCCCGCCTCTGGGCCACACTCTCTCGACCTTCGCGCACAGCGAGCTGACCGGCTTTCGCATGCGGCCGGTCCTCGCTTCCGACGGCTCGTCAGCCGTACGGCCCGTCAGTAGTACGGCTCATGAGCTGTACGGCGGCCGTCAGCCGTACGGCCCGTCAGCTGTCCTGCGCCCGTGGTTCGATCCGGAAGTCGAAGGCGAGCGTGCCCGGGTCGAGGGCGGTCACGCCGCCGTCGACCGTCAGCACCGCTCCGTTGACGAAGGACGACGCGGGTGAGAGGAGCCAGGCGACGGCCTCGGCGACCTCGCGCGGTTCGCCCGGCCGGCCGGCCGGCAGCACCCGGGTGACCTCCTCGTACGCTGCGTCGACACCGCCCTTCCCCAGCCCCGCTTCGTCGGCGAACCGGCTCATCCGGCGGTCCGCCATGTCGGTGCGCACCCAGCTCGGGCACACCGTGTTGGCGCGCAGGCCGGCGCCACCGTAGTCGACGGCGAGCGAGCGACAGAGCTGGAGCAGCGCCGCCTTGGAGGTGGCGTAGGCGGCGTTGCCCACGCCGTTGCGGAGGGCGGACACCGAGGCGACCGCGACGACCGCGCCCCGTGCGTCCAGCAGATGGGGGAGCGCGGCGCGCAGCAGATGGAACGGGCCCGTGAGGTTGGTCCGCATCACCGCGTCCCAGTCGTCGAGCGTCACCTCGCCCACCCCGCCGCCACGCCCGATACCGGCGTTGAGGACGAGGCCGTCGAGGCGGCCGTACGCGGCGACGGCCGCGTCGACGAGTGCGCGTACCGCGTCGGGGTCGCCGATGTCGGAGGGGACGGGCAGGGCCCCGGTCTCCTCCGCGACGAGATGCAGCGGCTCGGGTCGGCGCCCGGAGATCACCACATGGTGACCCGCTTCGCGCAGCAGTCGGGCGGTCGCGGCGCCGATGCCCGTCCCGCCGCCGGTCACGAGGTACACGCGCTGGTCCGCCATCGTCGTCGAGCCTCCGTCGTCGTCTGCCGTCCTCGTGATCATATGCACCGGAACAACGGCCTGTTCGGTCCGTGCGGCAGCGTCTCGAGCCCGTAGCAGCCCAGCCCGTGTGAACTATCTTGGGCAGCAGAGAGACGAGAGGGAGGCACCTCGTGCCATCTGGGCAGCAGGCGCGCGCACAGGCAGCCGCGATCACACCGGGCAGGCTCTCGGCGGAGGCGGAGGCTGCTTCGCCCGCCGAGCGGGTGCGGGCGCTGTTCGGCGGCCACCGGCTGTCCCCCGGGCAGCGGCGCATCGCCCAGTTCCTGATCGACCACCTCACCGAGGCCGCGTTCCTGTCGATCACCGAGCTCGCGGAGCGCGTCGGCGTCAGTCAGCCGTCCGTGACCCGGTTCGCCGCGTCGCTGGGGTTCAGTGGGTACCCCGCGCTCCGGGAGGCCCTTCAGCCCATCGCGCTCAGCGCGGTCGCCGGCGCGCCGGACGAGGGGGAGGAGCGGCTCCGCAACGAACTCCAGTCGGCGGTCGACGCCGAGATCGAGAACCTGACGTCCTTGCGGCGCGTGCTCGCCGACCCCGACCAGATCCTCGACATCGGCCGCGAGCTGGCCCGATCCGTCCCTCTGACGGTCCTCGGACTGCGGATCTCCGTGTCCCTCGCCGAGTACTTCGCTTACGCCGCGCGGCGCATCCACCCCGATGTACGGGTGGTGACGCGTGGCGGCAGCGTTGCTTACGACGGACTGCTCCAGGCGCGCGAGGCGGGCGGGACGTGGGCGCTGGCCTTCGCGATGCCCCGCCACGCCAAAGAGACCCTCGCCGTCGTCCGAGCCGCTCGGCGTGCGGGGCTGCGCGTGGCGCTGATCACCGACCTCGCGCTCGGGCCGCTCGTCGACGAGGCCGATGCGGTGTTCACCGCCGGCACGGGGTCGCGGCTCGTCTTCGACTCGTACGCGGCGCCCGGGGTGCTGTCCGCGGCCCTCCTCCAGGCCATGGCGGACGCGGATCCGGAGCGGACGCAGACGCGGCTGGAGAAGTACGAGCAGGCGGCGGAACAGCACGATTTCTTCCTGGACGACTGACGGGGCCGACCGAGGCCCAGGTGCATGAAATTTTTCATGCCCTTGCGTACTCGACGGTATATATATTTACTGATGCTGCCCCCACGGGCCCGAACAGAACATGCTGGGTCGCCCCCTCCTCCTCAGACGACCCTCGTGTTTCAACGGCGGCGCCGCGCTTCGCGCGGCTGCTCTGTGGCGGCTCCGGTCAACCCCTGGGCCGGAGCCGCCGGACAGAGCGGGTGCCGAGGCCGGTCCGGGGCTGTGAGGCCGCCGATGGCTACGCGTAGGGGACGACCACGACCTGGACGTCGTCCTCGTAGATGACCCGCCCCGGATCGGTGCTGCGCATCATCCGGCAGTCGACGCCGTGCGCGGCGAGAATCTGCAGGTAGCCGGGGATCCGCGCGATGAGATGAGCGGCGGCCGACGGCTTGAACCACGCCGCGGCGCCCGGGTTGATCTCCTCGTCGTACACGGTGGGGTCGACCGTGGAGGGATCGGGGTACGTGGCGTCGTACCACCTGTTGTTGTCGCGCCGGAAGGACTCCTCGTCCTCCGAGAGCCTCCCCTCCCGCGCCAGCGTGTTGATCAGCCCGAACACGCCGGTGAAGTGGCCTCGCCCGTTCCGGTGCGGCGACTGGAACCGTACGTACGGGATGGCCTCGTCGGCGCGGCCCATGCGTGTTGCCTCCTGATCCGAGGTGGGGTGCGGTGAGGGGAGCTCAGTAGCGGTGCCTGGGCCAGTATGGGCGGGCGGACCGCGGAGGGCGGACCGCGCCGCTACTGGGCGTACGTCTCGTACTCGGCGACCTTCGGCGTGCCGGTCGAGCTGGTGATCTCGAAGGTGATCTTCTGCAGCGAGGTCCGGGGGAAGGTGATGGCCCCCGCCCCGCTGCCCGTCGTCAGGACGGAGCCGGTGTCGGCGTTGACGACTCGCCATGACCCGATGCTGCCCGCGGAGCCCGACGCCTCCCGGATGGTGATCGCGGACACGGTGGTGGGCGCGCCCCACTTGATCGAGACGGAACCGGTCGAGCCGGCCGGCGACCAGTAGGTGCTCAGGTCACCGTCCCGTACGTTGCCGTAGCTCGTGCCGTCGGCCTTGCTGGAGCCGTCGGAGCCGGCCCCGATGCTGAGGTTGGTCCCGCTGGGCGGGGTCGTCGTGGTCGGTCCCGGCGTGGGAGTCGTGGGGGACGGCGCAGGGGTGGTGGGCGACGGCGTGGGGGTGGTCGGGGACGGGGTCTGCGGCGTGCAGTCACCGTTCGACACCTGGAGGCCCTTGTTCGCGCCCGCCGTCCGGCTCACGACGTCCGGCACGCAGCCGGCCTCGTCGAGACTGTAGGAGTAGGGGATGCCGACCGTCGTGTTGGACTGCGGGTCGGGGCCTGCCGGGTTGTTCTCGCTGCTGGGGCTGGACCAGGTCACGTTGTCGAAGATGTTGCCGCCGACCTGCCAGTAGCCGGCCGCGTCGGTGTAGAACGTGCCCAGGACGTCCTTGGAGTCCTCGAAGTAGTTGTTGTCCACCTTGGCGCGAGCGCCGGCTCGGGAGTTGATGCCCGACTCGTTGAGGCTCACGTAGTGGTTGTTGTAGATGTGGGCCGTACCGCCACGCAGCAGGGGTGCGCGCGAGTCGATGTTCTCGTACAGGTTGTGGTGGTACGTGATGAAGCTGTTCGAGAGGTCGCTCTCACTGGATCCGACGAGTCCACCGCGGCCGGAGTTGCGCAGCACGCTGTAGGACAGGGTCACGTACTGGGTGTTGTCCTTCATGTCGAAGAGGCCGTCGAACCCCTCCGACTCGCCGCCCGACGCCTCCAGGGTGGTGTGGTCCACCCAGACGTTGCGGACGTTGCTCTCCATGCCGATGGCGTCACCACCGTTGGACGTGGGTGAGCCCGACTTCTTGACGTTCCGGACGGTCGCGTTCTGGATGATGATGTTGCTGGATTCGCGAATGTGGATGCCCAGCTGGTCGAAGACGGCTCCGCCGCCGACCCCGACGATCGTGACGTTGCTGATCTGCTTGAGCTCGATCACACCGTCGGCGGTGTTGCAGCTGGCCCCCGACACCTTGGAGGTGTTGGCGTGATTGATGGTCCCCTCGACCTCGATCACGACAGGGGTACTGCTGCTGGCCCGGCCGCACAGCGCCGCGTGGATCGCGGTCCCCGTGGTCGCCCGCACCGTCTGTCCGCCCGCACCGCCGGTGGTCCCGCCGTTCTGCGTCGCGTATCCGGTTGCGCTACCGGTCGCTGCCGATGCCTCGGGCATCGACAGAACCACACCGGCCGCGGCCGCCATGGCCGTCGTGGCCAGCGCCGCGCCGAGTCGCAGTGCGACTGGTCGTCTCATCCTGGTCTCCTCATTGGTTCGTGTCGGCCGGCCGGCCGCTCTGCCCTGACGTGCAAGGTCGCCAGTCCCCACAAGGGGGAAAGCGCTTTCTGTCGGGCGACAATAGGGTGGCTTCCGTCGAGCCGGCAAGGCTCTGGACGGCTCCGGAGTGGCCAACTCCCCTGCGTTGTAAGTCAGTTGCTGACCGTGGTCAGGCGGGAGGGGGTGGTGCCTCGCGGTGCGAGGAGGCCGGGCAGGCCGCCACCTCGCAGCCTCGTCGGTGGTTCATATCGGGGCAATTCGGTAGATCACGCTAGATTCCCTCTCGTGCCCCGCCGGTTCAGGGGTGACCGCGCAATGAACCGAGTACGTGGACGAGGTGGGCCATGAGCGACGCAGAACCCGTGACCGCGGAGAAGGAGGAGTCCCAGCCCGCCGTCAAACTGACCCTGCTGACCCTGACCGCGATGGTCGTCGGCTCCATGGTCGGCGCGGGCGTGTTCTCGCTGCCCCGGCGGTTCGCCCAGGAGACGGGTGTCGCGGGCGCGCTGATCGCCTGGGCGGTCGCCGGCGTCGGGATGCTGATGCTCGCCTTCGTCTTCCAGACCCTGGCCGTCCGCAGGCCGGACCTGGACGCCGGCGTGTACGCCTACGCGAAGGCCGGCTTCGGCGAGTACCTGGGCTTCTTCTCGGCGTTCGGCTACTGGGCGAGCGCCTGCGTCGGCAACGTGACGTACTGGGTGCTCATCATGTCGACGATCGGCGCGATCGCCCCCGCGCTCGGCGACGGCGACACCGCCCTCGCCATCGTGCTCTCCTCGGCCGGGCTCTGGGCGTTCTTCCTGCTGATCAAGCGGGGCGTGAAGGAGGCGGCCGCGATCAACAGGATCGTGACCGTGGCGAAGCTCGTGCCCATCATCGTCTTCATCATCCTGGCGCTGTTCTACCTCGAACCGTCCGTGTTCGCCGACAACTTCGGCGGCGCGGACTACGCCGGCTCCCTCTTCAACCAGGTACGCGGCACGATGCTCGCCACCGTCTTCGTCTTCCTCGGCGTCGAGGGCGCCAGCGTCTACTCCCGGCACGCCAAGCGCCGGGAGGACGTCGGCCGGGCCACGCTCCTCGGCTTCCTCAGCGTCTTCGCGATCTTCGCCTCCGTCACCATCGTGTCGTACGGAATCCTCCCGATGAGCGAGATCGCCGAGCTGCGCCAGCCGTCCATGGCCGGTGTCCTGGAGGCCGCCGTCGGCACCTGGGGAAACGTCTTCGTCAGCGTCGGCCTCATCGTCTCCGTCCTCGGCGCCTATCTCGCCTGGACGCTGATGGCCGCCGAAGTGCTCTTCGTCGCCGCCAAGGACGACGACATGCCCCGCTTCCTCGGACGCTCCAGCGGCGACGACGTACCCGTCCCCGCCCTGCTGATGACCACGTCCCTCAGCCAGGTCGTGCTGGTCGTCACCGCCTTCTCCGACGACGCGTTCAACTTCGCCCTCGACCTCACCAGCGCCCTGAGCCTGATCCCGTTCCTGCTGGCCGCGGCGTTCGCCGTGAAGATCGCTCTGAGGCCGCGTCAGGAGCGGGTCGCCGGGGAGAGCACCCGGTGGGAACTCGTGGTCGGCATCCTCGCGACGCTGTACACGGCCTTCCTCCTCTTCGCGGCCGGACTGAAGTTCGTCCTCGTCTCCTTCATCCTCTACGCCCCGGCCACCTTCCTGTTCATCAAGGCACGGCGCGAGCAGAACCGGCGTCTCTTCTCGCCCGCCGAGGCCCTCCTCTGTGCCGTGTCCGTGGCAGGAGCGGTCGTCGGCGTCATCGCTCTCGCGGCGGGCTGGATCGAGCTCTGACCCGACGAGCCCACGCCCGCCGTCCTACGTCCCCCTCGCCCGTCGCTTCCCCGCGCTCCCTCCGAAAGGCATCACCATGACGAGCAACGACACTGCCGCCGGTCCGCAGCTCGGCGTCCACTCCGAGGTGGGACGGCTCCGGAAAGTACTGGTCTGTTCGCCGGGCCTTGCGCACCGCCGGCTGACCCCGACCAACTCGGACGACCTGCTCTTCGACGACGTCATGTGGGTGGAGAACGCCCAGCGCGACCACGCCGACTTCGTCAACAAGCTGACGCAGCGCGGGGTCGAGGTCGTCGAACTGCACAACCTGCTGGCCGAGACGATGGCGCTCCCCGACGCCAGGACCTGGCTCCTGGACCGGAAGATCGTGGCCAACGAGGTGGGTCTGGGGCTCGTGGACGACACACGGGCGTTCCTGGAATCCCTCGCCCCGCGCCAGCTCGCCGAGTTCCTGATCGGCGGTCTGTCGACCGCGGACCTCCCGGACGCGTTCCGCTCCGGTTACGTCGCGCTGGCCAGGGAGGGCGTCGGAGCGCGCGAGTACCTCATGCCTCCGCTGCCGAACACCCTGTACACCCGCGACACCACCTGCTGGCTCTACGGCGGGGTGACGCTGAATCCGCTGTACTGGCCGGCCCGGCACGGCGAGACGCTGCTCATGAAGGCGATCTACACCTTCCACCCGGACTTCAAGGGCTCGACGGTGTGGTGGGGCGACCCCGAACAGGACTGGGGCCAGGCCACCTTCGAGGGCGGAGACATCATGCCCGTCGGCAACGGTGTCGTCCTGATGGGCATGAGCGAACGGACCTCGCGCCAGGCCATCACCCAGGTCGCGGCTTCGCTGTTCGCCAACGGCGCGGCCGAGCAGGTCATCGTCGCCGGCATGCCGAAGCTGCGGTCGGCGATGCACCTGGACACCGTCTTCACCTTCGCCGACCGCGATGTCGTCACCCTCTACCCGAAGATCATGGACGCGGTCCACACCTTCTCCCTCAGGCCCGACGACAAGGCTCCGGGCGTCGGGATCACCGACGAGGGCACCACCCCGTTCACCGACGTCGTGGCCAAGGCCCTCGGTCTGCCGAAGCTCCGGGTGATCGAGACGGGCGGCGACGTGTACGCCTCCGAGCGGCAGCAATGGGACAGCGGGAACAACGCGGTCGCGCTCGAACCCGGTGTCGTCTTCACGTACGACCGCAACACCCAGACCAACACGCTGCTGCGGAAGGCCGGTGTCGAGGTCGTCACCATCGTCGGCGCGGAACTCGGCCGCGGCCGCGGCGGCGGTCACTGCATGACCTGCCCGCTGATCCGCGACGCCGTCGACTTCTGACCCGGCCCGCGCGCCCGGCCCCATGACGACGGGGGCGGTACGGAGACTCTCCGCACCGCCCCCCGTCGTCGCATCGGCGGCCTTGGGCCCGGACGGTGTCGGCGTGACCTCAGTCCAGTGAGCGGCGGCCGGCCGCCGCATCGGTCGGGTTCCAGCCGCGGCGGGGGACCGAGGCGAGCAGCAGGCGTGTGTAGGCGTGGGCGGGGGCGTCCAGGAGGTGGGGCGTGGGGCCCGCCTCGACCACTCGGCCCGAGCGGAGGACCATCAACTCGTCGGTGATGTGCCGGACGACGGCGAGGTCGTGGGTCACGAAGAGGAAGCCGATGCCCGTCTCGCGCCGGATGGTGCCGAGGAGTTCGAGCACCTGCGCCTGGATGGACACGTCCAGCGCCGCCACCGCCTCGTCGAGGACCAGGACCCGCGGTTCTGCGGCGAGGGCACGGGCGATCGCCACCCGCTGCCGCTGACCGCCCGACAGCTTGCCCGGCAGCGCCGCCGCCTCCCGCTCGCCGAGTCCGACCTGGTCGAGGAGTTCGGCGACGCGGGCCCGCCGGGCCTCGGCCTCCATCGGGAAGTGGAGGCTCAGGACCTCCTCGACGCACCGGCCCACCGGAACGCGTGGATCGAGGGAGAGGTACGGATCCTGGAAGACCATCTGGATCTCGCGGGCGCGGGCCAGCCGCTCGGCCCGGCCCCGGGCGGGCGTCGAGCGGTCGCGGCCGCCGATGCGGACCGTGCCGCCGTCGGGCCGCTCCAGGCCGACGAGCATCCGTACCGTCGTCGTCTTGCCGCTGCCGGACTCGCCGACGATGCCGAGGGAGGCGCCCGGCGCGAGCGTGAACGACACGTCGTCCACGGCCGTGTGGTCCCCGTACCGCTTGCACAGCCCCTCGACGACGAGTTCCCCTGACGATCCGGTCCTCGCAGGGTGGTCGGTACCGACAGAGCGATCGGCAGGGCGATCGGCCCTCGCAGTGCGGTCGTTCCTCACAGTGCGATCCCTTCGTCGGCGCGGTGGCAGGCGGCCAGACCGGCGCCGTGGCGCGCCAGTACGGGTGTCTCCTCCGCGCACTGCGGCTGCGCATGGGCGCAGCGCGCCGCGAAGGCGCACCCCGGCGGTGCCTCGGCGAGGGAGACGGGCCGGCCCGGGATGGGCCGTGGGGCGGAGGCCTCGGCCTCGATCCGGGGCGTGCAGGCCAGCAGCCCCGCCGTGTACGGGTGGCGCGGACGGTCGAAGAGGTCTTCGGTGCCCGCCGTTTCGACGATCCGGCCGGCGTACATCACGTACACGCGGTCGCAGATCGCCGACGCCAGCTCCAGGTCGTGGGTGACGAACAGCATGCCGGTGCCGCGTTCGGCCTGCAGCCGGGTGAGGATCGCGATGATCTCCGCCTGCGTGGTCACGTCGAGGGCGGTCGTGGGTTCATCGGCGACCAGCAGCTCGGGCTCGCCGGCCAGCGCCGCCGCGATGACCACGCGTTGCAGCATGCCGCCGGAGAACTGGTGCGGGTAGCGCCGCAGCGCGCCCCGCGGATCGCGGATGCCGACGGCGTCGAGGAGTTCCTCGGCCCGTGCGAGCGCCGTGGCGGCCGGCGTGCCGGCGCCGCGCAGCCCCTCGGTGAGGAAGTCGCCCACGCGCCGCAGGGGGTTCACCGAGGCGCGCGGATCCTGGTAGATCATGGCGACCTTCCGGGCGCGCAGCCGGGTCAGTTCGGCGCGGTCCATGGTCAGGACGTCGCGCCCGCCCACGCGTACCTCGCCGGAAGTCCGCGCCGTGGCCGGCAGCAGGCCAAGGACGCTGCGGCAGGCGACCGACTTGCCCGAACCGGACTCGCCGACCAGGCCGACGGTCTCGCCGGCCGCGACCCGGAGGGTGACGCCGTCGAGGATGGGGCGTGCCGCCCGCTCGTCCGGCAGCCGGACACCGAGCCCGTCGATCTCAAGGACAGGAGACTGCTTGATCATGGTGCTCATCGCTCCCGCTTCGCGATCCGGTCGGCGAGTCCCTCACCGACGATGCTGAACGCCACCACGGCGAGGACGATGCAGACGGACGGCGCCAGCGCGGGCAGCATCGCCCCCTGCTGGAGGGCCGACTGACCCTCGTTGATCATGGCGCCCCAGTCGGCCGTGGGCGGCTGCACACCGAAGCCGAGGAAGGAGAGCGCGGCCAGGTCCATCAGGGCGTACCCGAAGTTCATCGCGGACTGCGCGAACACCGTCGGAGCGATGTTGGGCAGCAGATGGCGCAGACAGATCGTCCAGCCCGACCAGCCCTGGACCCGGTACGACTCGATGTACGGCCGGGCCTTCTCCTGGCGGGCGATCCCGCGCACGAGCCGCCCCACGTACGGCGTGTACGCCACGGCCATGGCGATCACGGGCGCGGTCATGCCCGAGCCGAGCACGGCCACCAGCAGGATCGCGAGCAGCAGCCCCGGAATCGCGAAGGCCATGTCCATCGAGCGGGACAGCACCGTGTCCGCCCAGCCGCCGCGCCAGGCGGCGACCGTGCCGAGCAGCGTGCCCAGCAGGGTCGAGACGGCGACGACGAGGAGTGGACCGAGGAGTCCCGTCCGGGCGCCGTACAGCAGCCGCGACAGGATGTCCCGGCCCGACTGGTCGGTGCCGAGGAGATGGTCGCCGGTGGTGCCCACGAGGCTCGCCGACAGGTCGAGCGCTTCGGGATCGTACGGCGCGAGTACGGGAGCGAGTGCGGCGACCAGGACCAGCGCGGCCAGCACGGCGACGGAGGCCGTGAACAGCGGGCCCTGCCCGAGGACGCGCAGCGCGCGCAGGCCCGGGCGGCGGCGCAGTGAGCCGGACGCGGGGGAGAGGGTGGTGGTCATCGGGACGCCTCCCCGTGGAGCGACAGCCGGGGGTCGACGAGCGGAACGAGCAGGTCGACGACGAGATTGACGACGACGAACGCGGTCACGCTGAGCAGGGTGATCGCCTGGACGACGGCGAAGTCCTTGGCCGTCACCGACTGCACGAGCAGCGAGCCGATACCGGAGACATTGAAGGCGGTCTCGACGATCGACGTACTGATCAGCAGCCCGGCGAGCATCGTGCCGCCGACCGTGACGATCGGGCCCAGGGCGTTGCGCAGCACATGCCGGCGGACCACGGCGCCGCCCGCGACCCCGCGGGCGCGCGCCACCTCGACGTGCTCGCGCCCGAGTTCGTCCACCATCGCGGAGCGGGTCACCCGGGCGAGCAGCCCGGCGAAGGTGATCGCCAGCGCGAAGGCCGGCAGCGTCAGGTGGTACACCCGGTCACCGAAGGTCTCGGGAGTGCCACCGGGCCCGGGGAACCAGCCCAGTTGGACGGAGAAGAGCGAGACGAGCGCGATGGCGCTGACGAACGAGGGGGTCGCCGTCGCCACACCGGTGCCGAGCAGCACCGCACGGTCCACCGCGCCGGGCCGCAGGGCGGCCAGCACGCCGGCGGACACGCCGAGGACGGCGACGAGCAGCGCCGCGTACCCGACGAGCACCGCCGTGCCCGGGAGCCGCGAACCGATCAGGGAGCCGACGTCCTGGTGGAACTGCGAGGAGCGGCCGAAGTCCCCGTGCAGGACCCCGCCCAGCCACTTCGCGTACTGGACCGGGAGCGGGTCGTCCAGGTGGTACTGGGCGCGCAGCGCCTCGACCGTCTCGGGGGTCGCGGGGCGGCCGTGGAGCAGGAAGGACACCGGGTCGCCGGGTGCGAGGTGCACGGTGCCGAAGACCACGACCGAGGTCACGAGCAGCACCGTCGCCAGGCCGAGGAGCCGGCCCGCCAGATAGCGCGTCATGACTGCGCGGCCCCGATCGTCGCGGCCCACGGGTAGTACAGCTGGGCGATACCGGTCGGAGCGCCCGTGACGCGGTTGCCGAGGAAGACCGAGAAGGGGGCTTCGTAGAGCGGGATGATCGGGAGCTCGCGGACGGCGATCTTCTGGAGTTCGGCGGTCAGGTCCGCCCGGCGGGCCGGGTCGGGCTCGGCGTTCGCCCGATCGAAGGCTGCGTCGTACTCGGCGTTCGACCAGTTGCCGTAGTTCCCGAAGTCGCCCGTGCGCAGGTACTGGTAGAACTCCAGCGGGTCGGGCGTGTTGTCGTACCCGTTGGTGATGACCAGGTCCAGGCCCTTGCGGGCGTTCGGGTCGACGAAGATGCTGCTGTACGCCTCCGGGGCGACGGCCTTCAGCTGGACGTCGAGGCCGATCTGCTTGCCGGCCGCCTGGACGGCGTTGGCGACCACGCTGATCTCCGGCGCGAGCGTGCTGGTGACGAGGGTGACCTTGCGCCCGGTGGCACCGGCCTCCTCGACCAGCTTCTTCGCGGCGGCCACGTCGTACACCGGATCCGGCAGGGCCTTGAAGTAACCGTCGGTCTTCTCCGGCACCAGCGCCCACGCGCCCTGCGCGGAGGGCGCCTTCGCCGGGATCCCGACGCCGCCGGCCGCGGCCTTGACGATGTTCTTCCGGTCGAGGGCCATGGAGAGGGCCTGGCGGACCTTCAGATCGCCGAGCGTGCCCTTGAAGTCGAGGACGGCGAGGTCGGCCGCCGCCGTGTTGGGGCCGAAGTACACCTTCCCCTTGGGCGTGTTCCGCAGCTGCCCCAGCGAGGAGGAGGGCACCATGTACCCGCCGTCCGCCGTGCCCGACAGGAAGGCGCTGGTGCGTGCGGCCGGGTCCTCGATGAAGGTGAACTTCACGGTGTCGGTCTTCGGAGCCAGCGAGGTGTCCCAGTACGCCGGGTGCTTCTTGAGGGTGACGCTGTCGCCCTGGGCCCAGCTGTCGAGCGCGTACGGGCCGGTGCAGTTCACCTTCCCCTTGGGGCCGCCGTAGTCCTTGCCGGTCTTGGCCAGGAAGGCGGCGCTCTCGACGGTGCCGGGGGAGGCGGCCATCAGCTCGTTGAGCAGGACGTCCGGCTTGGTGAGCTTGATCGTCACCTCCAGCGGGCCGCTCTTGGTGATCGAGGCGACGTTCTTGAACGCCGATCCCCACGGGGAGCCGGTGGCCGGGTCCATGTGGCGCGTGAGGGAGGCGACCACGTCGTCCGCCGTCATGGTGGTGCCGTCGTGGAACGTCACGCCGGAGCGCAGGGTGTACACCCAGGTCTTCGGGTCCGGGTTCGCGTACTTCACGGCGAGACCGGGCTCGATCTTCAGGTCGGGGGTGACCCGCAGCAACTGCTCACAGACGTTCGCGAGCACGGTGTTGGGCGGGTAGTCGTAGGCGAGCGCGTAGTCGAGCGTGTACGGCTCGGCGTACAGCGACCAGGTGAGGGAGTCGAGCGCTCCCTTCGCCGCTGGGGAGGTCGGGGTGACGGTGTAGGCGGCGGTGCCGCCGGATCCGGATCCGGTCGCGCCGGAACAGCCGGCGGTTCCGGCCGCGACGGCGGCGGTACAGAGGAGCAGTGCGGTGGCTCTGGACAGGCGCAAGGAGACCCACCCCTTTACGGGTGTAGTGACGGGCGCTGGGGGATGGAGCGAGTATTGATGCGGGAACGTTCCCGCACAAGGCTTTGCGGGAACGGTTTTGCCGAGGTCGCGAGGGTGGCAGCATCAGTCCATGACCGAAGCTCCGCGAAGCGGCGGGCACGCCTCGCCGACCCCCTCGCGCCCCGCCACGCCCCGCGTGCGTCTCGTCGACGTCGCCCGCGAGGCGGGGCTCTCCAAGACGACCGTCTCGGCCGCTCTCAACGGCACGGGACGGCTCTCCCCGGCCGTACGGGAGAAGGCCAGGGAGACGGCGCGCAGGATGGGGTACCGGCCCAACGCCACCGCGCGCCAACTGCGCGCGGGACGGGCCCGGTTGATCGGGTACGTGGTGGGGGAGTTCGCCGGAAGGCCGTGGGCCTATCTGGAGTCGCCGTACTTCGCCCAGCTGACCAGCGCCACCGCCGCGGCGGCACTTCGACGCGGATACGCGCTGGTCATGCTGCCCGCGGGCTCTCTGCAGAGCGAGTGGGCCGACCTGCCGTTCGAAGCGGTGATCGTCGCCGATCCGGTCGCCGACGACGCCGTCGTCGAGGACCTGCTCGCCGCCCGCATCCCGGTGTTCAGTGACGCTTCCGTCGAGGGCAGGACAGGGGCGCACTGGGTGGACGTCGACGCCGGGGCGGCGGTCCGCGAGACCCTGGACCATCTGCGGGAGCAGGGCGCGCGGCGGACCGCGATCGTCCTGCCCGACAGCACCACCCGCTTTCACCGCGCTGTCCTCTCCGCCTACCGCGACTGGTGCGCCGCGCACGGCGCCACGCCCCGGGTGACGCTCGCCGCCGATGTCGGCAACGGCCCGGTCGTACGCGCGGTGGACGAGGCGCTGTCGGGCGGCGAAGGGGCCGGCGGCGAAGGGGCCGGCGGCGAAGGGGCCCGCGGCGAAGGTGCCCGCGGCGAGGGTGTCGGCGCCGGAGGGCCGGCTTCGGAGAGGTCCGCCTCGGGGAGAGCCGGTTCGGGGAGGTCCGCTTCGAGGAGGTCCGCCTCCGGGCGATCCGCCTCCGAACGGCCCGACGCGCTCTTCGTGGTCGCGGAGTTGAGCCCCCCGCTGGTCCTCGAGGCGGCGCGCCGCCACGGCTACGACGTGCCCCGTGACCTGCTGGTGGTGTGCGTCAGCGAGGACACGACCGCCGCTCACTCCGACCCCCCGGTCTCGACGCTCAGTCTCCAGCCGCAGGAGGTCGCCGAGACCGGCATAGAGCTCCTCGTGGCCGCGCTGGAGACCGGCGGCGAGGAGCCGTCGGGGGTGCTGGTGCCGACCCGTCTGCTGGTGCGGGAGTCCTCGCGACGTAACGCCGGGGCGGGCGGGGCGGATGGGGCGGGCGGGGCCGCGTCGGTGTGACATCAGGCGGAGTGCACCAGGGTGCCGCCGACGTAGGTGCTCAGGACCCGGGCCTCGGCGATCTCCTCCGGCGGGCCGGTGAAGATGTCGCGGTCGAGCACCACCAGGTCGGCGAGCATGCCCGGGAGCAGGGCGCCGGTGTCGTCGAGGCCGTTCACATGCGCCGAGCCGGCCGTGTACGCGGCGACGGCGGTCGTGAGGTCGAGGCGCTGCTCCGGCAGGAAGACCCGCTCGTCGGTGGTGCCGGGCTCCTTCCGGTTCACGGCGACGTGGAGACCCGCGATGGGGTCGGGGCTGCTGACGGGCCAGTCGCTGCCGGCCGCCAGGGTGGCCCCGGCGCGCAGCAGTGAGCCGAACGGGTACTGCCAGGAGGACCGCTCCGGACCGAGGAAGGGAATCGTGAGCTCGTCCATCTGCGGCTCGTGCGCGGCCCACAGCGGCTGGATGTTCGCGATGGCGCCGAGCCGCGCGAATCGCTCCACGTCCTCGGGGTGCACCACCTGCAGATGGGCGAGGTGGTGGCGGTTGCCCCGCCGCCCGTTGGCCTCCACGGCGGCCTCGACGGCGTCCAGGGCCTCGCGCACCGCCCGGTCGCCGAGGGCGTGGAAGTGCACCTGGAAGTCGAGGGCGTCGAGCTCGGTGACGTACGAGCGGAGCGCCACCGGGTCGACGAAGCTCAGGCCCGAGTTGGCGGTGGCGCAGCCGCAGCCGTCCAGGTACGGAGTGGTCATCGCGGCCGTGAAGTTCTCCGCGACGCCGTCCTGCATGATCTTCACCGAGCCGGCCCGGAACCGTCCGTACGACAACTCCCGGCGCCGCGCGACGAGTTCCTCGATCTGCTCCGCTCCCCGCTCGCGGTCCCACCACAGCGCCCCGCTGACCCGGGCGGTGAGCGTTCCCGCGCGGGCGGCCGCGAGATACGCGTCGGAGGGATCCGGGTTGCTGCCGAACTGCCCCAGCATGGCGTCCTGCCAGCCGGTGATGCCGAGGGAGTGCAGAAGCCTCTGTGCGCGCAGCAGGCCGGCGAGCCGGTCGGCGGCGGTGCTCGGCGGTGCGAGCCGGGCGACCAGGGCGGTGGCGCCCTCCTGCAAGGTGCCGCTCGGGGTGCCGTCCGGCTCCCGCTCGATCCGGCCGTCGGCGGGATCCGCGGACTCCCGGGTGAGTCCGGCGAGTTCGAGGGCACGGGTGTTGGCCCAGGCGCCGTGGTGATCGCGGTTGAGCAGGTAGACCGGGCGGTCCGGCACCACCGTGTCGAGGAGCTGCCGGGTGGGCAGGCCGCCCTCGAAGCTCTCCATGGACCAGCCGCCGCCGGTGATCCACGGGCGGTCCGGGTGTGCCTCGGCGAACTCCCGGATCAGGGTCAGGTAGTCCTCGACGCCGACCGTGCCGGACAGATCGCACTCGGCCAGCTCCGTCCCCCCGGACACGGCGTGGATGTGCGCGTCCTGGAAGCCGGGCAGGAGCAACTTGCCCCGCAGATCCACGACTTCCGTGCTCGGGCCGATGAGCTCGCGTACGTCGTCGTGGCCGACGGCGGTGATGCGCTCCCCCGTGACGGCCAGGCCGGTCGCCCGCGTGCGGGCGGGATCGCCGGTGTGGACAGGGCCATGGGTGAAGACCAGATCGGCCTTGGTCATGGGGCGCTCCAGAACGAGTGAAGGAGGCGGGTGTGGTGAACGGACATGCAACTGGGCCGTCCATTTACATGTCAATGGTGTTGTCATAAGGTGGATCCATGGTTGAGCGAGTGGTCCCCGAGGGGCAGCGGCGCCGCCGCAGGCCCACCAAGCAGGGCGCCGTCCTGTCGGAACGGCTGATCATCGAGACCGCCCTGCGGCTCGTCGCCGAGCACGGCGCGGACGCCCTGTCGGTACGACGGCTCGGCGCCGCCCTGGGGGCGGACCCCAGCTCCCTCTACCGCTACTTCCGCAACACCGACGATCTGCTGCTCGCCCTGGCCGACGAGTTCGTCGGCCGCGCGCAGGAGAGCTGGGCGCCCACCGGCGACTGGCGCGCCGACCTCCGCGAGATGGGGCTCCGGATCCACGCGGCGTACCTGGCCAATCCGCAGGTGGCCCTGCTCGCGGCGCACCGGACGACCGGTCGCACCCACGAGACGGCGGCGGTGGAGCGGATCCTCGGGATCCTGCGCCGGGCCGGCTTCCCCGACGCGACCGCGGTACGGCTCTACCACGCCTTCGTCGACCAGGCGCTGGCGTTCGCGGCGCTGGACTCCGCCGCGCTCGCCCTGCCGGCACCGGCGCGCGAGGCCGACGAGGAGGTGTGGCTCGCCTCGTACGGCAAGCTCCCGCCGGAGACGCATCCGAACATCGTGGCGACGCTGCCGCTGCTCGCCACCGACATGAGGGACAGCGGATATCCCTTCGCCCTGGAGCTCACGCTCGACGCGGCGGCGGCACGGTTGGCGGCCTCCTGAGAGCGCCGGCCTTAGGGCCCCGGCTTATGTTCCCGGCTTACGTTCGGGCGTTATGACAACACCATTGACGTTGTCGGGAGCGCGAGGTCTCATGGCGGCACTTCGGAGGCCCGATCCTCCGCGATCCGAAGGAGCCGCCCCATGGACCCCCTCGTCTCCCTCCGGGACGCCGTGCCGACCCCTTTCTGGCTGGACGACCCCGACCGCCCGCAGGCCGCCCCGGCCCTGACCGGCGGTACACGCTGCGACCTGCTCGTGGTCGGCGGCGGATACAGCGGACTGTGGACCGCCCTGATCGCCAAGGAGCGCGACCCGTCCGCCGACGTCGTCCTGATCGAGGCCCAGGAGGTCGGTGGCGCGGCCTCCGGTCGCAACGGCGGATTCTGCGAGTCCAGCCTCACGCATGGTCTGCACAACGGACTGCACCGGTGGCCGGACGAGATCGGTCTCCTGGAGCGGCTCGGCCGCGAGAACCTCCAGGCCATCGAGGACACGATCGATCGACACCGCATCGACTGCGCCTGGGAGCGCACCGGTTCGCTCGTCGTGGCGACCGAGCCCTACCAGGTCGCGGGCCTGGCGGAGGAGGTCGAGACGGCGGCCCGATACGGCGGTCGGCCGGTCCTCCTCGACGCCGAGGCCGTACGCGCCGAGATCGACTCGCCCACCTTCCTCGGCGGCCTCTGGAACAAGGACGACGTCGCCATGGTCAACCCGGCCAGGCTGGCCTGGGGTCTGAAGCGGGCCTGCCTGGACCTCGGAGTGCGTGTCCATGAGCACACCCCTGCCCAAGCCCTCGTCGAGACCGGCTCCGGGATCGCCGTCCGCACCCCCTACGGTCGCGTGCACGCCGCGCGTGTCGCCCTCGCCACCAACGCCTACCCCTCCCTGGTCCGCCGCCACCGGCCGTACACCGTCCCGGTCTACGACTACGCGCTCATGACGGAACCCCTGACGGAGACTCTGCTCGCCTCGGTCGGCTGGCGAAACCGCCAGGGGTTCGCCGACAGCGCCAACCAGTTCCACTACGTACGCCTGTCCGCGGACAACCGCATCCTGTGGGGCGGCTACGACGCCGTGTACCGCTACCGGGGCCGCGTCGGCGCCGAACACGACCAGCGGCCGGAGACCTTCGCCACCCTCTCCCGGCACTTCTTCCGAACCTTCCCCCAGCTGGAGGGCGTCCGCTTCACGCACGCGTGGGGCGGGGCCATCGACACCAGCACCCGCTTCTGCGTGTTCTTCGACACGAGCCATCGAGGGAAGGTCGCGTACGCCGCCGGATTCACCGGACTCGGCGTCGGCGCCACCCGCTTCGGAGCGGAGGTCGTGCTCGATCTGCTCGCGGGAGACCGCACCGAGCGCACCGCACTGGAGATGGTCCGGCGCAAGCCGTTGCCCTTCCCGCCGGAGCCGGTCCGTTCCATGGGCATCGGCATCACCAAGTGGTCCCTCGCCCGCGCCGACGAGAACGCCGGCCGGCGCAATCTCTGGCTGCGGACGCTCGACCGCTTCGGTCTCGGCTTCGACAGCTGACGTACCGACGTACCGACGTACCGACGTATCGGCGTTGCGCCGTACCGACGTTCGGAGGTTCTGCGCCCCGGCCGCCACGCACCCCATGGCCCGTGCGAGGTACATGCGCTGCAACTGGCCTCCGGAGAGGGTGTGCAGCGGCCGACGGCTCAGCTCGGCCACCCCCACCCGCTCGGCGGCCTCCGATGCCTCGACCGGGGCGGTGCTACCGGCCAGCAACTCCTCGCCCAGCAGCGGAGAACGGCCCCTGGCCGGCTTCTCGGGGATCCAGGCGCACACCCGCCGCCGCCAGGCCCACTCCGCCGGCGACCCGGCGCCCCGCCCGCCGACCTCGATCGAGCCGCTCACCTGCCGGTGCAGCCCCAGCACGGCCCGCAGGAGGGTGGTCTTCCCGGAACCGTTCGTCCCGGTCAGCGCGACCCGCTCACCGGCCGCGATCTCCAGATCCACGTCGGTGACGGCCTCGACCCGGCCGTGCCGGCACGCGCCCCCCCGCATACGTACATCCAGACCGCCCATCCCACGCCTCTCCGTCTCCCAAGCCACGCGCGCGCTCCTGTAGTCGGACGGAAGGGCGGCCGAGTTCCCGAAGAGGGGAACTCGGCCGCCGGACGTCGGACTTCAGGGCAGGTCGGACTTCAGGGCAGGTCGGTCCTCAGGGCAGGTCGGTCCTCAGGGCAGGACGAGGAGTGCGGAGAGGGCCGGTCCGAGGGCGCCGCCGAGTTGGTAGAAGAGGACGAAGAGGCCGATGGCCGCGGGTCGCTGAGAGGCCGGGGAGGGCTGGGAGGCGCGGACGGACAGGACGGCGTTGCTGCCGGTGGCGACGAACACGGCGCCAGCGGCGGCCAGGAGCAGTCCGGGCCCCCAGGAGGCGAAGGCGGCGGTGAGGGGTGCGGCCGTACCGAGGACGACGAGCAGGGTCACGACCTTGCGGTGGCCCAGGCGCGTCGCCGTGGCCGCGAGGATCCAGGACAGCGCGGAACCGGTGAGGAGCGCGACCAGCTGACCCGTGCCGATGGCCTCGGTGCTCCAGCCCGTTCGCCGCTGCACGATCTGCGGGAGGGCGAACAGGAGGATGAAGTAGGAGGTGGAGAACGCGAAGGCGAGCAGCGCGGAGCCGAGGAAGGCGCGCGAGCGCAGGACGGCGGCGGGCACGAACCCGTCCGGTCGGCGCCGTATGTGGAGCCCGAGGGGGACGGCGACGGCAGCGGCGGTGAGACCGCCCGCGAGGGGAGCGGTGGGGATCAGGACGAGCGCGGAGACGAGAGCCACGACGAGCCCGGCCCCTGCGGCGTCGAACTGCGCGGCGTGCGGGGAGCGTTCGGGTGCGGAGTTCGCGGTGTGGCGCCAGATCGCGGGTACGGCGAAGAGGGCGAGCGAGGAGAGGGTGAGCGAGGCGCGCCAGCTCGCCGCGTCCGCGAGGACGGAGCCGGCGAGGGGCCCGGCGGCGCCCAGCACCCCGAACCCGGCGGTGATCGCCCCCATGCGCCGGGTGGATCCGGCGAGGTTCATCGCCACGGCCACCAGCCCGGCGCCGCCCGCGGCCTGCGCGGCCCGGCCGACCAACGCCATCGGGAACCAGGGCACGGCCGCGACGATCACGGTGCCGGCCAGGACGGTGACCGCGCTGGTGACGAGGGCCGTCCGTAACCCCCGGTGCCGGACGAGGGCCGCGCACAGGGGAGTTCCGACCGTCATGGCCCAGGCGAAAGCGGTGACCATCCATGTCGCCTGCGCGGTGGAGACCCCCAGTGCGTGGGCCATGTCGGGGAGGATGAGCACGGGCGCATTGGCCCCGGTGGCGATGGGCGCGGCGAGGAGCGCCAGCCACAGGGCCGGGACTTGGCGGCCGGTCGGCGCCCCGGCGGTGAGACGTCGTGTGGATATGGCCGACATGGTGCCCCCTGGTTGGTGGTGACCTCTGCGGGTGGTGCCGCCCGGCAGGAGCGGCGTCATCCGTTCAACGTCGATAATTTCAACGTTGAGATAAAATCACCGATGTTCGTTCAACGTCAAGTGATTCAACGTTGAGATATTCTTGGTGGGATGCAGGAGTCACCGAGGAGGCAGGTCATGGGCGATGTGGAGCGCGGTGGAGCGGGTGCCGACGCCGTGGACGGCATCGTCGGTCAGTGGGTCGACGAGCGACCCGACTTGGCCGACGCGCTGTGGCCCGTGGAGGTGCTCGGCCGGGTCCAGCGTCTCGGCGTGGCGCTGGAGAAGGAGTTCCGGACCTTCGCCGCCGAACGCGGGCTGGAACTGGGCGAGTTCGACGTCCTGTCCACCCTGCAACGCTCAGGCCCCCCGTACGAACTGACCGCCGGGGCCTTCCGCAAGGCGGCCATGGTGACCTCCGGGGCGATCACCAACCGCATCGACCGCATGGAGGCCAAGGGTCTGGTCGAGAGGGTCCGCGACACCGAGGACCGCCGTTCGGTGAAGATCCGTCTCACTGAGCGCGGACACGAGATCACCCGTGCCTATATGCAGGACCACCTCCTCAACGAGGCGCGCATGCTGGAAATCTTCGACCGCGACGAGTGCGACGACCTGGCGGCGAAACTGCGGCGCCTGCTGATCGCTCTCGGAGACACCACGATCAGCTGACGCGCTCCCGGACGTAAGACTTTGGTCATCCCCTCAGGTGTGGTCGACGGGTCTTCTGACGTCGTTGAATGGCGAAGACAAGTCGGTCGGTGCGAGAGGGATGAACTGTGGCTCGAGACGGTGGACGACGTAGGCCGCTGGTGGCAGGAGCGGTGATCGCGGCGACCGTACTGGCAGTGGTCGGGCTCTACTTGTTCCAGCCCTGGAAGCTGTGGCAGGACGAGACCGTGGACGAAGCCCCACCGACCGGGGCCCCGGCGGCCTCCGCACGTCCCGGAACCTCGGCGGAGGAGCCGCGGACGGTCGCGCAGGGAACCCTGATCAGCCATGAGCACACGACCACGGGCACGGTGAAGCTCATCCGTCTGCCCGACGGATCGCACACCGTACGGCTGGAGGACCTGGACACCAGCAACGGCCCCGCGCTGCGTGTCTGGCTGACCGATGCGCCGGTCAAGGAGGGCAGCGCCGGCTGGCACGTCTTCGACGACGGACGGTACGTCAGCCTCGGCGAACTGAAGGGCAACAAGGGCGACCAGAACTACACCGTCCCGGCGGGCGTCGATGTCTCCGGCCTCACCAGCGTCACCATCTGGTGCGACCGCTTCAACGTCTCCTTCGGCGCGGCGCGCCTGGCCTAGGCCGGCGACCGGATCATCTCGCCCACCCGGCGCGGCGGATAGTGCGCTCAGGCGTCCCGCTTCGCGTCGATCTCGGCGATCAGGCCCTCGATGAGGGCCTTGATCTCGTCGCGGATCGGGCGGACCGCCTCGACGCCCTGGCCGGCCGGGTCCTCCAGGACCCAGTCCAGGTACGTCTTGCCGGGGAAGTACGGGCAGGCGTCGCCGCAGCCCATGGTGATCACGTAGTCGGAGGCCTGAACGGCCTCCGGGGTCAGCACCTTCGGTCGCTGGTCGGAGATGTCGATGCCCAGCTCGGCCATCGCGGCGACGGCCGCCGGGTTGACCCGGTCGCCGGGCAGGGAGCCCGCGGAGCGGACCTCCACGCGGTCGCCGGCGAGGTGGCGCAGGAAGCCCGCCGCCATCTGGGAGCGGCCCGCGTTGTGGACGCAGACGAAGAGGACGGAGGCGGCAGGTGCGGAGGGCATCGGTTCTTCCTGGGTACGGGATTCCATCAGTCTGGAATGGTGTCAGCTTCGGCTGATGTGACAGTATCAGCGCATGATGACGTCCGTCGACACTGACCTGATCCGGGTTCTGGCCGACCCGCTCAGGCTCCGGATCGTGACCCTCCTCGCCCAGGAGACGCTCTGCACCACCCACTTGGTGGAGGAGACGGGTGCCCGGCAGACCAACCTCTCCAACCACCTCAAGGTGCTGCGTGAGGCCGGGGTGGTGGAGACGGAGCCCTGTGGGCGATTCACCTACTACCGCCTGCGCCCGGACGTCATCGATGCGCTCGCCGGTCAGTTCGCCGACCTCGCCAGGACCGCTCGCGCCACCGCCGAGGCGAACCTCAAGCGCTCCTGCCCGTAATCCCCCGCGACCCCTGCGAGCTTCCGCGCTCGTCCCCGCCTGCCCAGGAGCACCTGCCTTGATCTCCACCGAGCCCGCCGGTACGCCCATATCCGCCGACGCGCCTCAGCCCGCACCCGGCGCGACACCACCCCGCCCCCCGCTGATCGCCCGCGCCGCCGCCGAGTTCGTCGGCACCGCCGCGCTCGTCACGGTCGTCGTCGGCTCCGGCATCCAGGCGACCGAATTGACCGACGACGTGGCCCTGCAACTCCTGGCCAACTCCACGGCCACCGTCTTCGGCCTCGGGGTCCTCATCGCGCTGCTCGGTCCGGTCTCCGGCGCCCACTTCAATCCGGCCGTGACGCTGGCCGAGTGGTGGACGGCGCGGCGCGGCGGTGCGGGGTTCACCGCCCGCGAGGCCGCCGTGTACGTGCCCTCCCAGATCGTCGGCGCGATCGCGGGCGCGATCCTGGCGGACGCGATGTTCGGTGAGCCGCTCGTGGCGTGGTCCACCCACGACCGGTCCGCCGGGAACCTGCTCCTCGGCGAGGTCGTCGCCACCGCCGGTCTGATCCTGCTGATCTTCGGGCTCGCCCGCACCGACCGGCTCCGCTTCGCCCCCGTGGCGGTCGCCTCGTACATCGGCGCCGCCTACTGGTTCACGTCCTCCACCTCCTTCGCGAACCCGGCCGTGACGATCGGGCGCGCGTTCACCGACACCTTCGCGGGCATCGCCCCCGCCTCCGTACCGGGCTTCATCGGCATGCAGCTGGTGGGCGTGGTCGTGGGCCTCGCGCTGGTCGCGGTCATCTTCCTGCGCGGCCGGACCGGCTCCGTTCCGTCCGAGGCCTGACCCGAGGAGTGCCGCGAGCGGTGACCGCCGTGCTCACGCTGCGCCGGCGCGGGCCAGAAGCTGCCCCATGGCGGCGAGCGCCGACGGCTCCACCCGGTAGTACACCCAGGTTCCCCGGCGCTCGGAGCTGAGCAGCCCCGCCTCCTTCAGCTTCTTCAGGTGGTGGGAGACCGTGGGCTGGGAGACGCCCACGTCCGAGATGTCGCACACGCAGGCCTCGCCGCCCTCGTGCGAGGCGACCAGGGAGAAGAGCCGCAGCCTCACCGGGTCGCCGAGGGCCTTGAACATCAGGGCGCTCCGCTCGGCCTCGTCGGCCGTCAGCGGGCGTTCGGTCAGCGGCGGGCAGCACGGTGCCGTGGGCCCTTCGGGCTCCAGCAGCGGCAGCGCGGTGTTCACAGTGGCCATGCCCCCATCATCGATCCAGATTCGATGAATGTCTATGTTGACGGATGTCGATACAGGGTCCAGTCTGGTGGCACAGAACATCGACGGTCATCGAATCAAACGGGAGTCCGCCGTGACCGAATCCCTCGCATCCCTGCCCGTCGTCGTGATCGGCGCCGGGCCCGCCGGCCTCGCCGCCGCCGCCCACCTCGTCGACCGCGGCCTGGAACCGTTGGTCCTGGAAGCCGGACCGGTCGCCGGATCGGCTGTACGGGAGTGGGCGCACGTACGGCTCTTCTCCACCTGGGGCGAGCTCACCGACCCGGCCGCCGAGAAGCTCCTCGCTCCCACCGGCTGGGTCCGACCCGACGCCCGCACGTACCCCACGGGCGGAGACTGGGCCGACTCCTACCTCCAGCCCCTCGCGGGCAGGCTCGGTGACCGTGTCCGCTACAGCGCTCGCGTCACGGGCGTCTCGCGCGCCGGCCGCGACCGCATCGTCGACGCCGACCGCGACACCCAGCCCTTCGTCGTCCACTTCACGACGGCCGACGGCGGCGAGGCCCGGGTCTTCGCCCGCGCGGTCATCGACGCCTCCGGTACGTGGTCCACCCCCGGCCCGGCCGGTGGCAGCGGCCTGCCCGCCCTCGGTGAGAAGGCCGCCGCCGACGCCCTCGTCCACCGCGTTCCCGACCTGAACGACCCTTCCGTACGCGCCCGTTACGCCGGAAAGCGCACCGCCGTCATCGGATCCGGCGCCTCCGCCTTCACCGCACTCACCTCGCTCGCGGACCTGGCACGGGAGGCTCCCGGCACCCACGCGGTCTGGATCCTGCGCCGTGGGATCAGCGGCTCCACCTTCGGCGGCGGCGCCGCCGACCAGCTGCCCGCCCGCGGCGCCCTCGGACTCGCCGCGAAGGCCGCGGTCGACGCCGGCCACGCGGACGCCGTCACCGGCTTCCGTACCGAGGCCGTCGAGAGGACCGACGAAGGCCGCTTGGTCCTCGTCGGAGAGGACGGCCGGCGCCTCGCCCCGGTCGACGAGGTCATCGTCCTCACCGGCTTCCGCCCCGACCTGAGCTTCCTCTCCGAGCTCCGCCTCGGCCTCGACGACCGCCTCCAGGCTCCCGTCGCGCTGGCCCCGCTGATCGACCCCAACCAGCATTCGTGCGGCACCGTCTACCCGCACGGGGTGAAGGAGCTGTCCCACCCGGAGAAGGATGTCTATCTCGTCGGCATGAAGTCCTACGGCCGGGCCCCGACCTTCCTCGCGATGACCGGCTACGAGCAGGTCCGCTCCGTCGTCGCCGCCATCGCCGGCGACCGCGCGGCCGCCGAACGCGTCGAACTGACCCTTCCCGAGACCGGCGTCTGCGGCGGCGCCGGCCTTTTCGACCAGCCCGAGGCCGAGCGGTCGGCCGACGGCGGCTGCTGCTCTGCCCCCGCCACCCTTCAGATCGGCATCGGCGCCCCGACCTCCGCCGGAGGCTGCTGACCACGCCAGGCCGATGTTTGCCGCCCGCGTGGGAATATGTGCTCGATTTCTGTCGTTTTCGCAGCTGAAACGACCTTTGTCGAGCAACCCTTCGGAAGGCCATGCACAGAGTCCGAGCCGCACACTGCGCCCTTGCCGCCACCGTCGTCGCCGCGCTCGTCGGCTGCGCAGCCGTGAGTGGCGGCGTCGATGCGTCCGCCACACCGGCGACACCGGCGACATCGGCGGCGATATCAGAGGCGGCGATATCGGAGGTGACGGCAGCCGCGACATCGCCCGCGCCCTCGTCGCAGGCCCCCGAGCCGGACCCCAGCAAGCGGACCCGTGCCGCGGAGATGGCCATACCGTCGATCGGTGTGGCAGCGCTGACCGTCGTGCCGTACGAGGGCACGACCGACGATCCGGCGGGCACCCGCATCCAGGATCGTGGCGTGGCCGCCAGCCCCTACGGAAAGCGGGGCGGCGTCGGCCCGGGCGAGATCGGCAACTACCTGGTGACCGCCCACCGGCTCTCCGCCGGCGGGCCCCTGCGTGATCTGCCCTCGGTCGACGTGGGCGACTCGGTCTTCGTCACCTTCGGGGACACCGTCTACGAGTACCGGATCACCGAGACGCGGACGACGTCCTTCCGCTCCGCTAGTTCCCTCGCCGAGCAGCGGGCTGCGGTTCCAGGGGCGCCGGGGGAGAAGCCCACCCGGGCCATGATCACGCTCTCCACCTGCGCGACGCCGGAGGACGACGCGGCGGGCAACTTCTGGCGGGACGCCCAGGGCAATCCGGAGCACCGCATCGACAAGATCGGCGTCCTGACCGCGACCCGGCCGGCGTAAGTCGAGGGCGAGGAAAGCGAAGGGACTAGTTCATTGGATGGGAGAAGGAAGCCCCTTCATGGCCTCGCCGCCGCTCACGATAACAGTCACTCGGGGATCAGGTCGCGCAGATTTTCCGGGGTGAGAATCCGCGAGTCCGGGTGCAGACCCTCCGGGCGCTGCAGGCCGATGTAGGTGACGGGACCGTCCGGGACCGTCGTTCCGTCCCACACCGTGATGGCCGCCGGCGTCGTCGTGTTGTCGTCGGCGAGCAGGCCGACGAGGTAGCGCACCGTGAGGGGCGTGCGCTCGACGATGCCGCGGAGCAGCGTCGCGACGGAGACCTGGTTTCCTTCGACCTGGTTGGCCGTCGGATGGCCCTTCAAGTACAGGTGCAGCCAGACGGCGCGCCACCGGCCGTCGTCGCCGCGCACGAACGCCAGCGGCAGCGCGACCCTGCCGGGGCCGCGCAGTTCCGACTTCATGCGTACCGTACGCGCCTCGAAGGGGCGGCCCTGCTGTTCGGCGTCGCGCAGCATGAAGCCGAAGAACGACTCCTCGACCTCCTCGAAGCCCTCCCCCGAGTAGATGTCGACCTGCGGCACGATGAACGTGCAACGGGCGGCTCCCAGGCGCAGGTTGATGAACTCCGAGGCGCCGTCGGACGCATCGGTGATGTCACCCGAGTGCTCGCCTTCGAGTTCGGTGAGGTTCGTGTACGACAGCCAGGACAGGGTCGAGTAGTCGGCGTTCAGCATGAGCGCGGACAGGTCGTAGTCGGTGCTGCGGGCCGTCTGCTTCCAGTGGACGAAGAAGCGCAGCAGTTCACCCTCGACCGGGGTGACGGACCCCCGCGGCAGGACGCCGAGGCCGGCCGCGGTGGCCCGGCCGCTGAGCGGGAGCGCCACGTCGAGCACGTCGGGGTCGATCAACAGGTGGCCGGGGGAGGGGAGTCGGCGGCGGATCTCGTCGTCGAGCGTGGCGATCAGACGGTCGCGCTCGGGCGGCAGCACGGCCCGACGGGTGTCGGAGGCGACCCAGGCGCGGCCCAGGCGGTTGACGAACACCCGGCGTTCGCCCGCCTTCTCGTGTCGGTTGAGGAGGTGTTCCCGTACCGCCAGCACGACGCGGCCGGACACCTTCGGCGCGACCTCCATCGCGGCCGCCACCACGGCGTCGCGTTCGCCCTGGCCGGACGCCATGCGCAGCAGCCGGTCCAGGGAGCGGAACAGCCTGCCCGGCGCGGACTTCAGCAGCTCCGCCGCACCGATGACGTCATGACGGCCGAGCATGTCCTCGACGCGGCTGTCGAAGGAACGGGCCTTCTTCTCGCCCCGGGCGACGGCGAACACCTCGGCGGCATGCGGCCAGCGCGGGTACTCGTGGGGGTGGAGGCGTTCGCCGAGACGCTTCCACGCCTCGCGGTGCACGCCCACGTCGGCGAGCTTGGCGGGGGCGGCGGCGACGACGCTGTCCAGGCCCGCGAGCAGCGCACGGCGGCTCGGGCGGGACAGGGCCCGGAACCGTGTCGGCTCTTGGAGCGTGACATCGCCGTCGGACAGCGCGCAGGCCAGCCGGAGCACATCGGTCACGGTGTCGAGAAGGAGGCCGGCCCCGGCGGACAGACGGGCGCGGTTGACGACGGCGAGGTTCTCCCGGATCGGGACAGCCTCGGGCTGGGGGCCGTCGACGCAGTGGCCGGCGAGCGCGGCCAGGTCACGCAGGTCGTCCTCGCCCAGAGGCGTGGTGCTGCCGGCGAGGGCCAGGTACAGGGCGGTGACCTCGGCGTCCGCGTCGCCGCCCAGGTGAAGGACCGTCAGACGGTCGCCGGCCGCGGCGGTCAGCTCGTCGTGAGCGGCGAGCATCTCGGCGTACGTGTGCCGGTAGTTGCCGTACGTCGGGAGGGTGAGCAGGTCGAGCACGCCGCTCTCGAGCTGGGCGACCGTGCGTTCGTGGGAGGCGTCGTCGCTCAGCGCGTCGGCGATGCACCGCATCCAGAAGTCGAAGGTGTCGGGCACATGGGCGGGGAAGTCGACGAAGTAGACGTTGTGCTGGACGTGGTCCCCGACCATCTCGCGGACCACCCGCAGCGTCCGTACAGCGGTGGCGGTCACCGTGTCGTCGGACAGGCCCGACAGATGGGTCAGCAGTTCCGCCGAGAGTTTGAAGCCCACGGACATGAGCGCGGCATCCAACTGCCGCGCGGCGACCTGGCCTTCCCCGGCAGGCCCGGTGGGGGCGGGGAGGCGGTGCGTGTGGCGGATGACCAGGGGTTCGAGAAGGTGGGCCATCCCCGCATGATCACAGAACCGCGCGGCCCGGTGCACGCGGGTTTCGCACCGGGGCCGAGGGGTCCGGCCCGGCGGATCATGCCCGGCAGCCCGGGCCGGGCCGGCCGTGCGTCAGTCCTCCCGGTCGGCGCGGGGCAGGTGGGTCTTGGCCTCGTCGTAGCCCGCCTCGCCGGCCGGGGCCGCGGGGGCGTACACCAGGTTGAGGACGCCTGTGGCGAAGGTCTCGGCGGAGAGCAGCTTCAGCGGGGTCGGCGTCCCGGCCTCGTCGAACAGTCGCAGGCCCTTGCGTACGGCGATGGGGTGCACCAGCAGGTTGAGCTCGTCCAGCAGCCCGGCGTCGAGGAGCTGCCGCACCAGGGACACCGAGCCGCTGATCGCGATGCGGCTCTCTCCCTGCTCGCTCTTCAGAGCCCTGACCGCGTCGAGGAGGTCGCCCTGGTGCTGCTCGGAGTTCCGCCAGGTCAGATCGAGCGACTGACGGGAGACCACGATCTTCCGCGCGTCGCCGAGAACCTTGGCGAAGGGGGCGTCCTCGCCGCCGGCCGCCTCGCGCTCGGGCCACGCCCCGGCGAAGCTGTCGTACGTCCGGCGCCCCAGGAGGAGCGTGTCCGCCCGGCCCAGGACGGCGTCGACCGCGACGCCCATCTCGTCGTTGAAGTAGGGGAAGTGCCAGGTGTGGGGGTCCTCGACGACGCCGTCGAGCGAGATGAACAGCTGGGAGACGATCTTCCTCATGTGACGCTCCGTGGGGGTTCCGACGATGTGTGCCTTCCGCACGGTAGACGCCGCGACCGCCCGGAACTCATCGCCGGCCGCAGGCGCGCCGGGGGCGTTGTCCGTGGGTTCGGCGCCCCGTCCGTACAGCGACGGATTCCGTGGGTGCGGGCCATGTCACTGGCGCGCATAACGGGACGAAGTGCGACTAAATGGGGTGCCAGTGTTCGGTCCCGAGGGACCCCTTGAACGATCAAAGGAGGGGCGGGTTAGCATATGAGCGCCGCCTAGCTCGAAAGATAAACCTGTGACTGTCAATGATGACTCGTTCACCAACTGGAAGACTCGCGAGGAGATCGCGGAGTCGATGATCCCCATCATCGGGAAGCTGCACCGCGAGCGGGACGTGACCGTCCTGCTGCACAGCCGCTCCTTGGTGAACAAGTCGGTGGTGAGCATCCTCAAGACCCACCGGTTCGCCCGGCAGATCGCCGGTGAGGAACTGTCCGTCACCGAGACGATGCCCTTCCTGCAGGCGCTCGCCGCGCTGGACCTGGGTCCCTCGCAGATCGACATCGGCATGCTCGCCGCGACGTACAAGAACGACGACCACGGTCAGTCGGTGGAGGAGTTCACCGCCGCGGCCGTCGCCGGCGCCACCGGTGCCAACAAGATCGAGCGCGGCGAGGGCCGCGACGTCGTCCTCTACGGCTTCGGCCGCATCGGCCGCCTCGTCGCCCGCCTGCTCATCGAGAAGGCCGGCTCCGGCAACGGCCTGCGCCTGCGCGCCATCGTGGTCCGCGGCGGTGGCGACCAGGACCTGGTCAAGCGCGCCTCGCTGCTGCGCCGCGACTCCATCCACGGTCAGTTCCAGGGCACCATCACGGTGGACGAGGCGACGAGCACGATCGTCGCCAACGGCAACACCATCAAGGTGATCTACGCCAACGACCCCTCCGAGGTCGACTACACGGCGTACGGCATCAAGGACGCCATCCTCATCGACAACACGGGCAAGTGGCGGGACCGCGAGGGCCTGTCGAAGCACCTGCGCCCCGGTATCGACAAGGTCGTCCTGACCGCTCCGGGCAAGGGCGACGTCCCGAACATCGTCCACGGCGTCAACCACGACACGATCAAGCCGGACGAGCAGATCCTGTCCTGCGCCTCCTGCACCACCAACGCGATCGTCCCGCCGCTGAAGGCGATGGCCGACGAGTACGGCGTCCTGCGCGGCCACGTGGAGACCGTCCACTCGTTCACCAACGACCAGAACCTGCTGGACAACTACCACAAGGCCGACCGTCGCGGCCGTTCCGCGCCGCTCAACATGGTCATCACCGAGACCGGAGCCGCGTCGGCCGTCGCCAAGGCGCTGCCCGACCTCAAGGCGCCGATCACCGGCAGCTCGATCCGCGTCCCCGTCCCGGACGTCTCGATCGCCATCCTCAGCCTGCGCCTGGGTCGCGAGACCACCCGCGAGGATGTCCTCGACTACCTCCGCGACGTCTCGCTGCACTCGCCGCTCAAGCGCCAGATCGACTTCACCACCGCCCCCGACGCCGTCTCGATGGACTTCGTCGGCTCGCGCCACGCGTCGATCGTCGACGCCGGCGCCACCAAGGTCGACGGTGACAACGCGATCCTCTACCTCTGGTACGACAACGAGTTCGGCTACTCCTGCCAGGTCATCCGCGTCGTCCAGCACGTGTCCGGGGTCGAGTACCCGACCTACCCGGTGCCCGTGGTCTGACCTCGGCGGTCCGGCACGTCCGGGCCCCGGTGAACGGGGCGGCGGTGGAGTGGTGCGGCAGATCCCGAAAGGGCTCGCGCACCCTCCCACCGCCGCCCCGTCGGCGTTCTGGTAGCTTGCGGTAGCCAGTCGAACTCACGTGCGTGACGCACGCGAGTCAGGGAATCCGGTGCGAATCCGGAGCTGACGCGCAGCGGTGAGGGCGACGGGCGGGGCACGAAGCCACTGGACCGGGGAACCGGTCCGGGAAGGCGCCCCGTCCGGATGACCCCGAGTCCGAAGACCTGCTGGCGGTTCCGTACGAGACGGGCCCCGCGCATGGGCCCTCGACGCCGAGGACGAGCCGTGCCATTCGCCCGTACCCCCCTTCCCTTCGCGCTGCTCGCGTCCGGGGCCCTGCTCCTCACCGGCTGCGCCGGCCCCGCCGACGAGGCCGGGTCCGCACCGTCCGCCTCCGCGCGGACGCTCGAGAACTGCGGCCGCACCGTGGAGATCCCGCCCGGCGGGCCGCGCCGGGCCGTGTCCCTGAACCAGGGCACCACCGAGATCATGCTGTCCCTCGGTCTCGGCGACCGGATGGTGGGGACCGCGACCTGGACCGACCCGGTGATGAAGGGCCTGGAGAAGGCCGCCTCCGGAGTCCCGAGGCTGGCGGAGAACAACCCCTCCTTCGAGAAGGTGCTGGACGCCGAACCCGACTTCGTCGCCGCCTCGTTCGGCTCCACGCTCGGCAAGGGCGGGGTCGCCACCCGCGAGCAGTTCGAGAAGCTCGGCGTCCCCACCTACCTCTCCCCGTCCGACTGCGTGGGCAAGGACAACAGCGATGGTGGCGACGGCAAGCGCACCACACCGCTGGCCATGGACGCCGTTTACGGTGAAGTCCGCGACCTGGCCCGGGTGTTCGGTGTCGAGGAGCGCGGCGAACAGCTGATCACCCGGCTCAAGGGCCGGGTGACGAAGGCCACCGACGGTCTCCGCGCCGCCGACGTCAGCGTCCTCTACTGGTTCTCCGACGCCAAGTCCCCCTACATGGCGGGCTGTTGCGGAGCACCCGGCGTCATCACCCGGGAGACCGGAACGAAGAACGTCTTCGACGACACCACCGAGGAATGGCCACAGATCGGCTGGGAGTCGGTCGCCGACCGCAACCCCGACCTGCTGGTGATCGGCGACCTCACGCGCAAGGCGCAGTCCGGGGAGAGCGCCGCGAAGAAGATCGAGTTCCTGGAGTCCGACCCGGTCACGAAGAACATGGACGCCGTACGCCACAAGCGGTACGTGCTCCTCAGCGGTCAGGCCATGAACCCGACCATCCGCACCGTCGAGGGCATCGAACAGGTCGCCGCCGCCCTGCGCGCGCACGGCCTCACGAAGTGACCGCCGCCCTGCTGCGCATCACGGCCGGATGCGCGGCGCTCCTCCTCTCGCTGGCCGTGGCGATCACCATCGGACCGGCGGACATGGGCGTCGGCGACGCGGGGTCCGTCGTCGCCTCCCATCTCGGCGGCGCCCCCTCCGGGATCGGCCCGATCCGGGACGGCATCATCTGGAACCTGCGACTGCCCCGTACCCTCCTCGCCGCCGTATGCGGGGCAGGCCTCGCCGTCTGCGGAGCGGTCATGCAGTCCCTACTGCGCAATCCGCTCGCCGACCCCTTCGTCCTCGGCGTCTCCTCCGGCGCTTCGACCGGAGCGGTCGTGGTGGTCGTCCTCGGCGTCGGCGGGGGAGCGCTGTCCCTCTCCGCGGGCGCCTTCGCGGGCGCGGTGTGCTCGTTCGCCGCGATGCTCCTGCTGAGTCACACGCTCGGCGGCACGCCCGACCGGGTCGTCCTCTCCGGCGTCGCGGCGATGCAGCTCTTCTCCGCCCTCACCTCCTTCGTCGTCGTCACCTCCGCCGACGCCGAGACGACCCGCGGCGTGCTGTTCTGGCTGCTCGGGTCGCTGAGCGGCGCCGGCTGGAGCGACGTATGGCTCTGCCTCGCCGTCCTCGTGCTCACCCTGGCCGTCTGCCTCGGCTACGCCCGTACCCTCGACGCCTTCGCGTTCGGACAGGACGCGGCGGCCACCCTCGGCGTACGGGTCGCCCGCACCCGGCTCGTCCTGCTGTGCGCCACCGCGCTGCTCACCGCCGCACTGGTCAGCTCGGCGGGCGCGATCGGTTTCGTCGGCCTCGTCCTGCCGCACGCGGCCCGTGCCCTCGTCGGACCGGGACACGGCCGACTGCTGCCCGTCACCGCCCTCGGCGGTGCGGTCTTCCTGGTCTGGGTGGACACCCTCGCCCGGACCGTCCTCGAACCCCAGGAGGTGCCGGTCGGCGTCGTCACCTCACTCGTCGGAGTCCCCGCCTTCGTCCTCGTCCTGTACCGGAGCAGGAGGGCCCACCGATGACACTCGGCGCCGAACGCGTCTCGCGCACCGCCGGCGGGCGGCTGATCCTCGACGGGGTCGGCATCGCCCCCACGCCCGGCACCACGACCGCCCTCCTCGGCCCCAACGGGTCCGGGAAATCAACCCTGTTGCGGCTGCTGTGCGGCGTCCTCGCGCCGTCCGCCGGAGTCGTCACCCTCGACGGCCGGCCGCTGGCGGAGCTGCGACGCCGGGACGTCGCCCGGCGCGTGGCGGTCGTCGAGCAGCAGGCCGACACCCTCGTCGAGCTGAGCGCCGCCGACGTCGTACGCCTGGGCCGCATCCCCCACCGGCGGGCCTGGTCGCCCCCGACGACCGCCGACGAGGACGCCGTACGGGACGCCCTGCACCGCACCGGCCTGACCGACCGTGCCGAACAGCCCTGGCACACCCTGTCCGGCGGCGAACGCCAACGCGTCCAGATCGCCCGGGCCCTCGCCCAGGAGCCGAGGGAACTCCTCCTCGACGAACCCACCAACCATCTCGACATCCAGCACCAGCACGACCTCCTCGACCTGGTGTCCGGACTGCCGGTCACCACGATCGTCGCCCTCCACGACCTGAACCTGGCCGCGATGTACTGCGACACGATCGTCGTGCTCTCCGGCGGACGGGTCGTGGCCGCCGGCGCGCCGCGCGAGGTGCTGACCGCCGAGCTGATCGCGGAGGTCTACGGCGTACGGGTCGAGGTCAGCCACCCGGACGGCGACGACCGGCCGCACCTCCGCGTCCTGGGCACGCTCCCTCGTTCCCGGTGACGAGACTCGTCGCGGACGCTCGACGGGTCGATCGCTAAGATCCACTCGCGGTCCGGAACCGCGGATGCGGTCGGGGCCAGGGGGAGGCTGAAGCTGTGAGGATTGTCCTGTTGGGGCCGGTCGGAGCCGGTACGGACGACGCGACACCGATCGACGTCGGAGGGGTCCGGCTGCGGATGCTGCTGGCCCGGCTCGCACTCGAGGGAGGCCGGCCGGTGTCCGTCGACGCGCTCGTGGACGGGCTGTGGGGGACGGAGCCGCCGGCCGAGGCGGGCAACGCCCTCCAGGCTCTGGTGTCCCGGCTGCGGAAGGCCCTGCGCGGCGCCGGCACGGTCGAGTCCGGTGCGGGCGGATACCGGCTGTCGGTGCGCGACGAGGACGTGGACGCGTACCGGTTCGAGGAGTCGGTGGCACAGGGGCGGCGCGAGCTGGCGGCCGGCCGCCTCGAGGAGGCGGCCTCCGTGCTCGACGCGGCGCTCGCGCTGTGGCGCGGCCCGGCCCTCGCGGACGTGCTGGACGCCCCCTTCGCCAGGGCGGCCGCCACGCGCCTCGACGACGTGCGGGCCGCCGCGGCCGAGGACCGCTTCGACGCCGAGCTGCGACTCGGACGGCACGCCGATGTCCTCGCCGACCTCGAATCGGCCGGGACGGAACGCCCGTTGAGCGAACGGATCGCCGGCCTGCGGATGCGGGCACTGTCCGCTGCGGGACGGCAGTCCGACGCGCTCGCCGTGTACGAGGAGATGCGTGGCAGGCTCGGCGAGGAACTGGGTGTCGACCCCTCGGCCGAACTCCAGGAGATCCATCTGGCCTTGCTCCGAGGTGAGTTGACCGCTCCCTCCGCCCGGAGCGAGTCCGCGCCCAGCCGCCTCCCGGCCCGGCTGACCAGCTTCGTCGGCCGCGACCGCGAACTCGACCGGGTCGCCGACCTGATGGCCGCATCCCGGCTCGTCACCATCGTCGGCTTCGGCGGCGCGGGCAAGACCAGGCTCTCCCTCGAAGCGGCGACCCGGCACCGGGCTTACGGACGCGGCCGGGTGTGGTTCGTGCCGCTGGCCGGTGTGGGACCCGGGGACCAGCTCGCCGACGCGGTCCTCGGCACGCTCAGCTCCAAGGAGGGCCGCCTCTATGACAGCGGCCAGGCCCAGCGCGTGACGCCCGTCGACCGGCTGGCCGAACTGTTCGACGTCGGCGAGGCGGTGCTCGTCCTCGACAACTGCGAGCACCTCGTCGAGGCCGCCGCCGAGCTCGCCGAGGAACTCCTCGACAGGCTCCCGCAGTTGAGGATCCTCGCCACCAGCAGGGAAGCCCTCGCCATCACCGGGGAGGCGCTGTGCCCGCTCGGCCCGCTGGAGCTGCCCGGACCGTCGCGTGAGCTCGCCGAGGCCGGAGACTCGGCCGCCGTGCGGCTGTTCGTCGACCGCGCCGTCGGGATCCGGCCGGACTTCGCGCTCGACGACTCCACGGCGGGCGCCGTGGTGGAGATCTGCCGGCGCCTCGACGGGATGCCGCTCGCCCTCGAACTGGCGGCGGCCAAGCTGCGCTCGATGAGCGTCGAGCAGATCGCGCGCCGCCTCGACGACCGGTTCCGCCTGCTGACCTCGGGAAGCAGGACGGCACTGCCGCGCCAGCGCACGCTCCTCGCGCTCGTCGAATGGAGCTGGGACCTCCTCGACGAGCCCGAACGGACCCTGGCACGGCGGCTGTCGGTGTTCCCGGGCGGGGCGACGGTCGCGGCGCTGGAAGGGGTCTGCTCGGACGCGTCGCTGCCGGCGGACGACGTGCTGTACGTGCTCGGCTCGCTGGTCGAGAAGTCCCTGGTGGAACCCTCCGGCGACAACGAGCCGCGGTACCGGATGCTGGAGACGGTCCGCGCCTACGCGGCCGACCGGCTCGTCCAGGCCGGGGACGAGGTCGCCACACGGTTCGCCGACCACTTCCTCGCCCTGGCCGAAGAGCTCGAACCCCTGCTTCGTACCGGCGAACAGCTGCGCGCGATCGCGGTCTTCGACGCCGATCACGACAACATGGTCGCCGGGCTGAGGTCGGTGCTCGACGCACGGGACGCGCCGCGGGCTTCCCGGTTCGTCCGGGCGATGTTCTGGTACTGGGGGATCCGGGGCATGACCACCCAGTTCGAGACCTTTCTGGCGGAGGTCCTGGAACTCGGAGACGTACTGCCCCCGGAGGTGCGGGCCGCCTTCGGCCTCGTACGGAGCGCGGCGGGCGCCCCGGATGCCGAGGGTGCAGCCGTCGCCCCGGCGGAGGAGGACGTCGACAAGCCCGAGGTGCTCGGCTTCCACCCGGCACTGCCGCTGCTGCGCATGTCCCAGCTGGCGGGTGACAAGGAGGAGAGGGAACGCGGGCTCCAGCAGTCCCTGAAGTCCCCGGACCCCTGGGTGCGGGCCAGCGCGCACTGGGCACACGACTTCGTCCTCTGCGAACAGGGCGACCTGGAGACCGGGGCCGAGGCACGCCGGGAGGCGTTGCGCGGTTTCGAGGAGGTGGGCGATCGCTGGGGGCTCGTGATGAGCCTGCTCCCCACGGGCGGGAGCCACTCCATACGGGGCGAGCACGGTCCGGCCCTCGCCGCCTTCGAACGAGCCGTCGCGATCAGCACCGAGCTCGGCACCGAGGAACACCTGATGTGGACCAAGTACAGGCTCGCCATGGAGCGGATCCGCACGGGCGACCTCGACGGAGCCCTGAGGGACGTCCAGGCCGCGCTGCGGCAGGCCGAGGAGCGCGGCCAACGGCGTCTCGAGGTAGGGCTGTTGCCGGTGCTCGCCGCCGTGCATCGGGCCGAGGGGGATCTGGCCCGTGCCGACGAGGCCCTGGACCGGATGGATTCGCTGGTCCACCGGCTCCCCTACCCGGAGGAGACGAGCCGGGACATCATCGCCGCCAGCAGGATGGAGAACCGGCTCGCGGAGGGAGCGGCCGACGAGTCCCGCGCGCTGCTGGTACGGGCCGTGCGTGGCCTCGGAGTACGAGGGGACAGCAACGGCCTCGCGGCGGTCGCTCAGCAATTGGGCAGGCTGCGCGCGCTGGAGGGTGATCCGGCCGGTGCGGCGATCGCCCTGGGGATGAGCCACGCCATCCGCGGCGCGTTCGACCACGGCAGTCCGGAGCTTCGCACCCTGATCGCCGAACTCACCGAGAGGCTCGGCGAGGACGGCTACGACGAGGCGTACCGGCAGGGCGCCGCCATGCCGAGGCAGGACGCGCTGGACTCGCTCACCAGGGAAACCGGCCGGTCCGCCTTGTCGTAGCCGGTACGTGCTCAGGCCACGTTCCTCTCGGCCGCGCCCGCCCGGTCCGCCTCCGCGCCCGCCCGGTCCGCCTCCTCGGAGGGCCGGGCCGTCAGCGTGAGCAGGACGTCGTTCAGGCCGGGCAGGCGCAGGCCCAGTTCGTCGGTGGCGATCCCGGCCCCGTCGAGGCGGCGCACGAGCGCGGAGATCAGCATCGGGTCGGAGATCGGCACGGTGAGCAGGCCTGTCGACGCCTCACGGTCGGGGGTGGCGCCGGTCAGCTCGGACAGGATGCGGGCCACGGTGTCCACGTCCGCAGTCAGCGTCGGCCGCACACGCAGCGTCTGGCTGCCGTCCCTCCGCTTGAGCTCGTCCGGCGCCCCCACCGCGAGGACCCGGCCCCGGTCGAGCACGAGGATCCGGTCGGACAGCCGGTCGGCCTCCTCCGCGGACTCCGTGGTGAACAGCACGGTCGTCCCGTCCGCCGCCAGCCGCCGGACCATGTCCCCGATCTCCTCGCGAGCCCGGGACGCGAGCCCGGCGGTCGGCTCGTCCAGAAGCACCACCGGCGGCCGGCCGACCACGCTCACCGCGAGGTCCAGCCTGCGGCGCAGCCCGCCCGAGAAGGCGCTGAGCGGACGAGTCGCCGCGTCGGTGAGCTCGAAGAACGCCACGAGCTCGGCCGCCCTCGCCCGGGCGTCCCTCTTCGCCATGCCGAGCAGGCGCCCGCGGAGCACCAGGTGCTCGGCACCGGACAGGTGCTGCTCCGCCGCGGCGAACCGCTCCGGCGGTTCCGTCCGTCCGGCCACGGTGATCGGCGCGGCCGGTCCGGTCAGGCCGCACACTCCGACCAGGCCGAGCACCCGGGCCTCGTCCGCCACCACGTCGCACCCGACGACCGCGGCACGGCCCGCGTCGGGCGGCAGCATCCCGGCCAGGATCCGCACGGTGGTGGTCTTGCCCGCCCCCTTCGGGCCGAGCACGCCGACCACCTCGCCGGCGGCCACCTCCAGATCGACCCCGTCCAGGGCGACGGTGTCCTCGTACTTCTTGACCAGAGCCTCGGCCCGGATGGCGTACGACATGGCTTGTCCCCGTTCTCGTCCGACGCGTCTGTCTCGTGCGTCGTGTCGTTGTGGTCGTTGTCGACGGAGACGACAGTGCCCGGCGGCGCTGACACGGAGCTGACGACGCCGTGACAGCGCCGACCGGTGTCCGTCAGGCGACCGGGCGCGTCAAGAACGCGTACGGACCGGACAGGAAGCCGTCAAGACCGCGCGAGGACCGCTCGGCAGGGAACACACGCGGCCCCAATCTGAGGCGGAACAGTCACGAAAGGATCCAGACAGATGGCCGTCCTGACCACCGAGAACGGTGCAGCGCCCAGCGCAGAGGAACCCCCCGATACCGGCTCCCGGCATCGGCTGACCGCTGTCACCGGGCTCGCCGCGCTCTCGCTCGACGCGATGGCGTCGGTCGCGTACGGCCCCGAGGCCATCGTCCTCGTCCTGGCGGCGGCCGGCGCCCACGGGCTCGGCCTCACCCTGCCGGTCACGCTCGGCATCGCCGGCCTGCTGGCCGTGCTCGTCGCCTCGTACCGTCAGGTCATCGCCGCCTTCCCGGACGGCGGCGGGTCCTACGCGGTGGCCAAGGCCCACCTCGGCCGGCGCACCAGCCTGGTCGCGGCCGGCTCGCTCGTCCTGGACTACGTCCTCAACGTCGCCGTGGCCGTCACGGCCGGCGTCGCGGCCCTGACCTCGGCCTTCCCCGAGCTCTACGGCGACCGGCTGTGGATCTGCCTCGCCGTCCTCGTCCTCATCACCGCCGTGAACCTGCGCGGCATCGTCGACTCGGCCCGCGCCTTCATCGTCCCGACCGCCGTGTTCATCGGCGCGATCCTCACTCTCATAGCCGTCGGCCTGTTCCGCGACGCGCCGGTCTCCACGGCCGCGTCCGCCGGCCACGCCTCCGTCCTCGCCGACAACGCGACCACCGTCGGCGCCCTGCTGCTCCTGAAGGCCTTCGCCTCCGGATGCTCCGCCCTCACGGGCGTCGAGGCGATCGCCAACGCCGTGCCGTCCTTCCGCGCCCCCGCCGCCAAGCGGGCGATGCGCGCGGAGGTCGCCCTCGGCGCGCTGCTCGGCGTGATGCTCATCGGCCTGTCCGTGCTGATCTCCCGCTTCGGGCTGCAGCCGGTCGAGGGGGTCACCGTCCTCGCCCAGCTCGCCGACGCCTCCCTGGGCCACAACTGGGCCTTCTACGTGGTCCAGTTCGCCACGATGGTGCTGCTGGCGCTCTCCGCGAACACCTCCTTCGGCGGCCTTCCCATCCTGCTGAAGCTGCTCGCCCGGGACAACTACCTGCCGCACGTCTTCGGTCTCAAGGCCGACCGCCAGGTCCACCGGCACGGTGTCGTGTGGCTGTCCGTGATCTCCGCGGCTCTGCTGGTCTTCTCCGGCGGTGACACGAACACCCTCGTCCCGCTCTTCGCGATCGGCGTCTTCGTCGGCTTCACCATCGCCCAGACCGGCATGGTCCTGCACTGGCGGCGCGAACGCGGCCCCCGCTGGGCGGGCAAGGCCCTGCTGAACGGCCTCGGCGCGCTGCTCACCGGAGTCTCGGCCGTCGTCGTCACGGGCACCAAGTTCCACGACGGCGCCTGGCTGATCGTGATCGCCCTGCCCCTGCTCGTGCTCGCCTTCGAGACCGTCCACCGCGCCTACGGCAGGATCGGCGAGCGGCTCGGCGTCGGCCGCATCCCCGAGCCCCCGCACCGCGAACGCTCATTGGTGCTCGTACCGGTCTCCTCCCTCACCCGCGTCACCAGTGCGGCCATCACCGCCGCCGTCTCCCTCGGCGACGAGGTCCGTGCCGTGACCGTCTGCCATCCGGAGCCGGAGGACCGCGCGCAGACCGAGGCCCTGGAACGGGACTGGGCCCTGTGGAACCCGGGCGTGGAACTCGTCCGGCTGACCTCCGAGCGCCGTTCGCTCGGCCGCCCCATCACCGCGTACGTCCGCGGACTCGAGACGACCGAACCCCTGACGCGTGTCACCGTCCTCATCCCGGAGGCGGAGCCCGAGCGCCTGTGGCAGCGCCTCCTGCAGAACCAGAGGGGCGCGGTCGTCGCCCACGCCGTCCGCCGGGACACCGACGCGGTGATCTGCCGCCTCAGGTTCCGCTGCTGACGTACGGAGCCGAACGGCATGTCGACCTCGGCGTCACTGATGTACAGGTAGTAGCGGACCCGATACATCCGTTTCTCTCCCGCGGTGGAGCGGAGATTTCCCGCCGAATCCGCCCCGAAATCGGGGTACTTGACATCGGAGGCGTCCGGCCGGGCGCCGGCCGGACCCGTGGGTCGGACACCGGGCGGGCGCTCGAGTCTGTGCTGAGGCCATCGCGGGGGGCATACTGGCTTCACGATGACGAACCGATCCGCGCCCCGGCGCCACCTGTCCACCAGCCCCTTCGCGGCTCCCACCGATCCCGTGATCAAGGAGTTCGCCGTCGGTGACCGCGTCTCCCACGATCGTCACGGCCTCGGGAAGGTCCTCGGCCAGGAGCCGACGGGTGCGCTTCTCGTCGACTTCGGAGCCACCCAGGTCCGCGTCCTCAGCCCGTACAAGGGGATGCACAAGCTCTGACCGTTCGCTTCCCCTGATCCGCCCCCGGTGCCCCGCGCCAGGGGCGGTCGTCTTTTCCGTGCCTACGATGGCCCCATGTCAGAACGCGAGGGACCCCCAGGAGCGAGTGTTGTGCATCAGCGCACGCCCGGCGCTCCCGAGCTCGCCGCCGCGGCCGGCGTGTTCGCGCTGCTCGCGGACCCGACCCGACTGCATCTGGTGTGGCTCCTGACCCGCGGGGAGTCGGACGTCGGTGCGCTCGCCGAGGCGTGCGGCGCGGCCCGGCCCGCGGTGAGCCAGCACCTGGCCAAGCTCCGGCTCGGCGGCCTCGTCCAGCACCGGAAGGACGGCCGGCGGGTGGTGTACACGCTGCCGGACGGACATATGCGGCGCCTCGTGGTCGAAGCGATCAGTCACGCCGATCACCAGGTGACGGGGGAGCCCTGGCACGACTGACGGACCGCCCCTCCCTCGTAGCATCAACATGTGCGCAATCATGCACGCGTCGGCTACGGTGGTGACGACCCCGTCGCCGAGCGAGGGCGTGCCTCATGCTGTCCGTGCTGCGCAACCGCACCTACCGTCGTCTGTTCACCGCACAGGTCGTCGCCCTGGCCGGCACGGGACTCGCGACCGTCGCGCTGAGCCTGCTCGCCTACGACCTCGCGGGCGCCGACGCCTCCGCAGTCCTGGGTACCGCCCTCGCGATCAAGATGGTCGCGTACGTCGGCATCGCCCCGCTGATCAGCGCCTTCGCCGACCGAATACCCCGGCGTGCGCTCCTGGTCGCCATGGACCTGGTACGCGTGGTCGTGGCCGTCGCGCTGCCGTTCGTCACCGAGGTGTGGCAGGTCTACGGGCTCATCCTCCTGCTGCAGGCCGCCTCCGCCGCCTTCACACCCACCTTCCAGGCGACGATCCCGGACGTGCTCCCCGAGGAAGGCGATTACACCCGCGCTCTGTCGCTCTCCCGGCTCGCCTACGACCTGGAGAACCTCTTCAGCCCGGCCCTCGCCGCCGCCCTGCTCACCTGGGTCTCGTACGACTGGCTGTTCGCGGGAACGGCCGCCGGCTTCCTCGCCTCGGGCGCGCTGGTCGTCTCCGTACTGCTCCCGGGACCCGAACCGGTCGAGCGCGTCGGCGGCCTGTACGCCAAGGCCTCCTTCGGCACCCGGCTCGCCCTCGTCACCCCCCGGCTGCGCGCCCTTCTCGCCCTCGACCTGGCCGTCGCCCTCGGCGGCTCGATGGTCCTCGTCAACACGGTCGTGCTGGTCCGCGACACCCTCGGCCGTTCCGTCGGCGACGTGTCCATCGCCCTCGGCGCCTACGGCGCGGGCTCCATGGCCGTGGCACTGCTGCTGCCCCGAGCCCTGGACCGGGTCGCGGACCGGGCCCTGATGCTGCCCGCGGCCTTCGTGATCAGCGCTGTCCTGGCACTGCTGCCGCTCGGCCTGCGGACGGGAGTGGCCGGCTGGACCTGGCCCGCCCTGCTCACGGTCTGGTTCGTCCTCGGGGCCGCCACCTCGGCCGTCCTGACACCCGGCGGACGCCTGCTGCGCAGATCGGCGCGCGCCGCCGATCTGCCCGCCGTGTTCGCCGCCCGGTTCTCCCTCACGCACGGCTGCTGGCTGCTGGCCTACCCGCTCGCCGGCTGGACGGCCGCACGCGCCGGTCTGCCGACCGCGGCCACCGTGCTCGCGGCCGCCGCGCTCGTCGCGGCCTTCGCCGCCGTACGGCTCTGGCCGCGCACCGACCCCGCAGGGCTCGAACACCTTCATCCCGAGCTGGCGCCGGACCATCCGCACCTGGCCGGTGCGGACGGCCGCCACGCTCACGACTTCAGGGTGGACTCCCTCCATCCGCGGTGGCTCACCGCGCGGCCCCGGAGCGGGCGAAACGCAGCGTGAGCAGCTGGAAGGGCCGCAGCGTGAGCCGGAGCGCTCCGTCAGTCACCGTGACCGCTCCGGCCGGGACGTCGTCGAGCGGACGCTCCAGCAGGTCGCACACCGTGACGCCGCCGAGGTCGAGCTCGGTCGTGAGCCGGGCGCCGGCCCGGCCGCCGCGCGACTCGTAGAGCCGGACGACCACGTCGCCGCTGCGGTCGTCGGCGAGCTTCACGGCGCTGACCACCACGGCGTCGTCGTCCACGGCGACCAGCGGGACGACGTCCGCGTCCCCGGGAACCCGGCGCTCCGGCAGGTTCACGCGGTAGCCCTCGCGGACGGCGTCGCCGACGGAGGCGCCCGGCACCAGGGCGTGGGTGAAGCGGTGCACGCCCTGGTCGGTGTGCGGGTCCGGGAAACGCGGGGCGCGCAGCAGGGACACCCGTACCGTCGTCGTGGTCCCGCCGTCCTCAGGCCGTACGGTACGGGTCACGTCGTGCCCGTACGTGGACGCCGTCACCAGGGCGACGCCCCAGCCGGGCTCCTCGAAGTGGACGAAGCGGTGGTTGCACGCCTCGAACTTGGCCGCCTCCCAACTCGTGTTGGTGTGCGTCGGGCGGTGCAGATGGCCGAACTGGGTCTCGGCGGCGTAGCGGTCGGCGTGGACGTCCAGCGGGAACGCGGCCTTCAGGAACTTCTCCGTCTCGTGCCAGTCGACCTCGGTCTCCAGATCGAGCCGCTCCGCACCGGCGGCCAGCGTCAGCGTCTGGACCGCACGCGAGGCGCCGAAGGAGCGGGTCACCCGCACCGAGACGGCCTGCGCCGTCTCGGTCGTCACCGTCACCTCGTCGGCCACGGTCAGATCGGTCACGGTGTTCCGGTAGAACTGGTCCACGTCCCAGGCGTCCCACATGTTCGGGAAGTCGGGGTGGATCTGGAGCAGGTTGGCGGCCGCACCCGGCGCGATCGTCTCCCGTCCGTCGGCGAGATCGACCACCGAGACCACCAGACCCCGCTCGTCCACGACCACTCGCAGCAGCCCGTTGGCGAGCACGAACCCGCCGCCGGGCCGGGCCTCCACCGTGCAGCCGCTCCCGCGCGGGCCCACGACCCTGCGGGCCCCGCCCGCCGGAACGCCCGCCCGCTCGTGCGGAGCCGCGTTGAAGACCACCTCGCCGCCCGCCACCGCGTCACCGGCCAGCACGCGCTGCGCCCGTCCGATGATCCCGGTCAACTCCTCGGCCACCGCCGCGTACGTCCGCTCCGCCTCGCGGTGCACCCACGCGATCGAGGAACCCGGCAGGATGTCGTGGAACTGGTGCAGCAGCACCGTCTTCCAGATCCGGTCCAACTCCTCGTACGGATACGGGACTCCGGAGCGCACCGATGCCGTCGCGGCCCACAGCTCCGCCTCGCGCAGCAGGTTCTCGCTCGCCCTGTTGCCCTGCTTGGTCCGTGCCTGGCTCGTCAGCGTCGCCCGGTGCAGCTCCAGGTACAACTCGCCCACCCAGACCGGCGGATGCCGGTACTCGGCCTCGGCCTTCGCGAAGAACTCCGCCGGCCGCTCCCAGCGCACCCGCGCCGAACCCTCCAGGTTCCGCAGCCGGGCCGCCTTCGCGATCATCTCGCGCGTCGTGCCGCCGCCCCCGTCGCCCCAGCCGGTCGGCGCGATCGAGTGCCGCGCCCGCCCCTTGTCCTTGAAGTTGCGGACGGCATGGGCGATCTCCTTTCCCTTCATCGAGCAGTTGTAGGTGTCGATCGGCGGGAAGTGCGTGAAGATCCGCGTCCCGTCGATGCCCTCCCACCAGAAGGTGTGGTGCGGGAACGTGTTGACCTGGCTCCACGAGATCTTCTGCGTCAACAGCCACTTGGACCCCGCCGCCTTGATGATCTGCGGCAGTCCGCCCGCGAAACCGAACGTGTCCGGCAGCCACGCCTCCTCGTTCTCGACGCCGAACTCCTCCAGGAAGAACCGCTTGCCGTACACGAACTGACGGGCCATCGCCTCCGAGCCCGGCATGTTCGTGTCCGACTCCACCCACATGCCACCGGCCGGCACGAACCGGCCCTCCGCGACCGCCTTCTTGACCCGCGCGTACACCTCCGGCCGGTGCTCCTTGATCCACGCGTACTGCTGCGCCTGCGACATCGTGTAGACGAACTCCGGCTCGTCCTCCAGGAGCGCGGTCATGTTGGCGGTGGTCCGCGCCACCTTGCGTACGGTCTCGCGCAGCGGCCACAGCCAGGCCGAGTCGATGTGCGCGTGCCCGACCGCGCTGATCCGGTGCGCCGACGGCTCGGCCGGCGATGCGAGCACCGCGACCAGCTGCTCACGGGCGGCCGCCGCCGTGCCGTTCACGTCCTGGAGGTCGATCGCGTCCAGGGCCCGCTCGATCGCCCGCAGGATGTCCCAGCGACGGGCGCCCTCCACGGGGAGCTCCGCCATCAGCTCCCCGAGCACCTCCAGATCGATCACCAGCTGCCACACCCTCTCGTCGAAGACGGCCAGATCCATCCGCTCCAGCCGGTACTGCGGTCGGTCGCCCGCCGTCTCCTTGTCGCCGAGCTCGGTCGGCAGGAAGGGGTGGTAGTCGAGGATCACCGGATTGGACGCCGCCTCGACATGCAGCAGCACCTCCTCCCCACCGGCCGCCGGGGCGGCGATCCGCACCCACTGGTTGCGCGGGTTGAGGCCCTTCACCGGCGAACCGTCGGGCCGGTAGACCAGCCCCTCGCACTGGAACCCGGGCATGTTCGCGTCGAAGCCGAGGTCGATCAGCGCCTCGACCGTCCGGCCCGACCAGGCCGCCGGCACCGTGCCGGAGACGGTGAGCCAGCTCGTACCCCACGGCGCTCCCCAGGCGTCGCCCGCGGCGATCGGCGTCCGCGGGGCGGCGATCCCCTCGGCCACCGGCACCGGCTCGTCGGGGGCGGTCCAGATCCCCACCTCCAGGGGAACCGACTCGGGATGGATCGCCGGCCGGATGCGCTCGTCGAGGACGCGCCGGAGACGGGACTCGATCAGGGTGCGGTCGTCATGCATGGCAGTCGCTCCATCACGTAGAGAAGAGGGTTGGTCAGGCCCGGCCGACGTCGTCGACGGTGACCGTCTCGGTGATTCCGCGTGCGGTGAGATGATCGCGGTCGGACGCCCGCGACGCCAGTACGACCGCGGGCCGCGCGCCGTCCGAGGCCAGCCGCATGAACGCCTCGAAGAACGCCCCGCCGGGGGCGCACGTCGAACGCTTCGGCGCCTCGTCCGGCAGGTCCAGGACCAGCGCCGTGGTCCGCGGACGCGGGCGACGACCGCGCGCACGGGCCTCCGTCACGGCCTCGGCCAGCGCCAGGCCGGCCGGCTTCGCTTCCCGATCGGTGGTCAACAGGCCCAGGGTGTACTCGAGTTCGGGAAAGTCGGCGAGCGAGCGGTCCACGTCGTGCGAGCACCACCAGGTGATGCCCCAGAGGTCCGGGCAGTCGAGCGCGGCCTCGACCGTCGTACGGGTGAAGGCGGCCGCCCGGTCGGCGGCGATGTGCGGGGCGGGCGCCCCGACCTCCTGCAGCCACACCGGCCGTCGAGGGTCCTCGGCCCACGCCTTCGACAGCTCGACCAGGTACGCGGCGTGCTGCCCGGTCGCCACGGAGTCGGCGCCGTGACGCTGCGCGGTGCCGTTGAAGACCCAGGAGTGCACGGCGGTCACGGCCCCGAGCCGGGCCGCGTGCGCCGGCGTGAACGGGTGGTCGTCGAGGTACCAGGCGGCGTCGTACTCCGCGTGCAGATGCAGCCGGCCGGGCGCGCCCCGCTCGCACGCCTCCAGCATGCGGCGCAGCCAGCTCTCGGCCTCGCCCGGCGTGATCCGGTCCGGGTCGGGGTGCGGATCCCCGGAGAACTGGTTGATCTCGTTGCCGAGGGTCATGCCGAGGAAATTGGGCCGGTCGGCCAGGGCCGAGGCGAGGGTGCACAGATAGGCGGCCTGGCCGTCCAGCACCTCGGGGTCGGTGAACATGTTGCGCCGGTGCCAGGTCAGGGTCCACGAGGGCCGGAAGTCGAAGCTGGACAGATGGCCCTGCAGGCCGTCGACGGCGACGTCGAGCCCGCGCTCGGCCGCCGCGTCGACGAGCCGCACCAGCTGCTCGACGGCGCGCGGGCGGATCAGGGTCCGGTTCGGCTGGAAGACGGTCCACAGCGGAAAGACCCGGACGTGGTCCAGGCCGAGGGCGGCGATCGAGTCCAGGTCGGCGCGGACGGCGTCGAGGTCGAAGTCGAGCCAGTGGTGGAACCAGCCCTGGCTCGGGGTGTAGTTGACGCCGAAGCGGGGGGCGTCGAGCGGAGGGGTCATGCCCGGCATCGATTCCTTTCCGGAAGTCATCCCTTGATGGCGCCTTCCTCGACGCCCTTGAAGAAGAACCGCTGGAGCGCGGCGAAGACCGCGACGATCGGCAGAAAGGCGATCATGGTGCCCGCCGCGATCAGCCGGGGGTTGGCGGTGAAGGTGCCGTCCAGGTACTGCAGCCCGACGGTCAGGGTGTAGCGCTCGGGGTCGTTGAGGACGATCAGCGGCCAGAGGAAGTCGTCCCAGGCTCCGATGAACGTGAAGATCACGACGACGCTCAGCATGCCCCGTACGTTCGGCAGGCCCACGTGGATCAGCCGCTGCCAGACGTTGGCGCCGTCCACGAGCGCCGCCGCGTCGAGTTCGGGTGGCACTGCCTGGAAGGCGGTGTACATCAGCAGCACGTTCAGCATGGCGATCGCCCCGGGCAGCGCCACCCCGAGGAGGGTGTCCGTCAGGCCCATGCTCCGCACCGTGACGTACTGGGAGACGATCGTGACCTCGCCGGGCAGTACCAGGGTGGCGAGGAAGAGACCGAGCACCAGGCGCACCCCGCGGAAGCGCAGCCGGGACAGCGCGAACCCGGCGAGGGTGGCGCCCACGACATTGCCGGCCACGGCGATCGCCGCGACGGTCAGCGAGTTCAGCGCGTACGTCCACACCGGGATGGTGTCGGCGACCTGGGCGTAGTTGGAGAACGTCCAGTCGCGCGGCAGGAAGTCCGGCGTGCGGGAGTACACGTCCTCGCCGGGCCCCTTGAGGGAGGTGGACAGCTGCCACAGGAACGGGCCGATCGTGAGCAGCAGGACCACGGCCAGAAGCAGATAGCGTGCCGCCTTCGCGGCCGGGGTGGGCGTACCGAATCCCCGTGCGGGCATGGTCAGGCCGCCTTCCGGTTGAGCCGGGCCAGGAGCAGCATCGGGCCGACGGTGATGAAGAAGAGCAGCAGACTGAGGGCGGAGGCGTAGCCGATGTGCCCGGTGAAGCCGCGGCTGTACATCTGGATGAGCATCACCACGGACATGTCCCGGCCGCCTGGGCCGCCGGTGCCGTGGGACAGGACGTACAGCTCCGAGAAGACCCGGAGGGCGGAGACGGATATCAGGACGGAGACCAGCATCATCGTCGTCCGTACGCCGGGCAGGGTGACGTGCCAGAACCGGCGTACGGCGGAGGCCCCGTCGACGGCGGCGGCCTCGTGCAGCTCGCGGCCGACGTTCCCGAGCGCGGACAGGTAGATGACCATGTAGTAGCCGAGGCCCTTCCAGGCCGTGAGTCCGATGGCGCTGAAGAGCAGGAGCCAGCGGTCGGTGAGGAAGTCGACCGGCCGGTCGGCGAGGCCGAGCTGTCCGAGCACGCCGTTGAGCAGGCCGCGGTCGTCCAGGACCCACCCCCAGATCAGTGCGACCACCACGGCGGAGGCGACGACCGGGGTGTAGAAGGCGGTGCGGAAGAAGGTGATGCCCGGGAGCTTCTTCTCCACGAGGAGGGCGAGGAGCAGCGGCAGCAGCGTCAGCAGCGGCAGACAGACGAGCAGATAGACGATGCTGTTGATCAGCGCGTCGATCAACTGCTCGTCGTCCAGGGCTCGTTCGTAGTTGGTGAGACCGGTGAAGCGGCCGCCGCCCAGCGGTTTGGCGTTGGTGAACGACAGGATCACCGTGTTGACGGCGGGCCACAGGTTGAAGACGACGAGCCAGACCACGGCCGGCCCGGCGAGCAGCCACGGGGTGAACCAGCGCCGGTGTGTCATGGGGTGCCTTCCGGGAGGGGTCGGCGGCGCCGGGGGAAGACGGCGCCGCCCACCGGATCAGTCCTTCAGCATCTGGTTGGCGCGGTCGACCGCCGTGTCCAGGGCCTCCTTGGAGCCGGCCTGGCCGCTCAGGGCGAGGGCGATCTGCTGGTTGATCACCGTCTTGATCGCGTCGTTGGCCTGGACGGGCTCGAGCATCGTGGCCTGCGCGAGCGAGGTGAAGGCGGTGACCTTGGCGTCGCCGGCGTTGGTGCCGTCGCTCTTGCTGAAGAAGGGGTCCGCGGCCGATGCCTTCGTGGAGGGGAAGATGCTGGTGAGGCGGGCGAAGGCGGCCTGGTTCTCGGCGTTGGTCACCCAGCGGGCGAGCGCAAGCGCGGTGGCCCGGTTCTTGGTGCCCTTCGAGACCGAGAGGCCCTGGACGTACAGTGGCGGGGTGCCGATGGCGGGGGAGGAGACCACCTTGGGGGCGAGGCTCGGGTTGTCGGTGGCCAGCGAGGTGATGTAGTTGCCGCCGGCGGTGGTCCAGGCGGCCGTGCCGGAGCTGAACAGCTTGGTGTTGCCCGCGTACGTCTCGGTCAGGACGTCCTTGGGCAGCAGTCCCTCCTTGAAGGCGGCCCGGTAGGTGTCGAGGACCGCGGCGGCCTCGGGGGTGTTGAAGGTGAAGCTCGCGCCGTCGTCGGACATCAACTTCACGCCGGCGTTGGCGAAGTCCATGAGTCCGGGTTTGCGGCTCATCAGGTAGACCGAGCCGTTCGACTTCTGCTTGACGGTCCTGGCCGCCGTGATCAGCTCGTCCAGGGTGGCCGGCGGCTTCTTCGGGTCCAGGCCGTAGCGGGTGAGCAGCGTCGAGTTCCAGTAGTTCACGTCGGTGTTGAGGTACCAGGGGTAGCCGTACGTACCGTCGTGCCCGGCGAAGCGGTACGCGGCGGTGCCGCCGGCGACGTAGTCCGTGTCGAGCTCGGCGTCGGCCTTCGCCACGTCGAGCAGCATGTCCTGCTTGACCAGCGGAAGCGCGAAGTCCGGCGGCAGGTTGACCACATCGGGCAGGGTGCCGCCGGCCGCCTGGCTGAGCACCTTCTCGGAGTAGCCGTCACCGGGCTGGTCGAGCCACTCGACCTCGACACCCGGGTGCTTCTTCTCGAAGGCGTCGATCACGCCCTCCATGTACGCGGTGAACTTCGGCTTCAGGGCCCAGGTCTGGAGCGAGACCTTGCCCTTCACCTCGCCGCCGGCCGCCGCGCCCGTGTCGTCGGAGCCGTTCGGGTCGCCGAGGCCGCAGCCGGCGAGCGTCGCCGCGGCGACCGCGGCAACGGCCAGCCGCATCCAGTGGCTTGTTCGCATATGAGAGGTCTCCCGGTCTGTTCTGGCGGAGGAGGCAGAGCTACTAAACCGGTCTAGCGATGGGGGACTATGCTCCCGCTACACTCCGCTGTCAAGACAGTGCGCGAGACCGAGAGGGGCGCTGCGTGGCCAGACCGACGATCGCCGACATCGCCCGCCGGGCCGGGGTGTCCAAGGGCGCGGTGTCCTTCGCGCTGAACGGCCGGCCGGGAGTGAGCGAGGCGACCCGGGAGCGCATCCTGCAGGTGGCCGAGGAGATGAACTGGCGGCCGCACAGCGCCGCGCGCGCCCTGGGCGGTGCCCGGGCGGGCGCGGTCGGCCTGGTCCTCGCCCGCCCGGCGCGGACCATCGGTCTGGAGCCGTTCTTCGGCCATCTGCTGAGCGGACTCCAGGCCGGCCTCTCCGTGCGCGGCACGGCCCTGAACCTGCTGGTCGTGGAGGACACGGCGGCCGAGATCGAGGTCTACCGGCGCTGGACCTCCGAGCACCGGGTGGACGGCTTCGTCCTGGTCGACCTCCAGGTCCGCGACCCGCGCATCCCCGTCCTTGAGGAGCTCGGCGTCCCCACGACGGTCATCGGCGGGCCCGGCCGGCACGGCAGCCTGCCCAGCGTCTGGGCGGACGACCGCGAGGCGATGGTGTCGATCGTCGACTACCTCGCGGCCCTCGGCCACCGCCGGATCGCGCACCTGGCCGGCCTGCCGGCGTTCCAGCACACCCAGCGCCGCATCCGGGCCGTGCGCGACAGCGCCCGGCGCCTGGGCCTGACCGAGGCCGTCTCGCTGCCCACCGACTTCAGCGACGCGGAGGGCGCCGCCGCCACCCGGGCGCTGCTCGCCCGGCCCCAGCGCCCGACGGCGATCATCTACGACAGCGACGTCATGGCGGTGGCCGGTCTCGGGGTGGCCACCGAGATGGGCGTGGCCGTGCCCGGAGAGCTGTCGATCGTCTCCTTCGACGACTCCGCGCTCGCCCGGATCGTCCACCCCGCGCTCACCGCGCTCTCCCGCGACACCTTCGCCCTCGGCGAGCAGGTCGCGCGCGAACTGCTCGCGCTGATCGACGACCCGGCGGCGGCGCGCGACGTCAGGAACCCGACGCCGCGCCTGACGGTCCGTGAGAGCACGGCGCCACCGGCTCTTGACCCGTCCCACTAAAGCCGTTTAGCCTCCCGGGGCGTAACACCCGGCGCGCTCTGCACCTGCCCCACCCGTGCCACGAGCCAGCCGCAGCTCCTGCCGCAGCTCCATCCGCGCCGCAGCCCTCCCGTACCGCCGCACCTCCCGTACGCCCAGCACCCCCACCCTTCCGCTGGACCGGAGTAACGGATGAGACGACACCTCCCCCTTCTGTCGATCGCGGCGCTGCTCGGCGCCCTGTTCGGCCTCGCCCCCCTCACGCCCGCGGCGAGCGCTGAAGCCCCCGCGCGGGCGGCGGCAGCGGGCGACCAGCCGTACGCCTCGTACTGGCACCCGAACACGATCCTGAACTGGGACCCGGCCACCGATCCCGACGCACGGTTCAACCGCTCCCGGGTCCCGCTGCGGCCCCGCGTCTCCGACCCCGCGCTCAAGGCCAACGCCAACGCCCGCGTCGGCGAGGGGAAGATCGCGTCCCTTGTCTCCTTCGGCCCCACCTCGAACAACCCCTCGCAGGGCTCCACGAACCCGCACTACTACGCCTTCGGTCACTGGCAGTACATCGACAAGCTGGTCTTCTGGGGCGGCTCCGCGAGCGAGGGGCTGATCCTCGCCCCCAACGCCACCGTCATCGACGCCGCCCACCGCAACGGCGTGAAGGTCTACGGCACCGTCTTCTTCCCGCCGACCGCCTACGGCGGCCAGATCCAGTGGGTGCGCGACTTCGCCCGGAAGACCGGCTCCACCTACCCCGTCGCGGACAAGCTCGCCCAGGTCGCGCAGTACTACGGCTTCGACGGCTGGTTCATCAACCAGGAGACCGCGGGCGGCGACGCGGCCCTCGCGACCGAGCTGCGCAACGAGATGCGCTACGCCCGCTCCCTCGGCCCGGTCGAGTTCATGTGGTACGACGCGATGACCGAGTCCGGGGCGGTGAGCTGGCAGGACTCCCTGACCACCGCCAACGACTCGTTCCTGCAGGAGGGTTCGCTGCGGACCGCCGACTCGATGTTCCTCGACTTCGGCTGGAGCGCCTCCGGACTGAATTCCTCCCGTACGCTCGCCCGCAGTCTGGGCCGGAGCGAGTACGAGCTGTACTCCGGCATCGACACCGAGGCGAACGGCTCCAACACCTCCGTCCCCTGGGCCTCGGTCTTCCCCGCCGGACAGCCGCACGTCACCTCCCTCGGTATCTACCGGCCGGAGTGGACCTTCACCTCGTCCAGCGGGCGGGCCGACTCCCATGCCCGCGAGGCCCGTTACTGGGACGGCGCCAACGGCGACCCGTCGAACACCACGACCACCTCGGCATGGAAGGGACTCGCCCACTACGTCCCGGAGTCCTCGCCCGTCACCGTCAAGCCCTTCGTCACCTCCTTCGGCGCGGGCCAGGGCGACTTCTTCCACTCCGGCGGCGTACGGGTGGCGTCGACCGGCTGGAACAACCTCTCGCTCCAGGACGTGCCCCCGACCTACCGCTGGCTGGTCGGCTCCACCGGCACCAAGGTCACCCCGTCGATCGACTTCACCGACGCGTACGAGGGCGGTTCCTCGCTGCGGCTGACCGGCACCCTTGACGCCGTCAACACCGTCCGGCTGTACCAGACGAAGCTGCCGGTCGCGGCCGACACCAAGCTGTCCGTCGTCGTGAAGACCCCGGCCGCAGGACCCACCCGCCTCAAGGCCGCGGTCTCCTTCACCGACGCGCCGACCACCTTCACCACCCTCGACCTCGGCTCCACCGGCACGAGCGGATGGGAGCGCAAGACCCTCGACCTGTCCGCCTTCGCCGGCCGCACCATCGCCCAGATCGGTCTGCAGACCACCGGGACCGTCGCCTCCTACGACGTGAAGGTCGGCCAGATCGCCGTCTACGACGGAGCCGTGGACACGGCGGCCGCGCCGACCGCCGTCACCGTGCTCGGCGCCACCGATCTGAGCCTCACGCGCAAGTCGCTGCGTCTGTCCTGGACGGCGTCGGCAGCGGGCTCCGTCCACCACTACGAGGTGTACCGGCGCAACACCGACGGCAGCCGCACCTTCCTCGGCGCCACCCCCAACGACGCCCTCTTCGTCCCGCAGCTCGACCGGGTCGGCACGGAGACCACGACGACGCTCGACGTCGAGGCCGTCTCCACCGAGTACGGACGTTCGCCGGCCGCCACCACCACCGTCGGTTGGTCCGGCGCGACCGAGTCCAACCTTGCACTGAACCGGTCGGCCACCGCCTCCGGCCAGTGCAACGCCACCGAGACCCCGGCGAAGGCCGTCAACGGCACCGTCTCCGGCGGCAACGGCGACAAGTGGTGCACCACCACCGCCGCCAAGTGGCTGGAGGTCGACCTCGGTTCGGTCCGTACGCTGGACCGGCTCGTCGTGAAGCATGCGGCCGCGGGCGGCGAGAGCGCGTCGTGGAACACCCGGGACTTCACCCTCAAGGTACGCGGATCCACCGCCGACCCCTGGACCACCGCCGCCACGGTGACCGGCAATACGGCGGCCACGACCACACACCCCGTGGCCGCGTCGGCGCGCTACGTCCGCCTGGAGATCACCACGCCCACCCAGACCACCGACCCCGCCGCAAGGATCTACGAGTTCGAGGCATGGGGGTCTTGACGGGGGCGAAATAAGGAGGAAAATCCCTAATACACCAGAAAACCAGAGCGAGCCGCACCCGTCGGAGAAGACGTTCACCGACCCGCGTGACCCACTCGCTGGCTCTGGCCAGGCCCCCGGCAGATCCTCCCGGATCTCAGGGCACTCAGCGACGGCTGAGGAGCCCGAGTGCGGAGACGGACTACCGGGGACTGCTTGTGTGGAGGCTTCTCCCCGTGTCCCGTATCCGAGCGGCCCTGATCGACATCGACGGTGTGCTCACCGTCTCCTGGAAGGCGCTGCCGGGCGCCGTGGCTGCCATGGAGCGGCTGCGGACCCGGGGCGTCCCGTTCGCGCTCGTCACCAACACGACCTCGAGGACCCGCGCCTCCGTCGCCGCGAGACTGGCCGGGGAGGGCTTCCCCGTCGGTGTCGACGACATCCTCACCGCGCCCGCCGCCACCGCGGCCCATCTGCGGGAGCACTATCCGGGCGCGCGCTGTCTGCTGATCAACACCGGGGACGTCCGCGACGACCTCGCCGGCCTGACGCTCGTCGACGAGGGTGGCCCGGCGCCGGACGTGGTCGTCCTCGGCGGCGCGGGCGACACGTTCGGCTACGCCACCCTCAATCGCGCCTTCCGTCATGTCCTCGGCGGCGCACGGCTCGTCGCCATGCACCGCAATCTGTACTGGCGCACCGCCGACGGGCTCGACCTCGACACCGGAGCCTTCCTCCTGGGTCTGGAGCAGGCGGCCCGCGTCGAGGCGGAGATCACCGGCAAACCCTCCGGCACGTTCTTCGCCACCGCCCTCGCGCACCTCGGCGTCCCCGCGGGCGAGACGCTCATGGTGGGTGACGACATCGAGTCCGACGTCCTCGCGGCCCAGCGCTGCGGCATCACCGGCGTGCTGGTGAGGACCGGCAAGTACCTGCCAGAGACCCACGCGTCGGCCACCGGCGAACCGGACCACGTGCTGGATTCCTTCGCCGATCTCCCGGAGCTGCCCGAGCTACTCCGAACGGGCGACGGCTGATCGTTTCCGCAGGTCAGTACCCGTGTACGCGTGCCGGCCCCGGGGGAGGGAGGGCCCGGGGCGGGACACCACTCCGGCCCTGCACCGACGAACGATGGGACGACGTCCATGCGCCTGCGCGCCCTCGCCACCACCGCCGCCTGCGGCCTTGCCGTGCTCTTCGCCGCCGCGCCCTCCGCCTCCGCGGCGGAGGGGGAGTTCAGCTACGTCCACAACGATCCGAGCGGCACGCCGCACCTCGGATTCCTCGCGGACCCGCCGAGCGGGGTGTGCCTGACCCTTCCCGAGGTCGCGGACCCGTGGACCACGCCCGCGCACTCCCCGCGCAACCACACCGACTCCACCGCCACCGTCTTCACCGGCCCCGACTGCGAAGGCGACTACTTCAGCCTCAGGCCGCACGGCGGCCACGCCTCCGAGCGGCTGAAGCTCCGCTCGGTGATGTTCAGCTGATACGGCCACCACGGCCGCCCCGGGGTGCGCCCGGGGCGGTCGGATGGCTCACCGGGTGGCTCCCGCCTCCAGGATGCCCTTGAGTGTCTGCTCGTCCCTTGGCATCTCCTTGCGGACGTGCGGGCGTACGACGAGGGGGACCAGCGCCTTGCCGATGCCGTGGCCCTCGAAGTCGATGGAGAGCGTCAGCCGTGAGTGCTCCCCGTCGTCGATCGGCTCGATCGTGCCCTGGACGTCACCGCGCACCGGACCGTCGATGCCGTGGATGTGCCAACTCCTGGGCGGGTCGAGGTCGATGACCTGCATGATCGTGACCATCTGCCGACGCCCGATTTGCCGCGTCACGGCGACCTTCGCGCCGACGCCGATGGGTTCGCTGCCCAGGAGGCGGACCGAGACGGCGCTGTCCTGCCAGTCGGGAAGATGGGTCGGGTCGGTCACGTAGGTGAAGACCTCCTCGGGGCTGCGGGAAATGTCGATGGATTCCTTGATGGCAGACATTTCGCCCTCTTTGTTTGTCTTCGGCGTGCCTGTTGTTATTTCATACAAATAATCCCATGGGTGGGGGATCGTCGCCATCGAGTGCGCGGGCCGGCTACGCGGTGCGGGCCCGGTGGAGGTCTCGTAGCAGCGCGATCTCGGCGCCGTGGTGCAGCAGTTCCTGGTTGACCCACCACACGGTGTCCAGGAAGGGATCCTCCGGATCGCTGCCGTGCGGATAGGTGCTGTGCCCCACGGTGTCGAGCGCCTTGTCGTCGGCGGCGAGCAGCGCCTCCCGCCAGGCGCTCGCCGCGGCGTCGAAGTCCGCGATGGCGGACGCGGCGTCGCCGCTGCTCCGGTAGTCGTCACGGGTCAGGCTGTGGGTGCCGTTGGTGTGGTCCGCTCGGAGCGCCATGAGCTCGCTCAGGTGGCTCAGCCGCCAGGCGATCGTGGTGAACGGCGGTGGAGTCGGGTGCGGGGGCGGGGTGGCGTCCCGCCCCCAGTCGCCCGTGCCGGTCAGGACGGTCGCCCGCGGGCCCGGGCCGTCGGTGCGGCGGCGCACCGACCAGCAGCCCGGAACGGGCTCCCAGAGGTACTCCTCGTCGGTGAGCGGTGCGGCCGCGACGTCCGTGCCGTTGCCGCTGTCCACGAACGGCCCCGCCATGCGCTGTCGGAGCCGCAGCCGCGCGAAGTCGAACTGGTCGAGGAGCGGGATCAGACGGGGCGGCAAGGACATGGCATCTCCGGGGTGCGGCGGGACGAACTTCCGTACCCTGCCACGACGGCGCCGCACGGCGCCCGGATTTTCTTCTCCGCCAGTGGCGCACGCGCCGCGGAGGGCAGAAGGCCTACGGGAGGTCCGCGTGCCCGTTCGGCAGGTCGAGCCAGCTCAAGGCCGCCTCGGCGGTGAACTCCGCCTGCCCGCCCCGGAACAGCAGATCGGCCGCGCGGAACGCCGGATCGTCCACCGTCGCCGCCACGTACGGGAGCGCGACGCACCGCATCCCCGCCGCCCGCGCCGCCTCCGCGCCCGGGGCCGCGTCCTCGAACACCACGCACCGCGCCGGCTCGGCCCCGAGGCGGCGCGCCGCTTCCAGGAAGACGTCCGGCTCCGGCTTGCCGCGCCCGACCTCCTCCGCCGAGACCAGTGTGGTCAGCAGTGCGTCGAGGCCCGTTCCGCCGAGCACCGCCTCGATCGCCGCGCGCGACGAGCCGGAAGCCACCGCCATCGGCACCCCCACCGCGTACAGCCGCTCCACGAAGGTCCGCATCTGCGGATAGACCGGGGTCGAGGTCCGCGCCAGCTCCAGATAGTGCCGGTTCGTGGCGTCGAGCAGCTCGTCGACGGGCGCCTCGATCCGGTACCGCGCCCCGAGGATCTCCAGCGTCTCCCGCGTCCCGATCCCGATGAAGCGGGTGTGCCGCTCCCAGTCGAAGTCCGTGTCCCCGGCGAACTCCGAGAGGGTCCGCCGGGTGGCCTCGTAGTAGTTCGGTTCACTGTCCACCAGCGTTCCGTCGAGATCGAAGATGACCGAAGTGCGCCGAGTGCTCATGGGGTCAAGGATCTCAACCCGGGATCAAAGGATCTCAACCCGGGATCAACCGGGCCGGACCGATGCCCGCCCCACCGACTCCACCAGGGGCAGCAGCCGGTGCGGAACCCGCTCGCGCAGCGCCATCTCCGTACGGGTGCGGACCACGCCCGGCAGCTGGATCAGGTGCTGGATCACGTCCTCCAGGTGACCGTTGTCCCGGGCCACCACCCGCGTCAGCAGATCCCCGCCGCCCGTGATCGAGAACGCCTCGACGATCTCCGGCACGGCGGCGAGCGCGTCACCGACCTCGTCCAGATGCCCCTGCGTGACCTCGATGTGCACGAACGCGAGCACCGGGTGGCCGAGCGCCGCCGGGGAGAGGACCGGGCCGGTGGCGGTGATCACCCCGTCCCGCTCCAGCCGGTCGATACGGGCCTGCACCGTGCCCCGCGCCACCCCCAGGATCCGCGCGTACTCGCGCACGCTCGTGCGCGGCTGCTCGATCAGCAGCCGAAGGATGCGCGTGTCGAGCTCGTCCACGGCCATGGTCCGTTGGCCTCCTTCTGGCTGCGGTCTATTCACGCCGACTGTACCAATGGCCCACCCCCGCGCCGTTGAGTTGAGCCAGTGGGTGGCCAGGTGTTTTCCTCTGGAAGAGTACGAAGAGATGGCGCCGCGCACGCGCCGGACCGGCGACGCGGCCGGAACCGGACCCGCGGCGCCTTTCCCATGTCCAGGGCCGCCACAAGCAGGCCGGGGCACGAGATCACGCGAAGAGGGTGTGTGTACGTCAGCGGGGGCGGTACGACCGTCGTGAAGCAGCTCCGGGCGGCCGGGCGTCGGCTCGTCCGGCTCGTGTTCGTGGCACCCGACCCCGGCCGGGTCCGGCTGCGGGTCTCCTCGCGCGCCGTCCTCGCCGTCGCGCTCGCCGTCGCCGCGGCCGAGCTCGCCGGGCTCTCCCTCACCGCCTCGATCACCGGCGGTCTCGCCGCGCTGCTCGCGCTCTTCACCGTCGGCGACCCCACCGTGCGCCGCCAGGTCGTCACCACCGCCCTGCTGCCCGCCGTCGGCTTCCCGGTCCTCGCCCTCGCGACCGCCCTGCACGGCGCGCCGCTGCTGCGCGACGCGTCCTGGCTGCTGGTCGTCTTCGCGGGCGTGTACGCACGCCGCTGGGGCCCGCGCGGACAGGCGCTGGGCATCTTCGCGTTCATGATGTTCTTCGTCACCCAGTTCCTGCACGCGCTGCCCGCCCAGCTGCCGGAGCTGTACGCGGCGGTGGCCCTCGCCCTCGCGGCCTCGGCCTCGGTCCGCTTCGTCGCCTGGTGCATCGAGCGGCGCGTCCCGCCGCCCGCCGCACCGACCCCGCTGCCCGGCAGCGGCCTCCACCGGCCCACCACGCGGCAGGCGTTCCAGGCCACCGCCGCCTGCGCCGTCGCGCTCGCCGCCGGCCAGTTCATCTCGCACGAGCGCTGGTACTGGGCCGTCGGCACCGCCTGGTGGATCTTCGTCAACACCGCCTCCCGCGGGGAGACCCTGGTCCGCGGCTTCCGGCGGGTCGTCGGCACGGTCACCGGCATCGCCGCCGGGCTCCTCATCGCGATCCCGCTCGCGGGCGCCCCCGCCCCGACCGCCCTCCTGGTTGCGGTGTGCGTCTTCGGGATCTTCTACACCGCCCCGCTCTCGTACAGCTGGATGATGTTCTTCGTGACCGTCATGGCCGGGCTGCTGTACGGACTGCTCGGCGTCCTGCACCCCGGGCTCCTGCTGCTCCGCTTCGAGGAGACCGCGGTCGGCGCGTTCGGCGCGGCCGTCGGCGTCGCGCTGCTCCCGGTGACCACCCATGCCGCCACCAACGCCTGGATCGAGCGGGCCGTGACGTGCGTGCACGACTGCACCACCGTCGCGGCGCGACGACTCGCCGGTGACCCGCACGCCGACCCCGCGCCGCTCGCCGCCGAGCTCGAGGTGCTGCTCGGCCGGGTCCGGCTCTCACTGGCACCGCTCGTCCACCCGCTGAGCCCGCTGCGGGCCCGCAAGGCCCGCGCCCGCCGCGTCCTCGCCCTGCTCGACGACTGCGCCCGCGAGATCCGCGGGCTCGCCGCGGTCGCCGCCGACCCGGACGCCTCTCACGACGCCCGGCTCGCCGCCGCGTCCTGGCGCGTCGAGGCGGCCGTCCACGCCCTGGTCCCGCCTGCCCGGCCCGGGCGCTCCGCCGCCGTCGCGGCTGCGGCCCTGCCGCCCCACCACCCGGGCGCCGAGGCGGCCCTCGGGCACCTGTACGGCCTCGAACGCGCGCTGGTCGACCTGGCGGCGCCGCTGCGCACCGCGCCGAGCGCCCCGCTCGTCCCCGCGGCCTGACGGAAGGCTCCGTCCGCCGACTTGATCCAAGTTGGTCTAGACCGCCTGCTAACGTCGGCCCCGACGACGCGGGCGGTCGGCCATGACCGCCCGGCGGAGAGGGGAGAGCCATGGGCGGCGACACTGACGCACGGGAACCGGTACGGGCCTTCATCGGATCGTTCACCTCGGCCGGGGGCCGTGGGATCCTCGCCGCAGACGTGAACGCGTCCACCGGGGCCCTGACCGTCACCGGTACGACGACCGCACTCGCGGACCCGTCCTATCTCGCCCTCGCGGGCGCGGTGCTGTACGCCGTCTCCGAGACCGAGGAAGGCGCCGCGGCCGCCTTCGACGTACGCGGAGCAATACCCCGGCCGCTCGGCGCTCCCGTGGCCGTAGGCGGCGCGGGACCCACCCACCTCGCCGTGGCCGGGGGCCACCTCCTCACGGCCAACTACGGCTCCGGCAGCGTCACCGCCCTGCCCGTCGGACCGGACGGCTCCCTCGGCCCGGCCATCGACGTGGTCCGGCACGAGGGCTCGGGACCGGTCGCCGACCGCCAGGGCGGCCCGCACGCCCACCAGGTCCTGTCCGCGCCCGGCGGGCCCTGGGCGACCGCGGTGGACCTCGGCACCGATTCCGTACGGATCTACGCCCTGGAGGTCGGCTCCGGGGCGCTGCGCCCGCACGGGGAGACGATCCTGCGCCCCGGCACGGGCCCGCGCCACCTGGCCTTCCACCCGGCCGGCACCCACGCCTACGTGCTGAACGAGCTGGAGCCCACCCTCACCGTCTGCCGCTGGGACGGGACGGCGGGCGTCCTCGAACCCGTCGGGGAGACGTCCGTGCTCCCCGAGGGCGCCACCCGACCGAGCTACCCGTCCGGGGTGGTCGTCGCCCCCGACGGCCGCTTCCTCTGGGCCGCCGTACGCGGCGACGACAGCATCGCCGTCCTCGCCCTGGACGCGGACGGCGAGAAGGCCGCCCTCGTGGCCACCGTGCCCTGCGGCGGCCACTGGCCCCGCGACCTGGCCCTCGATCCCTCGGGGCGGCGCCTGTACGCGGCCAACGAGCGCTCCGGCGACGTGACCTGGTTCGACATCGACGCGGAGAGCGGCATCCCGCACCGCGCGGGCGCCCTGGACGCCCCGGCGGCCTCCTGCGTGGTCTTCGGCTGAACCCACGGGCCCGTCGGCCATACGCCTGCCGGGCATACGGGAGGGCCCGCACCGGACATGTCCGGTGCGGGCCCTCCCGTATGCCGTGGACCGATCAGACGGCCGGGGCACCCTGCTGCTGGGGGGCGATGCCCAGCGCGGCCGTGTACTGCGAGAGCACCAGCTTGCCGATCGCCGGGTAGGCGCCCAGCGGCTCGGCGGAGGCGCAGTCGGCCTCCTTGGCGGCCGCGTCGAGCAGGCCGTCGGCCAGCTCGGGACCGATCAGGTACGGGGCGAGCGCCAGCTGCACCGAGCCGGAGCCGCGCAGCTGCTCGGCGACCGCGGTGATGGAGCCCTCCTGGTCCAGCGCGGCGGCCATCACCGGGACGGCGAGGCGGGCGGCCAGCAGCATGCCGGTGATGCCGGCGGCCTGGACGGCCTCCTCGCCGCCGACCGTCGCCAGGACGATGCCGTCGGCGGCCGTGGCCACCGTGAAGAGCCGGGCGCGGTCGGCGCGGGCCAGACCGGCCTCCGAGAGGCGCACGTGCAGGGCCTCGGCGAGCAGCGGGTGCGGACCGAGGACGTCCGTCAGCTCGGCGAGGTTGCCGCTGTCCATCACGGCCTGGCGGACGCGCCGCATCAGGGCGCTGTCCGGGCCGGCGAGCAGCGGCACCACGACGGCGGCCGGTCCCTCGGGGGCGCTGACCTCGCGGCCGGCGGCCAGGGCCAGCTCGTACCGCTCGGTGCGCAGCGTCTCGGCCCGCGTCAGCACGGTCGCGAGAGTGGGGTACTCGGCGTCGTCCCCGTCGAGGTAGCCGATCGCGGCTTCCAGGCCCGGCAGCTCGGAGCGGGCGATGCTCACGACCTCTTCGGCCAGCGAGCGTATGGCGGCCGACGGGGTGCCGGGGACGGCGAGGACGAGTGCGGGAGCACCCTCGGGCGCCGCCGCGGGTTCAGGGCGACGGTGCCGTCCGGGCTGGCGGGGTCGCGGCATTCGTACAGGCAGGCCGGAAGCAGGCCCAGTGGGGGAGCTCATGGCGCCGCATGTTACTGGTTTCGCCCGCCGCGCAGTGCGGTGAGGTGCAGCAGAGAGTTATCTGCCCCTCTTTGTCCGAACCGTCGCTTACGAGGTCAAATGAAGCAACTGCGGGTCCGTGGGCAGCCGTAGCGTTCCCGTGGCCAGCGCGGAGGCGAGGAGCAGCGATCCGGCGAGCGGATCCCCGGCCGCCGACGTCGGGCGGGCGTGCGGCAGTTGCTCCGCCAGCTCGGCACGCAGCGGTACGAGCAGCGGATCACCCATCTTGAACAGGCCACCGGTCAGTGCCACTTCGTACGCTCCCGGGGACGGGCACACGGCGGCCGCGGCCTCGGCCACATGCGCGGCGGCCTGGCGCAGGATCGCCGTCGACACGGGGTCGCCGGCCGTGGCGCAGTGGGCCACGTCGGGGGCGAAGGAGGCCAGCACGGCGGGCCGGTCGGGCCGGGGATACAGCGCCCCCGGCAGCCCGGCGGCGGGACCGAACAGCTTCTCGGCCCGCGCGAGCAGCGCCGAGGAACCGCCGCGCCGCCCGTCGAAGGCGCGCATCGCCGCCTCCAGACCGGCGCGGCCGATCCACGCACCGCTGCCGCAGTCGCCGAGCAGATGACCCCAGCCGTCGGCACGGCGCCACGTGGTGAGATCCGTGCCGAGCGCGATCAGGCCCGTGCCGCCCGCGACCACGGCCCCGGGCCGCTGCCCGAGGGCCCCGGCGTACGCGGTGACGGCGTCGGCGGCCAGCGCCAGACGTCGTACGCCCACCGCCCGGTCCAGAGCTCCGGGCAGCACGGCGCGCAGCTCGTCGCCGAGCGTCGCCATTCCGGCGGCCCCGACCGCCAGAGCGACCACGGGCGCGGCCCCGGCGCGGCCCCGCATCGCCTCGACGGCGGGCAGCAGCTGCTCGAGCAAATGCGCTGCCTCGATCCCCCCGGGCCCGGTCCGCACGGGCTCACGGGACGTCACGGTCTCCACGGCGACCCCGTCCAGGGCGCGCGCCAGGGCGATCCGCAGCCCGGACCCGCCCGAGTCGACCCCGACGACCCAGCCGTCGTCCGTCACGGCAGCCGCCAGTCCACCTCCTGCGCCCCCTGGCGCAGAAGCAGTTCGTTGGTGCGGCTGAAGGGCCGCGACCCGAAGAAGCCCCGGTCCGCCGACATCGGGGAGGGGTGCGAGGACTCGATCGCCGGCAGGGCGCCCAGGAGCGGACGCAGATTGCGCGCGTCACGCCCCCACAGCACGGACACCAGCGGCTTCCCTCGGGCGGCCAGGGCCCGGATGGCCTGCTCGGTGACGGCCTCCCACCCCTTGTCGCGGTGGGCGCCGGGCTTGCGGGGCGCCGTGGTGAGTGCCCTGTTGAGCAGCAGCACACCCTGGCGGGTCCAGGGTGTCAGATCGCCGTTCGAAGGGCGGGGCAGCCCCAGGTCGTGGTGCATCTCGCGGAAGATGTTGTCCAGGCTCGGTGGCACGGGGATCACCTCCGGCGCCACGGAGAAGCTCAGGCCCACCGCGTGCCCCGGCGTCGGATACGGGTCCTGGCCGACGATCAGGACCCTCACCTCGTCGAAGGGCTGCTGGAACGCCCGCAGGACGTTCGCTCCGGCAGGCAGGTAGGTCCGCCCGGCGGCGATCTCCTGACGCAGGAAGTCGCCCATAGCGGCGATGCGTTCGGCCACGGGTGCGAGCGCGAGCGCCCACCCCGGCTCGACGATCTCATTCAACGGTCGTGCTGCCACGGGCGTCACTCTACTGGCGCAGCGTGACGGCGCCTCACCCGATCACCGCCGCCCGCACGCAGAGCACGTCCGGCAGGTGCTCGGCCAGGAGCTGCCAACTGTCGCCGTCGTCGGCGCTCGCGTACACCTCCCCGTTGCGATTGCCGAAGTAGACGCCCGCCGGGTCCCCGTCGTCCGTGCACAGCGCGTCCCGCAGCACCGTGCCGTAGTGGTCGCCCTCCGGCAGTCCGGACGTGAGCGCCTCCCAGCTGCCGCCGGCGTCACTCGTACGGTAGACACGGCAGCGGTGCCCGGCGGGCACCCGGTCCTCGTCGGCGTTGATGGGGAACACATAGGCCACATCGGGCCGATGGGGATGCGCGGCGACCGTGAAGCCGAAGTCGGAGGGGAGCCCGGCACCGATGTCGGTCCACTTCGCGCCCGCGTCGTCGCTGCGGAACACACCCCAGTGGTTCTGCAGATAGAGCCGGTCCAGGTCGCCCGCGTCCTGCGCGATCTTGTGCACGCACTGGCCGAACTCCGGGTTCGGATCGGGCAGGAAGACCGCGGACACCCCCTGGTTGGAGGGGTTCCAGCTCGCCCCGCCGTCGCGGGAGCGGAACACCCCGGCCGTCGACACCGCGACCGTCACCGCGTCCGGATCGCGCCGGTCGGTCACGATCGTGTGCACGGCCTCGCCGCCTCCGCCCGGCACCCACCGCGACCGGGTCGGGTGCTCCCACAGCGGGCGGACCAGCTCGAACGAGGCACCGCCGTCCTCGGACCTGAACAGAGCGGCGGGCTCCGTGCCCGCGTAGACGACGTCCGGGGAGTGCGCGGGCGCGGGGTGCAGCTGCCAGACCCGCTCCAGTGAAGCTCCGGTGTCCTTGGGGAACTTGACCGCGGGCTTCGGCGGCTCCGTCCAGGTGGCGCCGAGGTCGTCCGAGCGGAACACGGACGGGCCCCAATGGGAGCTGTCGCCGCCGATGAGGAGCCGGGGCGTGGACCGCCGGGTGTCGATGGCGACCGAGTAGATCGCCTGCGCGTTGAAGTGGGGATCGTCGAACTCCCACCGGCCGTCGCGCCTTCGGCCGATGAACAGACCCTTTCGGGTGCCTACGGTCAGTACTACGTCGGGCATGGCCGACACCTCCAGGATGTCGTTGTCGCGGATACGGGCCAGTCTGCACCCGGCCACTGACAGCGGCCCCCGGAACGGGCGTCTCCCCAGGTCGGAGGCGTGTTCCGCGTCAACCCGGGGAGAAGTCCGAAGGGAGGGGCGAGGGTCGAGCGAGGGCTCAGATCGCCCAGGCGTACTGGCTCGGCGCGTGGGTCTCGGCGCCCAGCTCGCGCGCCGCCCGGCGCGCCCAGGAGGCGTCGCGGAGCAGCTCGCGCCCGAGCAGGACGGCGTCGGCCTCCCCGTTGGCGACGATCTTCTCCGCCTGGTCGATCTCCGTGATCAGCCCGACGGCCGCGACGGGCAGACCGGTCTCGGCCTTCACCCGGGCCGCGAAGGGCACCTGGTAGCCCGGGCCGACCGGGATTTCGGCGGGGCCGCCGTTGCCGCCGCTGGAGACGTCGAGGAGGTCGACTCCGTGCTCCTTCAGCAGGCCCGCGAAGCGGACGGTCTCGTCCGGGGTCCAGCCCTGGTCCTCCAGCCAGTCGGTGGCCGAGATCCGGAAGAAGACCGGAAGCTCCTCGGGCCACACCGCCCGGACGGCGTCGACGACCTCGAGGGCGAGGCGGGTGCGGTTCTCGAAGGAGCCGCCGTAGGCGTCGGTGCGGTGGTTGCTGTGCGGGGAGAGGAACTCGCCGATCAGGTAGCCGTGGGCGCCGTGCACCTCGACCACCTCGAAACCGGCCGCCAGGGCGCGGCGGGCCGCGTCCGCGAACTGACCCACGATCTCCGCGATCTGTCCGGTCGTCAGCTCGGTCGGGACGGGGTAGCCCTCGGCGAACTCGACAGGGCTCGGCGCGACCGGCTGCCATCCGTGGTCGCCGGGCGCGACCGGCCCGCGGCCATGCCAGGGGCGCTTGGTGGACGCCTTCCGGCCGGCGTGACCGATCTGGATGCCGGGTACCGTGCCGTGCTCCTTGAGGAAGGTGGCGATGCGGCGGAGCGCCTCGACCTGGGTGTCGTTCCAGATGCCGAGGTCGGCGGGGCTGATCCGGCCTTCGGGGGCGACAGCGGTCGCCTCGACGAGGATGAGGCCGGTACCGCCGGTGGCGCGGGAGGCGTAGTGGGCGAAGTGCCAGTCGTTGGCGACGCCCGCGTTCGGGCCGAACACCTCTGCCGAGTACTGGCACATCGGAGCCATCCATACCCGGTTCGGGATGGTCAGGGACCGCAGGGTGTAGGGCTCGAACAGGGCGACGCTCATGACGGACTCCGTTTCGGGGCAGGGCCTCGGTGGCACTCGTACGATACTCATCGTAGTACGGCATCTGTCAAACTACGAGAGTCCTCGTACAATGGGCGCGTACCCCGGATGAAGTGGAGCCGCCGCCGTGACGACCGCGATCAACCCTCGGGCCCTCGAGCACCCCGCGCGGGAGGAGATCCGCCTCGAGGGGGTGCTGCACGCGCTGTCGGACGCGGTGAGGCTGCGGATCGTGAGCGACCTGGCGCGCGAGGGTGCCGAGTTGAGCTGTTCCTTCTTCGTCCTCCCGGTGACCAAGTCGACGACCACGCACCACTTCCGGGTGCTGCGCGAGAGCGGCGTCATCCAGCAGATCTACCGGGGCACCGCGAAGATGAACGCCCTGCGCCGCGACGACCTGGACGCCCTCTTCCCCGGTCTCCTCGACAGCGTCCTGCAGGCGTCCGGGGCCCAGGCGGAGCGCCTGGGCGAGCCGACCGGGGACGCGTAGCGACTCCCGCCGTGTGCGGGCGCGGACGCGGCCCTGGGACCGGCCGCAGAATGTCGTGGAGGAGCCCGACCGGCCCTAGGCGCCCCGGTCCGCGCTCTCCCGGGCGGCCGCCCGCAGGCCGGGCCAGTCCGGGATCTTCACCCGGCCGCGGCCCAGTGAGCGGCCCAGGGCCGACTCCGCCGCCTCGATGGAGAGCCAGCCCCGCCAGGCGACCGGTTCGTGGCCCAGGTCCCGCAGCGCGCCGACCGGGTCCGCCGGCACCGGGCGGTCGGCCAGCTCCGCCGCGTCGGCCAGCAGGGAGGTCACCGTCTCCTTGGCGCAGGGCCTGTTGGTGCCGATGACGCCCGTCGGGCCACGCTTGATCCAACCGGCGACGTACTCGCCCGCCGACGGCGCGCCGTCCCGCAGCACCCGGCCCGCCTCGTTCGGGACCGTCCCGCGAGCCTCGTCGAAGGGCAGCCCGGGCAGCGCGACCCCCTTGTAGCCGACGGCCCGCAGCACCAGCTGGGCCTCGATCTCCTCGTACCGACCCGTACCGCGCACCCCGCCGGCGCCGTCCGGCTCCGTCCGCTCGAAGCGTACCGCGGCCACCCGGCCGCCCTCGCCCAACAGCTCCACCGGCCGGAGGAAGAACCGCAGCCGGATGGAGCGCGCTGCCGCCGCGTCTCCGGCCTCCTCCGCGGCGCTCGCCGCCCACCCGCGGACGACCTCCAGGTTCCGCCGGTTCACGGCAGGCAGCGCCGACGGGTCCGCGAACGAGGGGTCCAGGGCCAGGTCCGCAGGTTCCACGCCCACCCGCGCCCCGCCCAGACCGCCCAGCTCCCGCAGCTCCTTCGTCGTGAACTTGGCCTGCCCGGGGCCCCGCCGCCCGACCATGTGCACCTCGCGCACCCGGCTGGCCGACAACGCGGCGAGGGCGCCCTGCGGCACGTCCGTGGGCCGCAGCTCGTCCGCGCCCCTGGCCAGGATCCGGGTGACGTCCACCGCCACGTTGCCCACGCCGATCACGACCGCCGAGCGTGCGTCGAGACGGAAACCGTTGCCCGCGGCATCGGGGTGGGCGCTGTACCAGGAGACGAAGTCCGTCGCCGAATAGCTGCCCGCCAAGTCCTCGCCCGGCACCCCGAGCCGGCGGTCCCGCGCCGCGCCCACGCAGTACACGACCGCGTGGTACAGCTCCAGGAGCCGGGCCGGGGTCAGCCCCCGCGCGCCGACCTCGACATTGCCGACGAAGCCGACCCGCTCGTCCTCCAGGACCGCCCGCAGGTTCTGCTGCAGCGACTTGATCTTCTCGTGGTCGGGTGCGACGCCGTAGCGGACCAGACCGTACGGGCAGGGCAGCCGGTCCAGGACGTCGACCCGCACGCCGGGCACCACCGACTGCTGGACCAGCGACTGGGCGGTGTAGACCCCGCTGGGCCCGGAACCGACGACAGCGACACGAAGCACGGCCGTACTCCTTCCCGCCGCGGGGATTCCCGCCGAGAGGCTTCCAGCATGGCACCGGAAGCCTCCGGAGGGGAGAGACGCGACGGCCCCGAAGCGAGGACGGCCGGTACGAGCCACGCATGGGCCGGTACCAGCCAGGTACGAGCCTGGTACGAGCCGGTACGTGGCAGGCACGAGCCGGTACGCGGCAGGTACGAGCCGGTACGCGGCAGGTACGAGCCGGTACCAGCCCGGACGGGCCGGTTCCGGCGCCGCTACATCGAGCGCATCCGGTTGATCTCCGCCGTCTGCTGCGCGATCACGTCGTTCGCCATCTCCTCCACCAGGACGTTGTTCCCCTGCCCCAGCACCTCGGCCGCCATCGTCACCGCCCCCTCGTGGTGCGTGATCATCAGCTTGAGGAACAGCTCGTCGAACGCCGCGCCCTTCGCCTCCCGCAGCTGTGCCAACTGCGCCTCGGTCGCCATCCCCGGCATCGTGTGGTGGTCGTGGCCGCTCTGCTCGCGCGGACCGCCGTTGCTCTTCACCCACCCGTCCATCGCGTCGATCTCCGGCTTCTGCGCTGCCGCGATCCGCTCCGCCAGCTTCTTGATCTGCGTCGATCCGGCCCGCTGCGGCGCCAGCCCGGTCATCGTCAGCGCCTGCCGGTGATGGACGATCATCATCTGCGCATAGGTGAAGTCCGCCGCGTTGGGCTTGTCGTCGGGCAGCAGGCGGGACGCCTCGGCGGGCGATATCTTCCGCGCCGGTTCGCCCGGCTTGCCCGGGGCCACCACCGCGGGACCCGTGGACCCCTTGCTCTGCGGCGCGCTCTCGTCCGGGGCCGACTCGCAGGCAGCCAGTGCCCACACCGCGGCGACGCTCAGCGCCACGGCGACAGCTCCACGGATACGGCGGTTCAACAAGGCGACCTCCAGGGGTGGTTCCGAGGGACCGGGGGACAAGCGTCGGGCACCGTTCCTAGCACGCTTCTCAGGGGCGTCGAGCAAAAACATTCATTACATGTGTGTTGCCATCTGTTGAGATGTGCACGCTAAGGACGATACTGCCGGGGTCCATCACCCGTTCAACTACGAACGGATACAAGGGAGGACGGAGTGACTTCGTTGCGTACCACGCGCATCACGCGTACCCCGCGCGCACGGATCAGAGGTCTGGGTGTGGCGACCGCCGCGGCCGGACTGCTCGTCAGCCTGCTCGCGGCCGGCCCCGCGGCCGCCACGCCCGACCCGGGTGACACCACCGCGCAGGGCACCGTCTCCTCGGAGCAGGCGGCCGAGGCCCGGTCCGCCATCCAGAGCGGCGAGATACCCGGCGTGGACGAGATCGTCCACAGCGACAACATCCAACACCTCGCGAACATCCCCAAGGACGCACTTCCCGGCACCAACTCCGACCTGGCCTTCCAGGGCAAGTACGCCTTCGCCGGCAACTACGACGGCTTCCGCATCTTCGACATCAGCAACCCGCGGGCCCCGAAGACGGTCGCCCAGGTCCTCTGCCCCGGATCCCAGAACGACATCTCCGTCTCCGGCAACCTCGTCTTCCTCTCCACCGACTCCTCCCGCAGCGACAACTCCTGTGCCAGCGTCAGTCAGCCGGCCACGGAGAAGTCCTCCTGGGAGGGCATGAAGATCTTCGACATCAGCGACATCACCAACCCCAAGTACGTCGCCGCCGTCGAGACCGCCTGCGGCTCGCACACCCATACGCTGGTGCCCGAGAAGCGTGACGTGTACGTGTACGTCTCCTCGTACTCGCCCAACGCCGCGTTCCCGGACTGCCAGCCCCCGCACGACGGCATCACGGTCATCAAGGTGCCCCGCAAGGCGCCCGAGAAGGCCGCGATCGTGGGCTTCCCCGTCCTGTTCCCCGGCGAGGGCCCGGACGGCGGCGGCAACCCCGGCAGTCCCACCAACCCGGGTGTCTCCAAGACCACCGGCTGCCACGACATCACCGTGCTGCCGGGCAAGGACCTCGCGGCCGGTGCCTGCATGGGTGACGGCATCCTCTTCGACATCGAGGACCCGGAGCACCCGAAGGTCATCGACCAGGTCCAGGACAACGTCAACTTCGCGTTCTGGCACTCGGCGACCTTCAACCAGAAGGCGAACAAGGTCATCTTCACCGACGAGCTCGGTGGCGGCGGCGCGGCCACCTGCAACGCGGCCGTCGGGCCGAACCGCGGTGCCGACGGCATCTACGACATCGTCGGCAAGGGCAAGCACCGCGAGCTCGTCTTCCGCAGCTACTTCAAGATCCCGCGCCACCAGGCCGACACCGAGAACTGCGTCGCCCACAACGGCTCGCTGATCCCGGTCAAGGGCAAGGACCTGATGGTCCAGGCGTGGTACCAGGGTGGTGTCTCCGTCTGGGACTTCACCGACTCCGCCAAGCCCAAGGAGATCGCCTACTTCGAGCGCGGCCCGATCTCCGCGGACCGTCTCGTCGGCGGCGGCTCGTGGTCGGCGTACTACTACAACGGCTACATCTACTCGAACGACATGGCCAAGGGCTTCGACGTGCTGAAGCTCGACGACCGTCGCACGGACCCGGCGAAGCGCGTCCGGATGCACGAGCTCAACGTGCAGACCCAGCCGGACTACTTCGACGACTACGACGACTGACCCGAGCGTGCCTGACGAGTCGATTCGGTCGACTGTCGCGGCACCCGGCTCCGTAACGCGGACGCCGTGAAGGGCATGCCGTCGGGCGGACCCCCGTCCGGCGGCGTGCCCTGCTCCCAGTCGAGCCCGTAGCGGTGGAACAGCTCCGCCCGCAGTCGCGCCATCGGCATCGGCGCCCCCGGCAGCAGCACCGCCACGACCGCGCCCATCAGCAGGGCCCGCAGCAGCGGGTAGTCCGCGTCCACGTTCGCGGAGCCGTACCGCGTCACCGTGTCCCGCAGCAGGAACGCCAGCCGTTGCTGCTCCGGACACTGCACGAACCCCTCGGCCTGCAGGATGCCCGCCATGTGCGTCCGCATGAGCACGGGGTGGTCCACGGCCAGCCCGAGAATCGCGTCGATGGCCCGTGCCATCCGCTCCCGGCCGTCCTCGGTCCGCGGCTCGCGCTCCAGCGCCTCCTCCAGCGTGCGGTGCATCAGCCGGTGCACCGCCGACTGCAGCAGCTGGCGCTTGCCGGGGAAGTAGTACGAGATCAGGCCACGTGCGGAGCCGGCCCGCTCGGCGATGTCGCCCAGCGTCGTCGCCTCGTACCCGCGCTCCGAAACGAGCTCGACGGTGGCTTGCAGAAGCCGCTCCCGAGAGCGTCGCCGAAGCTCTTCATTGACCGATTGGCTACGCGGGGACATGCTTGACTCCTGCGTTGACTGGCTCGCAGCCAATATACTCAGCGCAGCCTGCTGTCGCGCCTTCGTGGCTGGTCAGCGGGTTTGCCGTCTGTTCTGGGCGACGCGGGGGATCGTCCAGGACAGGCGGCTTCATCGCGTTTCTCCCATTCTCCTCCGCCCGGGGCCCGCCGGACCGGTCCGTCCGGCGCCCTGTCCGTAGGTGCGGAACGTGATGATCGCCACAGTCACGAGACACCATCCGAGCAGCCAGCCGGCCACCACGTCCGACGGCCAGTGCACCCCGAGATAGACCCGGGTCCACCCCACCCCCAGCACGGACACCAGGGCCGCCACCGCGACCACGCTCCAGCCGCGCCGGCCCTCCCGCCAGTGCAGGGCGAGCACCCAGAGCAGCAGTCCCCAGCTGACGGCCGCCGTCATCGCGTGCCCCGAAGGGAACGACGCGTAATCGGCCGAGTCGAGCGGATCGGTCCACACGGGCCGCTCCCGGCCGACGGCCGACTTCATGCCCTGCTGGACGCCCGCCGTCAGCAGGCTCGTCACGGTCAACCACAGGGCGAGCAACCGCTCGCGCCGCCACCACAGCACCACCACCGCGACGGCGATCAGCCCGCGCATGGTCCACGGGTCCCACACCCAGTCGCTGAGGATCCGGTTGACCTGCGTGAACCCGGGCTCGGCGACGGCGCTGCGGTGGAGCTCCTCGGTGATCGACCGGTCCAGGGAGAGCAGTGGTGGCCAGCCCACGGCCACGAGGACGAGCAGCAGCACGGCCAGGGCACCGGAGACCACGGCGGAGGAGCGCATGAGGCGATCTTCCCCGACCCGTGCTCCGGCGCGCCGCCGACCCCGACTAACCGAGCGCCTTCAGCGCGGGGACGAATGCCACCAGGACCGGCACCACCGGTACGAACGCCGCGGTCGCCGTCAGCCGCAGCCGCCGACCCGCGGTGAGCCGGGGAGCGGCGGTGAGGAGACGGTTGACCCGCTGCGGGAGATCCGCGTCCGGTGCGGGACCGGGCCCGAACACCCCGCGCTCCTCGTTCAGTTCCACCAGCGCCAACGCGATCGTCAGCCGACCGAACCGCCGCGAGGCGACATCGTCGGCTGCCAGCTCCACCAGCCGGTGCATCTCGCCTCGGAAGGCCGCGAAGACCGGAATCCCCGGGAACCCGCCCGCCAGCGCCCCCGAGCAGTGCAGCAGCCAGTCGTGGCGCGCCCGGGCGTGTCCCTGCTCGTGCGCGAGCACGGCGTCGAGCTGGCGTCCCTTCAACCGGCGCAGCGCCGCCGTCGTGATGACCAGCTGCGGCGCGGTCCCCGGCAGCCACCAGGCGTCCGCTCGCTCGCCCTCCAGTACGACAAGACGCTCGCCGCCCGGCTCCTCGCCCGGCAACAGCGGGGCACGGACGAGCAGTTCGCAACGGCGCTGCCGGCGGCGCGCCCGCGCCCGGCGGATCTCCCGGCCGAGCATCGCCCCCGTCCACAGCCCGCCGCAGGCCAGGATCACCGCGAGCGCCGCCGACCAGGGCTGAAGCGTGCCCAGTTCGTACGCCTCGATCACTCCGTGCGGCGCGGGCGCGAAGACCTGACCCCGTACCACCTGCCAGGCGGCCGCGGCGCTGAACGTCATCGACAGCGCGAAGCTCAGCAGCACCGCCGCCACCACGCACTGCCACACCCACAGCGCCACCACGGGCTCGCGCTCCGCCCAGTCGGACCGTGACAGCAGCCGTGGGGCCACGGCGGCGGTCAGGACGCCGAGCGAGAGCAGCGCGAGGGAGACCAACATGGCGTCCAGCCTATGAGGGGCGTCCTACTCGGGGGTATGGCCTCGCACGGCAAGTGACGTACACCACGGGTTCGCGGCCACGGGGATCACAGCGCGACGAGCATCGCCAGCATCGCGAGGGCCATCGACAGCCGGCACACGAGCGTGAACTCCGGCCGCACCGCCCACACCGCGGGCGGACCGCCCGCCGGCACCGCGACCGGGACCAGCCGTGCTCCCGAGCGGAGCACGTAGACGACGTAGTACGCGAGCAGCGCACCCGTCACCAGCGGGACGCCCCCGCCGCTGCCGTGCCCGCCGTGCGCCCCCGCCCCCGGCCCCGGCCACGCCATGTAGACCATCGCGACCGAGCCCACCAGGTGGTGCACATGGTGGCCGCCTCGCCGTACCGCCCACAGCGCCCGCACCGCCGCCACCCCGAACACGGCCGCGTACACCATCCACGACCAGGAGGGCGGCGTGAGCACGGCCGTGGGCAGCGCCATCGCCGCCATCCCGAAGCCCATCACGGCCTCGCTCGCCGCCGCTCTGCGCTCCTCACCCGCGCACCGGCGCATCCGCAGCAGGCAGTACACCCCGCTCGCCCCGCACAGCGTCAGCAACAGCCAGGCCGACAACGCCGGTCCGTGCACGACACACCTCCCGTGGTCCCTCCGGGTCGATGCCCGCGCCCCGGCGGGCGTACGCGAGCGCACAGGCGTACGCGGGGGGAGCACGCCGCTGGGGCGTTACGCTCGGGGGGATCGTCAGCGCCCCGAGGGGAGACCCGAACAGCATGGACACCGCCACGCCGCAGGACACCGGTCGGATCGGCTACCGCGACGCCGTCGAGGACGACGTCCCCGTCCTCGTCCCGCTCGTGGAGTCGGCCTACCGCGGCGACTCGAGCCGGACCGGCTGGACCACCGAGGCGGACATCCTGCAGGGGCAGCGGACCGACGCCGAGGGGGTGCGCGCCGTCATCACCACCCCGGGCAGCCGGCTGATGGTGGTCGAGCGCGACGGCGAGGTCGTCGCCTGCTGCCAGCTCGAACACCGCGGCGAGGCCGCCTACTTCGGCATGTTCGCGGTCCGCCCGGAACTCCAGGGCGCCGGTCTCGGCCGCCTGATCATCACCGAGGCGGAGCGCCGGGTGCGGGAGATCTGGGGGGTGCGCGAGATGCACATGACGGTGATCTCCGTGCGCGAGGAGCTCATCGCCTGGTACGAGCGGCGCGGCTACCGCCGTACGGGAGAGATGACCCCGTTCCCGTACGGCGACGAGCGCTTCGGTGTCCCGCAGCGGGACGACCTGCAGTTCGAACTCCTGGTCAAGCCGCTGGTCTGAGCCCCCGGGCCGCGCGACCCCGCGGCTCAGGCCGTGAAGCGGCCGGTGCGGCGGATCTCCGGATAGTCCGTCGTCGCACCGTCCAGCTCCAGGGCCCGTACCAGCCGCAGGTGGTCCTGGGTGTTCACCACCCAGCCGATGACCCGCAGGCCCTCCTGGTGCGCGCGCTCGACGGTCTCCAGGGTGAGGTGCCGGATGTTCAGGACGAGGGCGCCGGCGCCGACCGCCAGGGCCCGGTCCACGACGTCGGCGCCCCACAGGTCCGCCACGAGCGCCGTACGCACGCCGGGGACCAGCCGGGAGATCTCTGTGAGCGCCTCGTCGTGGAAGGAGAGGACCTCCACACGACCCACCAGGTCACGCCGGTTCATCACCTCGGCGAGCGCCTGGGCGGCGGCCACGTCCTTGATCTCGGCCTGGAGCGGCGACTGCACCGCGTCCAGGACCTCTTCGAAGACGGGGACGCGCTCCCCGGCGCCCGCGTCCAGCTCGCGCAGCTCGGCGAGGGTCTTCTCGGCGATCGCGCCGCTGCCGTCGGTGGTCCGGCCGACGTCGGCGTCGTGCATGACGACGAGTGCGCCGTCCTTGCTCAGATGGAGGTCGAGCTCGATGACGTCCATGCCGACCTGCTCGGCCCGGACGAAGGAACGCAGGGTGTTCTCGGGCTCGACGCCCATGACTCCGCGATGACCGATGGTGAGGAAACTCAAGATCTTCTCGCTTCCGTCGATGTCCGGGCCCAGGTCCCTCCGGGCTTCCGGTGCGGCTCGGGGCGCAGCCTAATGACTTCACCGCGAGAAGGAAGCGCATGCGCGCGTGCCGTGGGAAGGAGCCCCTCCGGAGGGTGGCTCAGAGGCCGTTGCCCTCCGGCGGGTCCAGGTCCGCCAGGTCCGCCAGCATCGACTCCGCCAGTTCCAGTTCGGCCAGGTGCCGGCGTTCGCTCCAGCGCAGGGCCAGCGCCGGATGGCGCCACTCCGGCACGGACTCCGCGCGCGCCAGTGCGTCCCGGACCTCCTTCAGCTCGCCCCGGGTGCGGGCGATGTGCTCCTCGACGAGCGTCCGCAGCCGCTCCGGCGCGGCGAGATGCCCCAGCCAGACCCGCAGCACCAGCGGGTGCTTGAGCACCACGGGACCGCCGTCGCCGTCCGCCCAGTCGGCCAGCGCCGCCCGGCCCGCCTCCGTGATCGCGTACCGCCGCTTGGTCCGCGGCTCCTCCGGGCCCGACCGGGCCGACGTCACGTATCCCCGCGACTCCAGCCGCCGCAGCTCCGCGTAGATCTGGCTGATCGCCGGTGACCAGTAGAAGAAGCGCAGGGACGCGTCCGCCCACTTCTTCAGCTCGTAACCCGTGCGCTCGCCGGGGAAGGAGAGCAGGCCGAGCACCGCCCAGGCGGTCTGCGGCAATCCGTGCTCCGTCTCTTGCCTCTTCGCTACCTGACGACTAGTCATATGGCGAATCGAAACAAGGGCAGCGCCCCGACACAACCCCTGGAGGGCACATGAAGTTCTCCGTGATCTTCGAGGCACAGCTGGCCGACCCGACCGTGGAGCATGAGCACCAGGTCATCCACGACTGCGTCGAACAGGCCGTCCTGGCGGAGGAGATGGGCTTCGACCGGATCTGGGCCGTCGAGCACCACTCCCTGAAGTGGTACGCCCACATGTCCGCCCCCGAGGTCTTCCTCTCCTACGTCGCCGCGCGGACGAGCCGCATCCGCATCGGCCACGGCGTGGTCTGCATGCCGTTCCACTTCAACCACCCCGCCCGCGTGGCCGAACGCGCCGCCATGCTCGACCTGCTCTCCGGCGGCCGCCTCGACCTCGGCGCGGGGCGCGGCGGCACCGAGCAGGAGACCTCGCTGTGCGGGGTGGACCGGGACCGTACGACCCAGGAGGTCGAGGACGCCCTGCGGATCATCGGCAGGGCCTGGCAGAAGGACGAGCTGGAGTACCGCTCCGAGCTGATCAGGATCGATCCGCATCCGATCCTGCCCCGCCCGCGGCAGACCCCGCACCCGCCCCTCTTCCTCGCCTGCAGCCGTACCGAGACCCTCACCCGGGCCGCCGAGCTCGGCATCGGCGCGCTCGTGATGGGCTTCGCCGGACCCGATTCGATCGCCGAGATGCGCCGCGCCTACGACACCGCCCGCGCCGCACGCACCGGAGCACGGTTCGTCTCCACCGTCGTCAACGACCACTTCTCCGTCCTGTGCCCCACGATCGTCCTCGACGACCGCGCCGAGGCCCGGCGGATCGGCATCCGGGGGCAGCGCTTCTTCGCCCAGTCGATCGGCCACTGGTACGGGGGAGCGGGCATCCCCGACGAAGCGGTGGTGGACGGCGCCGACGAGGCCGCCGACATGCGCCGCGCCGCCGAACAGGTCGTCGCCCGGCTGCACGAGCAGCGCATCCCGGTACGCCCCTCCGCCACGGCCACGTTCAACGCCGACCACGCGTACGGCACCGCCGAGGACGCGATCGCCCACGTGGAACGGCTCCGGGACGCGGGCGCCGACGAGATCATGTGCCTGATGCAGATGGGGACCGTGCCGCAGGAGGCCTGTCTGGAGACCCTGCGCCAGTGGGGCGAGAAGGTCATCCCTTACTTCACCGAGGGGAAGGCCGCCCGATGACCGGCACCGCACCCACCGACGGGCCCGCACCCGCCGACCGGGCACCCGCGCCCGCACCCACCGAGGGGCCCGCGCCCACACGGGCCGACCGGGCATCCGCGCCCACGTCGCTGCCCGGCCAGGACCGGCTCGACCCCGACGCCCGCCCCTTCGTGGATCTGCTGACGGCCGTCTTCCCTGACATCGGCGGGGCCGTCACCGACCCCGTGGAGGCACGCCGTGTGCTCGCCTCCGCCCCCGCGCCGCCCGGTGCGCCGCCGGCCGTCGGCTCGGTGGAGGACCGGACGGTTCCCGGCCCCGAGGGCGCCCCGCCGCTCCCCGTACGGATCTACCGGCCCGAGGGGGACGCGGCGCCCCGCCCGACCCTCGTCTTCCTCCACGGCGGGGGCTGGGTGCTGTGCGGCCTGGACACCCATGACCGCACCTGCCGGGCGCTGTGCCGGGAGTCCGGAGCCGTCGTCGTCTCCGTCGACTACCGGCTCGCCCCGGAGGCCCGCTTCCCCGCCCCCGTCGAGGACGCCTACGCCGCCCTGTGCTGGACGGGCGCGCACATCGACGAGCTGGGCGGCGAGCCCTCGGCCCTCGTCGTCGGCGGGGACAGCGCGGGTGGCAACCTCGCCGCCGCGGCCGCCCTGCTCGCCCGCGACCGCCGGGGCCCCGCTCTCGCCCGCCAGGTGCTGGTCTACCCGGCCACCGACATGGCCGGCGCCCCCGAGTCGTACCGGACGAACGGCGAGGGCTACTACCTCACCACCGCCCACATGCGCTGGTACCGCGACCACTACCTCGGCCCGGACGGCGATCCCCGCCACCCGCTCGCCTCCCCGCTGCGCGCCGAACTCGCCGGTCTGCCGCCCGCCCATGTGGTCACCGCCGGCTGCGACCCGCTGTGCGACGAGGGGCGGGCCTTCGCCGCCGCCCTGACCGCGGCCGGTGTGAAGGTCACCGAGGACCACCACCCGGGGATGTTCCACGGCTTCCTGGCCATGCACGAGTACCTCGGTGCCGCGTCCCGGGCCCTCGCCGGCGCGGCGGATGCGATTGCCTCAACCCTTCCCGGCAGGAAAATTCACGGTGACCATGGGGGTGGCGCAGGATAATTTCTCTTGCTCCCCTTGTCCGGAGGAACCGCGTACGGATACGGTGTCTTGACGCGAGGTTCTCCTGTGGAGGAAGAGTAATGACGGAAATTCTTGTGCAGGATGTGACCGGTGGGGGGATATCCACCGCTGCTCCGGTGATCGACCACCCTGCCTGGCCCGAGCTCAAGAATGCCGTGGAGGGGATCCGTCCCTGGCAGAGCAAGGACGGCTCCATCGACTTCGAGGCCGAGGGCGCGCCGTCCCGCGCCCTCGCCGAGAGCGCGGTCGAGAGGATCGTGGCCGCGCTCGAGCAGCTCTCCCCGCTGCTCCCGCACGACGCCGCGTACCACCGCGCGCTCGTCGCCGACCTGCGCAAGTGGGTCGAGGGCGGCTTCGAGGTCCCGGACTTCCTGGACTCCCTGCTGGCCTTCCAGCCGGCCGCCGACCGTCAGGACGGGCTCCAGCACCTGGCGCTCTTCCCGATGTACACGCAGAACGGCAACCCGGACCGCAACCTGGAAGCCGTCGTGCTGCGCATGGTCTGGCCGGAGTGGCTCTCCGAGCTGGAGCGCACCCGCTACGACAACCCGCTGTTCTGCGGCATCACCTTCGAGGACTTCACCGCCGGCTACGACACGAACTCGGCCGTCCTCTTCCCCGAGACCATCGCCGTGCGCGAGGCCCCCGAGCGCTTCAGCTGGGGCGGCATCTTCTGCGACCGCGAGGCCGCCCGCTTCCGCAAGGTCACCGAGGCCGCCGTGGACATCCTCGGCATCGAGCTGCCCGAGGACATCGCCGCCATGGTCGAGGACCAGAAGCGCTGCGAGTCCGCCTTCGTGCTCTGGGACATGGTCCACGACCGCACCCACAGCCACGGCGACCTGCCCTTCGACCCGTTCATGATCAAGCAGCGCCAGCCGTTCTGGATGTACGGCCTGGAGGAGCTGCGCTGCGACCTCACCGCCTTCAAGGAGGCCGTGAAGCTCGAGGCCGAGGGCAACGGGCACGGCCGGGACGTGCAGTACGCCGTCCTCTTCGACCGGATGTTCCGCTTCCCCGTCTCCGGCGACCGCAACCGCAACTACGACGGTCTGGGCGGCCAGCTCCTCTTCGCGTACCTCCACAAGCACGACGTGGTGCGCTGGACGGACAACACGCTCAAGATCGACTGGAAGCGGGCCCCGGAGGTCACCAACCAGCTCTGCGCCGAGATCGAGAAGCTGTACCGCGAGGGCATCGACCGCCCCAAGCTCGTCCACTGGTTCAAGGCGTACGAGCTCGTGTCCACCTACCTCGCCCCGCACCCGGGATCGAAGTGGGCCAAGGGTCCGGACGCCCTGGACCTCTCCCTGCCGCCCCGCAAGCTCGTCGACGACGTGCTTCCGGACGAGTTTCCGCTCAGCATGTTCTATGAGGCCCTGTCCAAGAAGCTGAAGGACGTGATCGCCTCCACCAAGGGCATCACCGCCGCGAACGCTTCGCGGACCGAGCAGGCTGCCGCGTGAACCCAGTCACGGAGGAGGAGGGGACGACCATGAACGGCAACGGAAACGGCGGGCCGCTGGAGGGTGCCGTCATCGCGGTCGCGGGAGCGGCCGGTCCGGCGGGGCGGGCGACGCTGATGCGCCTCGCCGAAGCCGGCGCCATCGTCGTCGCCTCGGACGCCGACCCGGCGCGCCTGGCCGAGGCGGTCGACGCCGCCCGGTACGCCCACGGGGGCGCCACGGTCGTCGGCGACACGGTCGATCTGCTCGACCTCGCCGCGACCAAGGACTGGGCCGCGAAGACCGAGAAGGAGTTCGGCCGGGTCGACGGCCTGGTCCATCTCGTCGGCGGCTGGCGCGGCAGCGCCTCCTTCACCGAGACCGACCTCAAGGACTGGGACTTCCTGGAGCGGCTCCTCATCCGCACCGTCCAGCACACCTCGATCGCCTTCCACGACCATCTGCTGCGCAGCGACCGCGGCCGGTTCGTCCTGGTCAGCCAGGCCGGCGCGCACAAGCCGGTGGCCACCAACGCGGCGTACAACGCGGGCAAGGCCGCGGCCGAGGCCTGGACCCTCGCCCTGGCGGACTCGTTCCGCAAGGCGGGGGGCGAGGAGGGCTCGAACGCGGCGGCTGCCATCCTGGTGATCAAGGCACTGGTGCACGACGCCATGCGCGAAGAGCGCCCGAATGCGAAGTTCGCGGGCTTCACCGACGTCAAGGATCTGGCTGACGAGATCGCCGGCGTCTGGGCGCGGCCCGCACAGGAAGTGAATGGACAGCGTCTGTGGCTGACCCCCAAGCCGTGACCCCGGCTCTGCCCTCGAAGACCGACGCACGTCGTCACCACGACCCGTCGGTCCGGGGATTCGCCAGCGACAACTACGCCGGCGCCCACCCGGAGGTGCTCGCGGCCCTCGCGCTCGCCAACGGCGGTCATCAGATCGCCTACGGCGAGGACGACTACACCGAGCACCTCCAGCGGATCATGCACAGCCACTTCGGCCCGAGCGCCGAGGCCTTCCCGGTCTTCAACGGCACCGGCGCCAACGTCACCGCCCTGCAGGCGCTGACCGACCGCTGGGGTGCGGTGATCTGCGCCGAGTCCGCGCACATCAACGTGGACGAGGGCGGAGCGCCGGAGCGGATGGGCGGCCTCAAGCTGCTCACCGTTCCGACCCCGGACGGCAAGCTCACGCCCGAGCTCATCGACCGGCAGGCCTGGGGCTGGGAGGACGAGCACCGGGCCATGCCCCAGGTCGTCTCGATCACCCAGAACACCGAGCTGGGCACGGTCTACACCGTGGACGAGATCCGGGCCATCGTGGAGCACGCCCACGCCAAGGGCATGAAGGTGCACCTCGACGGGGCTCGGATAGCCAACGCCGCCGCCTCCCTGAACGTGCCGATGCGGGCGTTCACCAACGCGGTGGGCGTGGACGTCATCTCCTACGGCGGCACCAAGAACGGCATGCTGTTCGGCGAGGCCGTGGTCGTCCTCAACCCGGACGCCGTCAGCCACATGAAGCACTTGCGCAAGCTGTCCATGCAGCTCGCGTCCAAGATGCGCTTCGTGTCGGTCCAGCTGGAGGCGCTGCTCGCCAAGGACCTGTGGCTGCGCAACGCCTCGCACGCCAACGCGATGGCGCAGCGCCTGGCGGCCGGCGTGCGGGAGGTGGACGGGGTGGAGATCCTCTACCCGGTGCAGGCCAACGCCGTCTTCGCGCGACTGCCGCACGAGGTGAGCACCCGGCTCCAGAAGCGCTTCCGCTTCTACTTCTGGGACGAGGCCGCCGGTGACGTGCGCTGGATGTGTTCCTTCGACACCACGGAAGAAGACGTCGACGCCTTCCTCCAGGCCCTGAAGGAGGAGATGGCGCGCTAGCGCCCCTCTCCGCGAGCACCCTGCACATGGCATAAGTATGCGACCGACCGGAAAGTCATTGACTTCCGGTCGGTCGTCTTTCTAGGGTCCCGACCATGGAGCTGATCCAGCAGGACCCCGCACTCTCCGCCTATCTCGCCGCGGACGAGGTCATCGACCATGAGCACCCCGTCGTGCGGGAGACCGCCGCCGCACTGCGCGCCCGGCACCCCGACGTATACGCATACGCCCAGGCCGCGTACGCGTTCGTACGGGACGAGATCCCGCACTCGAGCGACACCGGCGACCCCCGCGTCACCTGGCGCGCCTCCGACGTCCTCGCGCAGCGCACCGGGATCTGCCACGCAAAGGCACACGCGCTCGCCGCGCTGTTGCGCGCCGAGTCGATCCCGACGGCGCTCTGCTATCAGAAGTTCGAGGTGCTGCACGGGCTGGTCGCGATCAGGCTGCCCGGTGCGGAGTCCTGGCACCGACAGGACCCGCGCGGTGGTGTGCCGGGCCAGGAGGCCGAGTTCTCCCTGGGGGAGGAGCGGTTGGCGTTCCTGCCCGACCCGGAGTTCAATGAAATGGACTTCCCGGTGCTGTATGCTGCACCGCATGCGGGAGTGCTGAGCGCGATGCGGTCGGCGCCGGACAGCCCGGAGCTCTTGCGGATCCTTCCGACCGACCTTTGACCCAAGGACGATCATGCCCCTCACCCTCACGGTGTCCGACGAGGTGCGTGCCCTCGTGCCCGGCTTCACCCACCTCGTCATCGAGGCCCACGGACTGGTCAACGGACCCAGTGACGAGGCGAGTTCGGCCCTGCTCGACGACGCCGCCCGCCGCCTCGCCGAGCGGCTCGCGGGCGAGGCCCCGGACAAGGACCCGCACGTCGCCGCCTGGCGCGCGGCGTACTCCGCGTTCGGCGCCAAGCCCTCCCGTACCCGAAACTCCGCGGAGGCGCTCGCCAAGCGCGCGCTCGCGGACGGCGGACTGCCCCGGATCAACCGGCTCGTCGACGCCTACAACGCGATCAGCGTCGCGCACCTCATCCCGGTCGGCGGCGAGGACCTCGGCAAGATCCAGGGCGCGATGCGGCTCGTGCGGGCCACCGGGGACGAGTCGTTCGTGACCATGGCGGGCGGTGAGGAGGTCGTGGAGCACCCCGAGCCGGGCGAGGTCGTCTGGTGCGACGAGGCGGGCGTCACGTGCCGCCGCTGGAACTGGCGCCAGGGGCCGCGTACCCGGATCGACGACGACACCGTCGACGCGATCTTCCTGCTGGAGTCGCTGACGCCCATGACGCGTGAGGAGCTCGTCGCCGCGGGCGCCGAGCTCGCCGAGTCGCTCGAGAAGCTCAACCCCGGGGCGCGGATCACCGTCCGCGACCCGGAGTGACGTTTCAGCCGATCACGCCCGGGTGACGGGCGGGCCGGTCAGCCGGCCTCTTTGACCTGGGCCGGAGTCGGAGCCGTACCCCCGAGGTGCGCGGGCACCCACCAGGTGTCGCTCGCGTCCTTGGGGCGTACGGGATAGGCGCGCTGCGCGGCCTCCAGGAGCTCCTGGACGCGCTCGCGCAGCCGCCGGGTGATGGCGCCGGCGTACTGGTCCGCCGGGGCCTCCATCGGCTCGCCCACCCGGATCGTCACCGGGATGTGGCTGCGCTTGAAGTTCCGCGGACGGCCCTTGGTCCAGATGCGCTGCGTGCCCCAGAGCGCCATCGGGATCAGCGGAACCCCGGCCTCCTGGGCGAGCCGCGCCGCACCCGACTTGAAGCTCTTGAGCGTGAACGACTGCGAGATGGTCGCCTCGGGGAAGACGCCGATGATCTCCCCGGCCTTCAGCGACTCCAGTGCGTGCTTGTAGGCGTGCTCGCCCTGCGAGCGGTCCACCGGGATGTGCTTCATGCCGCGCATCAGCGGACCCGACACCTTGTGCCGGAACACCGAGTCCTTGGCCATGAAGCGCACCAGACGCTTCTGCGGCAGCGCGGCCAGGCCCGTGAAGATGAAGTCCAGATAGCTGATGTGGTTGCTGACGAGCACGGCCCCACCGGTGCGCGGGATGTGCTCCGAACCCTGCGTGTCGATCTTCAGGTCGAGCGCCTTGAACATGGTCAGTGCGGCGCCGATGACCGGCCGATACACGAGTTCTGCCATCTGAGAGGAACCCCTTCTTCTGTTCCTGGGGAGGGTTCTCCCGGCGGAAGTTACGCGGCCGTAGGTTTTCGGCTTTGGGCAGATCGTGCCCCATGTGGGCCCCGGTGACCAGTCCTGACGGCTTCGTACGGGGAGATTCTCGTCACGCCCGGTGGTCGTGGCGGGAATCGAACGGTGGCGTGGGACGCTGCACAGGGCAGTGGAGAGCAGGGAGAAGAGACGATGACGGAACAGCCCGGGACGCCCGACGCGCACGTGCTCGGGGCCGGGAGCGGGGTCGAGCTGGGGGAGCGGGCCACCCTGGTGCAGTTCTCCACGGCCTTCTGTCAGCCCTGCCGCGCCACGCGCCGCACCCTGGCCGAGGTCGCAGAAATGATCGAAGGGGTGGGCCACGTCGAGATCGACGCCGAGGAGCGTCTGGATCTCGTACGACGGCTCGGCATCGTCCGCACTCCGACCGTCCTGGTCCTCGACCGCGCCGGGCGGATCGTCGTCCGCGCCGCCGGACAGCCCCGCCGGGCGGACGTCATCGCCGCGCTGGGGCGGGCGGTCTGACGCCGTGACACTTCTCCCACATCCCGGTACGCACTTGACTGCACCCGCCAACGATCGCCAACCTGGCGAGGTGCCTGCAGAAATCCTTCTCTACGGGCGGGCCCACGTGGACCTGGCCCGCAACGCGAGCGCGCGCTGTCCGGGTGTCTGAGAACCCACGGACCCCCCTCACGATGCCCTCGCAGAAGGACAGTTCCATGACGGTTACGCCCGAGCTCCGCACCATAGACGCCCCTCGGCAGGCCTCTCCCGACCTCCTCCGCTCCGTCTTCCGGCAGCACGCGGCCGGTGTCGCGGTCATCACCACCCACGGGGACCGTCCCGTCGGCTTCACGGCCACCTCCCTCACCTCCGTCGCCGCGGAACCACCCCTGATCTCCTTCGGCGTGGGCACCACCTCCTCCAGCTGGCCCGTGGTCGCCGAGGCCGAACACATAGGCGTGCACGTACTGGGCGAGCACCAGCGGGAGCTCGCCGACACCTTCGCCCGCAGCGGCGCCGACCGGTTCGGCGGCGCGACGCGCTGGAGCGTGGGGCCCGAGGGCGTCCCGATCCTGGACGGCGTGCTCGCCTGGCTGGTGTGCCGGGTGGTGGCCCGCGTCCCGGCCGGGGATCATCGGATCGTGATCGCCCAGGCCGTCGCCGGTGACCCGAGCGGGGCGGGCCGGCCTCTCCTGTATCACCAGGGACGCTTCAACGCTCTGCGTGACTGAGGGTTCCCTTCCTCGGGCGTTGTCAAGGTCACACGGCTGAGCGCTTGCTTACTGGTAACGAACTGGGTGTACTGACGAGTAATATTTCGGTGGGGACGTAGGGCGCCCCGACCGGAAACCCGCCCTTCAGGCGCCTATGCTGCGAGCAACAAGGCAGCCCAGTTATGACGATGCAGTAGGAGAGCCGGCGTGAGCTTGAGGATCGTTGTCTGTGTGAAGTACGTGCCCGACGCCACCGGCGACCGGCACTTCGCCGATGACCTGACCGTCGACCGCGACGACGTCGACGGCCTGCTGTCGGAGCTCGACGAGTACGCGGTCGAGCAGGCGCTGCAGATCGCGGAAGAGGCCGACGACGCCGAGGTCACCGTGCTCACGGTCGGCCCGGAGGACGCCAAGGACGCGCTGCGCAAGGCGCTGTCCATGGGTGCCGACAAGGCCGTCCACGTCGAGGACGACGATCTGCACGGCTCCGACGTCATGGGCACCTCGCTGGTGCTGGCGAAGGCCATCGAGAAGACCGGCTACGACGTCGTCATCGCCGGTATGGCCTCCACCGACGGCACCATGGGTGTCCTCCCGGCCATCCTCGCCGAGCGCCTGGGCGTCCCGCAGGTCACGCTGCTCTCCGAGGTCTCCATCGAGGACGGCGTCGTGAAGGGCCGTCGTGACGGCGACACCGCTTCGGAGCAGCTGGAGGCGTCGCTCCCGGCCGTCGTGTCGGTGACCGACCAGTCGGGCGAGGCGCGCTACCCGTCCTTCAAGGGCATCATGGCCGCCAAGAAGAAGCCGGTGGAGTCCCTGGAGCTCGACGACCTCGACATCGAGGCCGACGAGGTGGGCCTCGAGGGCGCCTGGACCGCGGTCGACTCCGCCGCCGAGCGCCCCGCGCGCACCGCGGGCACGATCGTCAAGGACGAGGGCGAGGGCGGCAAGCAGCTGGCCGAGTTCCTCGCGAGCCAGAAGTTCATTTAGTCGCTGGGGGTCCGGGGGCCGCGCGGCGGAGCCGCACATGTCGACGTCCCCGGGTCAGCACAGCATCTAAGGCTCGCGCGAGCCGCTGAAGTCCGCCCCTTTTCGTTCGCAGGAGATTGAATCCCCATGGCTGAGATTCTCGTCTACGTCGACCACGTCGACGGAGCCGTCCGCAAGCCCACCCTGGAGCTGCTGACCCTGGCCCGCCGCCTCGGCGAGCCCGTCGCCGTCGCGCTCGGCAACGGCGCCGCCGACACCGCCGCGGCCCTGGCCGAGCACGGTGCCACCCGTGTGCTGACCGCCGACGCCCCGGAGTTCGCCGACTACCTCGTCGTCCCGAAGGTCGACGCGCTGCAGGCCGCGTACGACGCCGTCTCCCCGGCCGCCGTGCTCGTCCCGTCCTCCGCCGAGGGCAAGGAGATCGCGGCCCGCCTCGCGGTCCGCATCGGCTCCGGCATCATCACCGACGCCGTGGACCTGGAGGCCGGTGACGAGGGCCCGGTCGCGACGCAGTCCGCGTTCGCCGCCTCCTTCACCACCAAGTCCCGCGTCTCCAAGGGCACCCCGGTCATCACGGTCAAGCCGAACTCGGCCCCCGTGGAGGCCGCCCCGGCCGCCGGCGCCGTCGAGGCCCTCGCGGTCTCCTTCGGCGCGCTGGCCACCGGCACCAAGGTCACCGCGCGCACCCCGCGCGAGTCGACCGGCCGCCCGGAGCTGACCGAGGCCGCGATCGTGGTCTCCGGTGGCCGTGGCGTCAACGGCGCCGAGAACTTCGCGATCATCGAGGCGCTCGCCGACTCGCTCGGTGCCGCCGTCGGCGCCTCGCGTGCCGCCGTCGACGCCGGCTGGTACCCGCACTCCAACCAGGTCGGCCAGACCGGCAAGTCGGTCTCGCCGCAGCTGTACATCGCCTCCGGCATCTCCGGTGCGATCCAGCACCGCGCGGGTATGCAGACCTCGAAGACCATCGTCGCGATCAACAAGGACGCCGAGGCGCCGATCTTCGACCTCGTCGACTACGGCGTGGTCGGCGACCTCTTCGACGTCGTCCCGCAGCTGACCGAGGAGGTCAAGTCCCGCAAGGGCTGACCTCTGCGGGCTTGACCTGCTGTTCTGTACGGTCCGGGGGCCGCGTGGTGATGATCACCGCGCGGCCCCCGGCCGTTTCGGACAACCATTGACGCAGGTCCCGGCGGACTACTAACTTCGCTATACGGATTGTTGATTCCGTGAAGCGGAAAACAGGAGGATGTGGGATGGGTCAGCAGGAGAAGGTGTCGACGAGCCTCGCCGGAGCGGTCAGCGAGGGCATCAGCGCCTCCCTCGCAGCGGTGGACGCCGAGCTCGACCGGCGCTACCCGGGAGACCCGGGCACCCGTCAGCCCGTCCACACCGTCTACGTCCCCGGCAACGTCTTCGAGGCCGGAACGATCCGCTCCTGGGGCGACCAGGCCCTCGCGGCCCTCGACGAGCACGCCCCCGACGCCGCCTCCTTCGCCGCCGTCCTCGGCCTCTCCGACGACCTCGCCGAGGACGTCTACGGCCGCGTACGGGCCAAGCTGGAGCGCGAGCCCATCGAGGACCTCCGCGTCGACTTCGAGGACGGCTACGCGGGCCAGGACGAGGACCACGACGCCGCCCGCGCCGCCCGGCTGATCTCGGAGGCGTACAAGAACGGCACGGCCGCCCCGTACATGGGCATCCGGATGAAGTGCATGGAGGCCGCCGTACGCGACCGCGGCATCCGCACCACCGACGTCTTCCTCACCGGACTCATCGAGAACGGCGGCCTGCCCGACGGCCTCGTCCTCACCCTCCCGAAGGTGACCTACCCCGAGCAGGTCTCCGCCTTCGTCCGCCTCCTGGAGGCCTTCGAGAAGGCCCACGGCCTGGACGCGGGCCGCCTCGGCTTCGAGATCCAGATCGAGACCAGCCAGTCCATCCTCGCCAGCGACGGCACCGCCGCCGTCGCCCGCATGATCGGCGCCGCCGAGGGCCGCGCCACCGGACTGCACTACGGCACCTTCGACTACAGCGCCTGCCTGGGCGTCTCCGCCGCCTACCAGGCCAGCGACCACCCGGCCGCCGACCACGCCAAGGCGATCATGCAGGTCGCCGCCGCCGGCACGGGCGTACGCGTCTCCGACGGCTCCACCAACGTCCTCCCGGTCGGCTCCACCCAGCACGTCCACGAGGCCTGGCGCCTTCACTACGGCCTGACCCGCCGCGCCCTGGCCCGCGCCTACTACCAGGGCTGGGACATGCACCCGGGCCACATCCCCACCCGCTACGCCGCCGTCTTCGCCTTCTACCGCGAGGGCTTCGAGGCCGCCGCCAAGCGCCTCTCCGCGTACGCCAACCACGCGGGCGGCGACGTCATGGACGAGCCCGCCACCGCCAAGGCGCTCAGCTCCTACCTGCTGCGCGGCATCGACTGCGGCGCCCTCGACACCGCCGAGGTCGACGCCCTCACCGGCATGACCCGCGCCGACCTGGACCGCTTCGCCGCCCCGCGCCGCGGCGACCTCACGGCCACGGCGCAGTAACAGCCGGGAACCTTCCGGCAGGAGCCGTCAGCCCTTCCCCCTACGCCCTAGAGGGCGTGGGGGGACCCCCACGTACTCTGTACGCGTTCATCGCAGGCGACAGGGAACGGGGCAGCGGTGTCTTCGGGGGAGAACGAGCGGCTGGCCGGCCGCTACCGAGTCGTGCGCCAACTGGGCCGCGGCGGCATGGGCGTCGTCTGGCGCGCCGTCGACGAGGTCCTGGGCCGCGAGGTGGCCGTCAAGGAACTGCGCACGTACAACGACTCGTCGGGGCCGGAACTGGCCGACCTGCGCCTGCGGATGCAGCGCGAGGCCCGCGCCGCGGCCCGGGTACGGCACCCCGGGGTCATCGCCGTCCACGACGTGACCGACCATCAGGGCCGCCCCGTCATCGTCATGGAGCTCATCGACGGGCCCTCGCTCGACGACGTCCTGAGCGAACGCGGGGTGCTCGAGCCGCGCGAGGCCGCCGCGATCGGCGCCGCGGTCCTGGAGGCGCTCGCCGCCGCGCACGACGTCGGCGTGCTCCACCGCGACGTGAAGCCCGGCAACGTCCTCCTCGACAAGGGAGGGCGGGTCGTCCTCACCGACTTCGGGATCGCGACCATGGACGACCCCGGCGACGGCTCCAGCACGCACCTCACCCGCAGCGGGGAGATCGTCGGCTCTCTGGACTACCTGGCACCGGAGCGCGCCCAGGGGCAGCAGCCGGGACCCGCCTCGGACGTCTGGGCGCTGGGCGCCACGCTGTACGCGGCCGTCGAGGGCGCCTCGCCCTTCCGCCGCACGTCGACCTGGTCGACCCTGAACGCCATCGTGGTGGACCCGTTGCCGGAGCCACACAGGGCAGGCCCCCTCGGCCCCGTGCTCCGGCAGCTGCTGGACAAGGACCCCACCCGCCGCCCCGACGCCCGATCCGCGGCACGGCTCCTGACGGCGGTGGCCGAGGGCGGCCGGGACAGCGCGGCCCCGACACACCCCGGAGTGCCGACGGAGCGCAACGCGACACCGCCCCGGCCGGAGGGCTTCGGCGCCGCGGGCTCCGGCCCCGAGGGTTTCGGTCCCGCCGCGGGGCACCCTGCACACGGGGCCGGCGCTGCCCCGAGCCCCGACGGTTTCGGCTCGGCGGCGGCGCACCCTTCTCAGGAGGCCGCTGCGGCGGCCGCGCAGTCCGGCGGCTTCGGACCGGCGGCCCAGCAACCTGCCCACGGGGCCGCCCCCGCCGTGGGGCAGCCGGAGGGGTTCGGCCCCGCGGCGCCCCAGTCCGGAGGATTCGGGCCCGCCGCTCCCCACCGTGCCCCCGGGGCGCCGCACCCTGCCGGCGGGTACGCGTCTGCGGCGTACCGACCCGACGGCAGCGGGCCCGGAGTGCCGCAGGCGGCACCGGCGGGTGGCTTTCCGGTCGCCGGCTACGCCACGGCCGGGGTGCCGACGCCTCCCACCGCTCTCCCGCCCGGGCGGAAGCGGTCCACCCCGCTGGTCGCCGCGGCGGTCGCCGCCGTTCTGCTGGTGGGCGGTGGAGTCACGTACGCCCTGATCGACCGGGGCGGCGCCAGTGGACAGGAGCAACTGGCCGGAGGTCAGGCGCCGAGCAGCCCGGCCGCCGACCCCGGCCGGGTCATCGACCCGGGGAGCGCGGGCGCGACGACCTCGTCAGCCACCCCCTCGAAGGCGGGCTCGACGAAGCCCGCCACGCCTTCCTCTTCGGGGACGTCGAAGGCGCCCCGGCCCGGCCCGGGCGGTACGGACGGCGGCGGCACCGCCGCAGGCGGAAGCGCCTCCGGTGGGGGTACGACGTCGACCGGTGGTGGCGGCACGAGCGGCGCCGGTACCAGCGGAAGTTCGACCACCACCACGGGCGGTGGCGGATCGACCCCTCAGCCCGCGCCGGTCTGCCACTCCCGAGGAGATGGGAAGTACGACTGCCAGGTGTGGCGCACGGAGAAGACGTACAGCGACGCCGGCGCCGAGATGGGCATCCTCAACGCCGGCACCAACTACTTCTACTGCCAGGTGAATCTGGGTCGGCGGGAGACGCACGGCGAGTGGACGAACGTCTGGTGGGCCAGGACCGACGACGACAGCGGCAACAGGAACGTGTACTTCAGCGTCGTGTACATCAAGGGCGGCGACAACGACGGGCCGCTGCCCGGCCTGCCGGTCTGCTGAACACCGCCCAGGGCCCCGGCTACGCGGGCGGCGGCGGGATCTCGCCCGAGCCGCGCGGGATCAGCCGGGTCTCCAACACCACCTGCGCCGGTGCCTCGTCGATGCCGTCGAGGCGGCGGAAGAGCCGTTCCGCCGCCGTGCGGCCCAGCGCCGCCGCGTCCTGGGCGATGACGGTGATGCCGAGCAGGTCGGCGAGTTCGATGTCGTCGAACCCGACCAGGGCGACGGGGCGTTCGCGGCCGGCGAGCGCCCGGACCGCGGTGACGGTGACCCGGTTGTTGCCCGCGAAGAGCGCGGTGACCGGTTCCTGTCCCGCCACCATGGCCGTGACCGCCTCCCGTACCCGGTCCGGGTCCGTCGGGCCGAGCGAGACCCAGGAATCCTCGACATCCAGTCCCGCGTCCTCCATCGCCGCGCGGTAGCCCCGCAGACGCTCGGTCGCGGTGTGGATGCGCGGCCGGTCGCCGACGAAGCCGATGCGGCGGTGGCCGTGGGCGATCAGGTGGGCCACTCCCGCGCGGGCACCGCCGAAGCTGTCCGAGAGGACGGCATCGGCGTCGATCCGGCCGGCCGGACGGTCCACGAAGACCGTGGCGACGCCCGCCTTGATCTCCGGTTCCAGATAGCGGTGGTCGGTGCCGGCCGGGATCACGATCAGCCCGTCGACCCGGCGCGCGCACAGCGCGAGGGCCAGCTCCTGCTCCCGGTCCGGGTCCTCCGCGCTGGAGCCGTTGATGAGCAGCGCCCCATGGGCTCGCGCCACCTCCTCGACGGCGCGGCTGAGCGGACCGTAGAACGGGTCGGCGAGGTCCTCCAGGACCAGGCCCACGGAGGCCGTACGGCCCTTGCGCAGCACGCGGGCGCTGTCGTTGCGCCGGAAGCCGAGCGAGTCGATGGCCTCCTGGACCCTGCGCTCGGTGTCGGGGGTGACCCCGGGCTCGCCGTTGACGACCCGTGAGACCGTCTTGAGCCCCACGCCGGCACGGGCGGCGACGTCCTTCATCGTGGGCCGATTGCCGTAACGGTGCTCGGGGCGGCGGGCGGTGTCGGCCACAGTGAGTGGATCTCCTCTGTCTCGTCTCTGTCTCGTCCGAGCATAGGGCCTGGACAACGTTGTCAGAGCAGGGGAGACTGTAGGTCGCAGCGATCGACCGCTCTCGCCCTTTCTGGAGACACCGCGCACATGCAGACAGACCTCGTCGTCGCCCTGGACTTCGGCGGCACCAAGATCGCCGGCGCGCTGGTGGACGGCGACGGCGGGATCCTCCTGCGGGCACAGCGGCCCACTCCCGCGCGGGAGGACGGCGAGACGGTGATGCGCGCCGTCGAGGCGGTGCTCGGGGATCTGGCCGCCTCGCCGCTGTGGGGGTCGGCGCATGCGGTGGGCATCGGGAGCGCCGGGCCGGTGGACGCCTCCGCCGGCACCGTCAGCCCGGTCAACGTGCCCGGCTGGCGCGGTTTCCCGCTCGTCGAGCGGGTCCACAAGGTGACCGGCGGGCGACCGGTCACGCTGGTCGGCGACGGTGTCGCCATGACGGCCGCCGAGCACTGGCAGGGCGCCGCCCGCGGCCACGACAACGCGCTGTGCCTGGTCGTCTCGACCGGTGTCGGCGGAGGTCTGGTGCTCGACGGCCGGGTGCACCCCGGTCCCACCGGCAACGCCGGCCACATCGGACACATCAGCGTGGACCTGGACGGCGACGCGTGCGCCTGCGGCGGACGCGGCTGTGTCGAGCGCATCGCCAGCGGTCCCCACATCGCCCGTCGCGCGGTGGAGAACGGCTGGCGGCCGGGTCCCGACGGCGACACCTCGGCCGCGGCCGTTGCCGCCGCCGCCCGCGCCGGCGACCCGATCGCCGTGGCCTCCTTCGAACGCGCCGCGCAGGCGCTCGCGGCGGGCATCGCCGCGACCGCGACCCTGGTCGAGATCGACATCGCCGTGGTGGGCGGGGGAGTGGCGGGTGCGGGGGACGTGCTCTTCGACCCGCTCCGGCGCAGCCTGCGCGGCTACGCCACGCTGTCGTTCGTCCGCGACCTCGTCGTCGTCCCGGCGCTCACCGGCACGGACGCCGGCCTCCTCGGCGCCGCGGCCGCCGCGGGACCGCACACCGCAGCCCCTCGCGTGGCGCGCTGACGACACGTCACCACCCCACGCGCCCGGCGCTCACGCGATCAGCCTCGCCCGGTCAGCCTCCCACCGGCTCCGGCGTCCTCTGCTGCACGATCACCAGGAAAGCGTCGGACTCCAGATCCATGACGACCTCCGCCGGGAGGCCCTCGTCCCGGCGGGCGCTCGCGAACTCCTCCGCGGGCCAGCTGCCTCGCGGGCCTCCCGCAGGAAACCGCTCCAATACCGTACGGTTCATCCCCGCACCCCCTTGCCTTGCCGGTCCAACGACAGCCGGTCTCGAAGTGTTACGCATCGGCCCGCACGTGCGTTCGTGGAGTGAGGCGTCTCACATCCGTGCACCCCACCCCGTCCACGCCCGCGCGAACCCCTCCGGTTCCCCCCGGGGGTTTCCGTGGCAGGGTGTTGCGGGCAAGCCACTGGGGGCTATCGAAGAGGGGGAATCGTGATCGTCTGGATCAACGGTGCGTTCGGCGCGGGGAAGTCCACCACCGCGCGCGAGCTGGTCGATCTGATCCCGAACAGCACGCTGTACGACCCCGAGTTCATCGGCGGCGCGATGGCCTGGCTGCTGCCGCAGAAGCGGCTCGACGAGGTCGACGACTACCAGGACCTGCCGATCTGGCGCCGACTCGTCGTGGACGCCGCCGCCGCGCTGCTCGCCGAGGTCGGCGGCGTGCTCGTGGTTCCCATGACCCTGCTGCGGCAGGAGTACCGGGACGAGATCTTCGGGGGGCTCGCCGCCCGGCGCATCCAGGTGCGGCACGTGCTCCTCGCTCCGGATGAAACGATCCTGCGCGCGCGGATCACGGGCCGTACACCCGACGACTCGGACCCCGAGGCCCTGGAGCGCGTCCGCCAGTGGTCCCTCGACCACATCGAGCCCTACCGTGCCGCCCTGCGCGACTGGCTGACCGCCGACACCCACACCGTCGACACCTCCGCACTCACCCCCGCCGAGGCCGCCGCGGCCGTCGCCGAGGCGGTCGCCTCCGGCACGGCCGCCCCCTGCGGCATCGTCCAGACCCCCGAACCCACCGGCGAGACCCTCGCCGCCGGGGTCCTGCTCTTCGACGAACAGGACCGCTTCCTGCTCGTCGACCCCACCTACAAGCCCGGCTGGGAGTTCCCCGGCGGTGTCGTCGAACCCGGAGAACCGCCCGCCCGGGCCGGGATGCGCGAGGTCGCCGAGGAGATAGGGCTGGAACTCGACTCCGTACCCCGCCTGTTGCTCGTCGACTGGGAGCGCCCCCAACCGCCGGGCTACGGCGGCCTGCGCCTCCTCTTCGACGGCGGTCGGCTCTCGGCCGCCGACGCGGACCGGCTCCTCCTGCCCGGCGCCGAGCTCCGCGGCTGGCGCTTCGTCACCGAGGAGGAGGCGGCGGAACTGCTGCCCCCGGTCCGCTACCGCCGCCTCCGTTGGGCCCTGCGCGCCCGTGAACGCGGGACCGTGCTCAACCTGGAGGCCGGCATGCCGGTCGGCTGAACCACTCGGCGAAGCAGCGGCCGGCCCAACCACTCGGCTGAACCACTCGGCTGAACCGGCGGCGGGCCGGGCCGGGTCCTGGGCCGAGCCGGTTGCCGGAGGACTATCCGACTCCGGCCGCTTCGCTCAGCTGACGGGCGGTGTCCACCGTCACCGGGTCCCCGTGCCCGCAGCACAGGACCGACGGCCGCAGCTTCGCCAGGTGCCGCATCGACTCGATCGCGAGCCCGCGGTCCACATGGAACACGCCGAAGGTCACGCCGTTCACCGTCGCCACCGTGTCGCCGGTGAACAGCACGCCGTGCTCCGGGAGATGGACCGCGAGGGAGCCGGGCGTGTGACCCGGCGTGTGCACCACCACGGCCCCGTCCCCGAAGTCGAGCACCTCCCCGCCCTCCACCTCCCGGTCGACCCGGGTCGCCGGCGCCACCGGGACGGTCAGACCGTGCTCGTACAGCGGGATCTCCCACTCGAGCAGGACCGGCTCGGGTACGGGGGCCTCGCCCCGGACCACGGGGGCGTCGAGGCGGTGCGCCACGATCTCGGCGCCGAACCGGTCGGCGAGCTCCTGGGCCGAGCCGACATGGTCGCGGTGGCAGTGGGTGAGCACGATCCGGCGCAGGGCCGCGGGGTCGAGCCCCGCTCCCCGTATCGCCGTCTCGATCTCCGGCGCCGAGCCCACCCAGCCGGCGTCGATCAGGGTCAACTCCTCGTCGTCCCGCCACAGATAGGCCTGGCCGATGGAGAAGTTCAGCATGTGCAGTCGTGGCGTGATCTCGATGAAGTCCATGCGGCGAACCTACGCATCCGCGCAGGTCCGCCGCATGGCTCTACGCTCTCGGCGAGCTTCGCCGAGCGCTTAAGGGGTGTCCCCCCGGCAGCCTCAGCCCTGCTTCGAGCGGGCGTAGTTGAGCAGGAAGTGCGCCTCCGCCACCGAGAGCCGCTCCAGCTCCTCGGGCGACACCGACTCGTTCACCGCGTGGATCTGCGCCTCCGGCTCGCTCAGACCGATCAGCAGGATCTCCGCCTCCGGGTAGAGCGACGCGAGCGTGTTGCACAGCGGGATGGAGCCGCCCATGCCCGAGCTCTGCATCTCCTCGCCCGGGTACGCGATCCGCATCGCCTCTGCCATCGAGGTGTACGCCGGGCTGGTCACGTCCGCCTGGAACGCCTGGCCCTGGCCGACCTGTTCGAAGGAGACCCGCGCGTTCCAGGGGGTGTGCTTCTCGATGTGCGCGTACAGCAGCTTCGTCGCCTCGGCCGCGTCCTGGCCCGGCGGCACCCGCAGGCTGATCTGCGCGCGGGCCGTCGACGGGATCGACGGGGTGGCACCGGCCACGGGGTGGCAGTCGATCCCGATGACGGTGACCGCCGGGCGGGCCCAGATACGGTCCGCGACGGTGCCGTTGCCCGGCAGGCCGACGCCGTCCAGGACCTTGGCGTCCTTGCGGAAGTCCTCCTCCGGGTACTGCAGGCCCTCCCACACGGCGTCCGCCGGCAGGCCGTCGATGACCGTCGAGCCGTCCGCGGCGCGCAGCGAGTCCAGTACGCGGATCAGCGCGGCCAGCGCGTCGGGCGCGGCGCCGCCGAACTGACCGGAGTGCAGGTTCCCTTCGAGGGTGTCGATCCGGACGCGGATCATCGTCATTCCGCGCAGGGTCGCGGTCACCGTCGGCAGACCGACCCGGAAGTTGCCGGTGTCGCCGATCACGATCGCGTCGGAGGTGAGCAGCTCGGGGTGCGCCTCGGCGTACCGCTCCAGGCCACCCGTGCCCTGCTCCTCCGAACCCTCCACGATCACCTTGACCGTGACGGGCACTCCGCCGTTCGCCTTCAGGGCGCGCAGCGCCAGCAGGTGCATGATGAAGCCGCCCTTGCAGTCGGCCGCGCCCCGCCCGTACCAGCGCCCGTCGCGCTCCGTCAGCTCGAACGGCGGGGTGACCCAGGCCGACTCGTCCAGCTTCGGCTGCACGTCGTAGTGCGCGTAGAGGAGGACGGTCGGGGCACCGGCAGGACCGGGCAGCACGCCGTACACCGACTGCGAACCGTCCGGGGTGTCGAGCAGCGACACGTCCTGGAACTCCTCGGCACGCAGCGCGTCGGCCACCCAGTTCGCGGCCCCCTCGCACTCGCTGCGCGGGGCCACCGCCTCGTCCGCCACCGACTCGAAGGCCACGAGCTCCGCGAGCTCCGCCTTGGCACGCGGCATCAGGCCGGCCACGGTCTCGGCGATCGGATTGGCGGTCATGGGCACGCTCCTTGTGGGTGCGACGTTGTAAGAACGACGCCGTATGTCTGGTGTACGGCGAACGTATTGTCGATCCTACGGCGCGGGGTCCCACGTGCCGCGCCGTAGGATGCCCGAAGAGCATGGACCGTCGGTCGGATCAGGAGCAGAAGCACATCGTGAGCAGCGAGAACGCAGACGCCGAAGAGGTACGCGCGGGAGAGTCGCAGGACGCGACCGTCTGGGACGTGGTCGTGGTCGGGGCCGGCCCGGCCGGCGCGTCGGCGGCGTACGCGGCCGCCGTCGCGGGCCGCCGCGTACTGCTCCTGGAGAAGGCCGAACTGCCCCGGTACAAGACCTGCGGCGGCGGCATCATCGGACCGTCGCGGGACGCTCTGCCGCCCGGTTTCGAGCTCCCCCTCCAGGACCGGGTGCACGCCGTCACCTTCTCTCTGAACGGCCGCTTCGCCCGTACGCGTCGCTCGCGCCGGATGCTCTTCGGACTCATCAACCGGCCGGAGTTCGACGCCGGACTCGTCGAGCAGGCGCAGAAGGCGGGCGCCGAGCTCCGCACGGGTGTCACCGTCTCCCGTGTCGAGCAGCACGGCCCGGCCGTCCCCGACCGGCGTACGGTCGCCGTGGTCCTGGCCGACGGCGAGACGGTCCTGGCCCGGGCGGTCGTCGGAGCGGACGGCAGCGCCGGCCGCATAGGAGCCCATGTCGGCGTCAAGCTCGACCAGGTGGACCTCGGTCTGGAGGCGGAGATCCCGGTTCCGCCGTCGGTGGCCGAGGACTGGAAGGGGCGCGTCCTGATCGACTGGGGGCCGATGCCCGGCAGCTACGGCTGGGTCTTCCCCAAGGGCGACACGCTCACGGTCGGCGTCATCTCGGCGCGCGGCGAGGGCGCGGCCACCAAGCGTTATCTGGAGGACTTCGTCGCCCGTCTCGGGCTCGCGGGCTTCGAACCGGCGGTCTCCTCCGGTCATCTGACCCGCTGCCGCAGTGACGACTCGCCGCTGTCGCGGGGCCGGGTGCTCGTGTGCGGCGACGCGGCGGGGCTCCTCGAGCCGTGGACGCGGGAGGGCATCTCCTTCGCCCTGCGCTCGGGTCGGCTCGCGGGGGAGTGGGCGGTACGGATCGCGGAGGCGAACGACGCGGTCGACGCGCGCCGCCAGGCGCTGAACTACGCGTTCGCGATCAAGGCCGGCCTGGGTGTGGAGATGGCGGTCGGGCGGCGCATGCTCGCGCTCTTCGAGCGCCGGCCGGGGCTGCTGCACGCCACGATCACCGGTCTGCGTCCGGCCTGGAACGCCTTCACGGACATCACCCGTGGCTCGACCACGCTGGCCGGGCTCGTACGGACGCACGGGATGGCCCGGCGGGCGCTCGACATCCTCGACCGGCGGATGGAGTCGACGGGTGGGGCGGCGCGCCGGGGCGTGACGGAGCCCGCGGAGCAGGCCGCTGCCGGCGAAGCGGAACGTGAACCGGAGTCCGTTTCGCGGGTGGTCGCGGGCGAGGTGGACGCGCCGGGCGGGAAGGCCGCGCGGGCGACGGGAGACGCCGAGGCGTCGTGACGAACTGCAGGGGAGCGGGGCCCGCATCGGTGTCGGTGCGGGCCCCGCTTCACGCGTTCGTGGTGATGCGGAAGACCGGGTGGTCGGGGGCGGCCGCCAGGATCTCCGCGTCCGAGGACCGGGCGGTCACGCCCTTGAAGTACTGATCGACCTCCCAGCCCCAGCGCTCCAGGTAGGTGCGGAGCACCTGGAGCTTCTCGTCGTCGGGGAGTTCGGCCGCCGTGAAGGCACGGACCTTGCGGCCGACGCGCAGCTCGCCGCCACCCGCGGCGCGCATGTTGCGGACCCACTGGGAGTGGCCGCGGGCCGACACCAGGTACTGACTGCCGTCCAGCTTGTGCGGGTTGACGGGGATGCGTTGCATCCGGCCGCTCTTGCGGCCGCGTACCGAGAGCTCGGCGGAGCCGAGGATGCTGATGCCGTGGCGGGCGAGCCAGCCGACGACGCTGTTGAAGCGGATGGCGAGGGGGCTGCCCTGCAGGTAGTACGGCGTGGACGTCATCTGAGGCTCCTCGGGGGTGATCCTGGCAGCGGTGCTCTCTTTTGTGAGCACCGTTCTCGCTTGAGATCAGTGTGCACGGATCGCCGCTCCATAGCAAGAGCAGTGCTCTCGATTCGGTGCGCTGCTCTGAAGAGTGGCACACTGCTCTCCATGACCAGCGTTCAAGGCGCCCGCGCCCGCGCCCGCATCGAGATCACCGCCGCCATCAAGGACGAGGCCCGCAAGCAGCTCGCCGCCGAAGGCGCGCCGAAACTCTCCCTGCGCGCCGTCGCCCGCGAGCTCGGCATGGTGTCGTCCGCGCTCTACCGCTACTTCCCCAGCCGCGACGACCTCCTGACCGCACTGATCGTCGACGCGTACGACGCCGTCGGCGCCGCCGCCGAGCAGGCCCTCGCCGCCGCGGACGCCCGCCCCCCGCGCGACCCCCTCGCCCGCTGGACCGCCGTCTGCCGAGCCGTCCGCTCCTGGGCCGTCGCCCACCCCCACGAGTACGCCCTGATCTACGGCTCCCCCGTCCCCGGCTACTCCGCTCCGCAGGACACCGTCGCCCCCGCCTCCCGCGTCGGTCTCGCCCTCATCGGCATCGCCCGCGACGCCTTCACCACCGAAGGCATCGCCCCGCCACCGCTCCCCGTGAAGCTGCGCCCCGAGGCGGAGCGCATGGCCACCGACCTCGCCCCCGACTTGCCGCCCGCGCTCGTCGTGGCCCTGGTCGCCGCCTGGTCGCAGCTCTTCGGACTCGTCTCCTTCGAGGTGTTCGGCCAGTTCAACCGGATCGTCGAGGGCCGGGAGGAATTCTTCACCGCGGCCGCCACCCGCCTGGGCCGAGACGTCGGCCTGCTGCCCCGCGCATGACCGAGCGCGCACGGCTCCGTGCCACCGTCAGGCGGCCGGAGCCCGCCCCGTCGTCTTCAGTGGTGTCACCGTCGCCGTCTCCCGCCACTCTCGTCCGGGTCGTGCTCCTCCCGGTCACCATGCGGCTCGCGGGCCGCGCCAACTGGTGGGCGCCCGCCCCGCTGCGCCGCGTCCACCGCTGTATCGGCCTGAGCGAGGCGCCACCGGCGGCCCCGGCGCCTGGTGGCGTACTCCAGCGGGAGTATGTGTGATCACCACGCCCGGCTGACGCCTGCGCGGCCCGTCCGCGTCTAGCGTGGCGGGCATGGACGAACAGCGCAGACACGGCCGCGGCGACCCGCCCCGGACGCGCGAGGGGCACGTCGGCCCGCCCTGGACGCGCGAGGGCCGTGGCGGGCCGCCCTGGCTGCGCGAGGGCCATGGGGGCCCGCCCTGGCTGCGCCGGTGGGCCGAACGCGAACCCGGCACCGGTCTGCCCTGGAGGTCCACCCTCCTCCTCGCCGTCTTCGTGATGGTCGGCTCCGGGTTCGCGGCGAGGAACCAGCCGGACCGGGAGTCGCTGGACGCCCTCGGCCGCTCGCTGCTGCTCGTCGGCTCCGCGCTGCTCCTGCTGCGCCACCGCCACCCGGTCCCCGTGGTCTTCGGCACCGCGGCGGCCACCCTCGGCTACTTCGCCGCAGGCTATGCGTACGGCCCGGTCTTCCTGACCGTCGCCGTCGCCTGTTACGCGGCGATCGTGCACGGTCACCGGCGGTCGGCCTGGTGGGCGCTGGGCCTGCTCTGGGCGGGGCACCTGCTCATCGCCCACTGGCTCTACCCGCACCTGCCCCCGGACGGTGACTCCGCCGCGCCCTGGGGCCAGGAGATCCCCGTCGCCGGCTTCGTCGTGGCGATCCTCGCCGCCTCCGAGCTGGTCCGCGTCCGCCGCGAGCAGTGGGCGCAGCAGCGCGCCGAGCGCGCCGCGGCCGAGCGGCGCCGCGCCGACGAGGAGCGTCTGCGGATCGCCCGCGAGCTGCACGACGTCCTCGCCCACTCGATCTCCGTCATCAACGTCCAGGCGGGGGTCGGCCTCGCGCTCCTCGACAGCGACCCCGAGCAGGCCCGCACCGCGCTCACCACCATCAAGGCCGCGAGCAAGGAGGCGCTGGGCGAGGTCCGGCAGGTGCTCGACACCCTGCGGGCACCGGGCGAGGCCCCCCGTACCCCGGCGCCCGGCCTCGACCGGCTCCCGGAACTGGTCGAGCAGGCGGCGTCCGCGGGGCTGACCGTACGCACCTCCACCGAGGGGGAACCCGTGGCGCTGGCGCCCGGCACGGACCTCGCGGCCTTCCGGATCATCCAGGAGGCGCTGACCAACGTGGTCCGCCACTCGGGGTCCCGCACCGCCCGGGTCGTGATCGGGTACCGGCCCGGCAGCGTGGAACTCCGCGTCGACGACGACGGACCGGCGACCGGCAACGACGCCGGCGGCAGCGGCAACGGACTCGCCGGAATGCGGGAGCGGGCCGCGGCGCTCGGTGGCACGATCGAGGCCGGCACCCGCAAGGACGGCGGCTTCCGGGTGCGCGCCGTCCTGCCTGTTCGCCCGAAGGAGACCCCGTGATCCGTGTCCTGCTCGCCGACGACCAGTCGCTGGTACGGGCCGGCTTCCGCGCGCTCCTGGACGCCCAGCCGGACATCGAGGTGGCGGGGGAGGCCGCCGACGGAGAGGAGGCCGCGGCCAAGGCGTCCGAGCTGCGCCCGGACGTCGTCCTGATGGACATTCGGATGCCGCAGCTCGACGGCCTGGCCGCCACCCGGCGGATCACCGGCGACCCGGAACTCGGCGCGGTGAAGGTGGTCATGCTGACCACGTTCGAACTCGACGAATACGTCTTCGAGGCCATCCGCTCCGGCGCCTCCGGCTTCCTCGTCAAGGACACCGAACCCGAGGAGCTGCTGCGGGCCGTGCGCGCCGTCGTCCACGGCGACGCGCTGCTCTCGCCGGGCGTGACGCGGCGGCTCATCGAGGAGTTCGCCGCCCGGTCGAAGCCCCCGGCCGCCGTGTCCGGCCTCGACGAACTCACCGAACGGGAACGGGAGGTGATGGCCCTCGTCGGCATCGGCCTGTCCAACGAGGAGATCGCCCGGCGCCTGGTCGTCAGCCCGCTGACCGCGAAGACCCACGTGAGCCGCACGATGGTCAAACTCGGCGCCCGCGACCGCGCCCAACTGGTCGTGCTGGCCTACGAGTCGGGCCTGGTACGCCCGGGCTGGCTGGGCTGAGAGGGGCGTACGGGCCGGGGGCGCCGTTCCCGTACGCGAGCCCAGGGCGCCGCCCGGTCCTCACGACCAGGTGATGCCCGACGTCTCCCGCCACAGCCGGGCGAGCGACGCGTCGCCGGTCACGGTCACCGCGTCGGCCGGCAGCCGGTTCCAGAGGAGCAGATAGAGCCGGCCTGCCGGGCCGGTCAGCTCGCAGTCGGTCGGCCCCGCCTCGCCCCGCTCCGAGCGCGGTGCCTCCTGAGACAGCCGGACGGTCCACACGTCCCCGGTGTCCGTCGCCCGTACCCGCAGGGTCTTCGGCTCCGGCGTGCGGACGCGGCTGCGGTCCCGGGCGTGGAAGGCGTGCAGCAGCTCCTCGATGCCGTCAGTGGCGAGCGTGGGGTCCACCGGGCCGGGGCGCCCCGACGGCAGGGCGGACTCGGCGTCCGCGCGATGCACCGTCGTCTCGTGGGCCTGCCGTCGCGCCCAGAAGGCGAGCGGGGAGGGGGCGGGCAGGAACGTCCAGCACCGCAGGGACTCGGGCGCGGAGCGCAGGGCGGCGACCAGCAGGGCATGGCCCTCGCGGAAGTACGCCAGGAGCTCCTCGCCGTCGAGGTCCGGCTCGCCGCCGTCGGGGTGGTAGGACGTGTGGCCCTCGGTGACGAACCCCGTGGCCCAGCGGTGCACCATCGTCGTGTGGCGCAGCAGGTCCCGCACCCGCCACCCCGGGCAGGTCGCCACCTCGGCGTCCGGGCCCGCCTCGGCCGCGGCGTCGGCCAGGGCCCTGCCCACCGCGTCCAGGGCCTCGATGTGCTCCTCGATCTTCATGATCCCCATGCGGCGGATTCTGCCAGGGGAGGGCGCGCGGCGGGGCGGAATCACGCCTGCGGCGGGACCGGCTGCGCCCTGTTCCCGCGCAGCCCGCGGTACGCCAGGCCCAGGAGGAAGGCGACGGTTCCGCATGTGATCCCCCTCCTCGCGCGGCGGGTCCGTCCCGCCGCCTCGATGGTGGCTCCATCGTGCGGCGGGGCAGCGCGCGCTCCCTGAGTAGGGCTACTCAACTTGCGCCGGGGGCTGGATGTTTCGGGCGGCGTAGCCGATCACGGCGGCGCCCGCGGCGAGGACCGCGACAGTGGTCAGGGCGACCGGCAGGGAGAACCAGTCGGCGAGGAACCCGATGGACGGCGGGCCGAGCAGCATGCCGCCGTAGCCGAGGGTGGAGGCGGCGGCGACCCCGCTCGGACCGGCGAGCGCGCCGGCGCGGGCCACGGCGACCGGGAAGATGTTGGCCAGGCCGAGGCCGGTGACGGCGAAGCCGAGCAGGGCGGCCCAGACGCTCGGGGCGAGCGCGCCGAGCAGCATGCCGGCGGCGGCCGTGGCCCCGCCCGCCACGAGCGTGCGGGTCTGGCCGAGCCGTTCGAGGAGCGCGGTGCCGGAGAGCCGGCCGGCGGTCATGGTCAAGGCGAAGAGCGAGTAGCCGGCGGCGGCGACGCCCGGATGCGCGTGCAGGTCCTGTTCCAGGTGGAGGGCGCCCCAGTCGGCGAGGGCGCCCTCGCCGTACGCGGTGCAGAGCGCGATCACCCCGAAGACCACGACGAGCCCGCGTGCACCGGCCTTGCCGCGGGGCCGGCCGGCGGCGGCGACCGCTTCCGGCGGGGCGGGGGAGGGCTGCCGGAGCAGTACGGGACCGGCAGCGGCCGTCAGGAGGAGCCCGGCGACCGCAAGGCCGAGGAGGTGGGTCGCGGGGGAGAGGCTTCCGGCGACGAGCCCGCCGAGTCCGGCGCCGACCATGCCGCCGAGGCTGAACGCGGCGTGGAAGCTGGGCATCACGGGTCGGCGCAGGGCGGCGACGAGGTCGACGGCGGCGCTGTTCATGGCCACGTTGATGCCGCCGTACGCGGCGCCGAAGAGCAGCAGGACGAGGCCGAGGGTGAGCGGGGAGTGGGTGAGGGCGGGCAGGGCGATGGAGAGCGAGAGCAGTACGGCCGTGACGACGGTGACGGCGTGGCTGCCGTGGCGGCGGCAGAGGCGCCCGGTCAGGGTCATGGTCACCACGGCGCCGGCCGACACGCCGAGCAGTGCGAGCCCGAGGTCACTGGCGGAGGCCCCGGTCTGCTGCTTGATCGCCGGGATGCGGACGACCCAGCCGGCGAAGAGGAAGCCGTCGAGGGCGAAGAAGAGGGTCAGGGCGGTGCGGAGGCGGGACAGGGAGGGAGCGGTGTCTCCGCCAGGTCCCCCCGGAACGGCCGTCCTTACTTTGTTTAGTAGCGGCACAAACTCAGGATAGGGGCCGGGAGGCCCGGATATCAACCGGGCGTGCGGGCCTGCCGGGGCCGTACGGGCAGAGGTGGCGCGCCTGCCCGGGCTACGCGGCTGATCGAGCGCCCTCGTGGGATCGCGAGGTGTCCCGCTCCAAGGACGCCCGCACCAGGGCCGCCGCGAGCGTGGGAAGGGCCTCGCGGGGCACCAGCTCCGCGAGCGCGTCGGCGTCCGGCGGCAGCCCCGCGCGGCGGGCTCCCTCAAGGGTGCGCGTGTCCAGATAGGGGGCTACTTCCGGCCAGATCCCCTGTGCCTCGCGCAGGAAGATGTCCGCGCCCGCCGGGCCGATGCCGGGCATCTCCTGGAGCGCCGAGCGCAGGACCTCCACGTCGCCGTCGGCCGCCGCCCGCATCCGCCGCAGATCGCCGCCGTACTTCTCGAGGACCAGCCCGGCCTCGACGCCGAGCTGTGTCGCCGTCCGCTCGTCGTAGCGCCGGTAGCCGCCCTCACCGAGCGCGTCCACCCGCTCCTGCCAGGTCGCCTCCCGCATCCGCCGCGGGCTGCGCATTCCCGCGTCGAACAGGGCCCGCGCCGCCGAGACGGCGGTCGCCGCGCGGATCCGGGCGCTCAGCAGATGAGCCAGGACGAGCAACTGGTACAACGGCTGCGGAGTGTCCTTGAGCCGTATGCCGGCCTCCTCGGCGTACGTCCCGACCGCCTCCTGGGACAGCAGATCCTGTACGCGCGCCGTCGTGCCGGAGCGTGCCATGACGCCTCCCGTTTTCCGCCGCGCCGGTACCCGCCCACGGACCGCGCAAACCGTGCGACCGTCCGATCATGGGAGACTCGCCACCATGAACGGCAAGGCGACGACGACCAGGACACGGCTGGACAGGGGGCGGGGCGCGCTCGGGCCCGCGCTGGAACTGGTGCACACGGGACGCGCGCCGACCCGTGCCGTGCTCACCGCCGAACTGGGCGTCACCCGCGCCACCGCCGGTGCCGTCGCCGCCGAACTGGAGGCCCTCGGCCTCATCCGTGTCGACTCCAACCCCGGCGCCGCCGCCGGGTCCCAGGGACGCCCCTCGCACCGCCTCGCCGTCGACGAGAAGGGCCCCGTGGCCCTCGCCGCCCAGGTCCACTCCGACGGCTTCCGCGCCGCGCTCGTCGGCCTCGGCGGCACCATCGTGGCCACCGCGCCCGGGTGCGTCACCGTCTCCGCCGACCCCGCCCAGGTCCTCGGCGCCGTCGTCGACGCCGGCGCCGCTCTCCTCGAGGAGAGCGGGCGCCGCTGTGTCGGCGCGGGACTCGCCGCGCCGTCCGCCGTCGCCGAGCCCGAGGGCACCGCCCTCAACCCGCTCCACCTCGCCTGGCCGGCCGGCGCGCCGGTACGGGAGATCTTCGCCGAACGCGTCCGCGCCGCCGGCATCGAGGGCCCGGCCTTCACGGGCAACGACGTCAACCTCGCCGCCCTCGCCGAGCACCGGCACGGCGCCGGCCGCGGAGCGAAGGACCTCCTGTGCGTCGCCACCGGCCACCGGGGCGTCGGCGGCGCGCTCGTCCTCGACGGGCGCCTGCACACCGGAAGTTCGGGCCTCGCCCTCGAGGTCGGACATCTCACGGTCAACCCCGAGGGCCGCCCGTGCCACTGCGGCAGCCGCGGCTGCCTCGACGTCGAGACCGACCCGCTCGCCTTCCTGACCGTCGCCGGACGCGCCCCCGGCCCCGAGGTCTCGCTGCTCCAGGAAGCGCGCGACCTGCTGCGGAACAGCTCCGACGACCCGGGTGTGCGGGCCGCGACGGCGGAACTGATCGACCGTCTGGGCCTTGGCCTGGCGGGCCTGGTGAACATCCTGAACCCGGACCGGATCATCCTCGGCGGCCTGCACCGCGAGCTGTTGGACGCCGACCCCGACCGCCTGCGCGCGGTCGTAGCCGACCGCAGCCTGTGGGGCCGCAGCGGAGGCGTACCGATCCTCGCCTGCACGCTCGACCACAACAGCCTGGTGGGCGCGGCGGAGTTGGCCTGGCAGCCGGTCCTCGACGACCCACTGACAGCCCTGGGCCGCCCGTCGCCCTGACGCTCCACCACACGCACCTCGCCGGGCGACGGCCCTACGCTCCGCCCGCGCCCCGCGTCCCTTGCCGTGGGGCGCAGTGGGTCGCTCCGACCTCGTGCGTTAATCGCTGGGCAGGTCGCTCCCGCTCGCACTAGCGTTCCGGCACATGACCGATTCCGATCTTCCCCCGCGCCTCGGCAGTCTGACCTTCCATGGGCCGCTCTCCGAGACCCGGGCCGCACGGCTGATCGAGCGGCTCGCCGCAGGCTCGCCCGCAAGCGTGCTCGACATCGGGTGCGGCTGGGGCGAGTTGCTGCTGCGTGTTCTGGAGGCCGCGCCCGGGGCGACCGGTGTCGGGATCGACGTCAACGGCGAGGACCTCGCTCGAGGTCGGATCCTCGCCAAGGAGCGCGGGCTCGCGGGCCGCGTGGAGTTCGTGGAGGAGTCCGCGCTCGGCACCACCCGCGGGCCGGTCGACACGATCCTCTGTCTCGGGTCCAGCCACGCCCTGTGCGATCCCGAGCAGCCCCACGATCCGGCCGCCGCCCTGCGTGAACTGCGGCGCCTGGTACGGCCCGGCGGCCGCGTCGTCCTGGGCGAGAACTTCTGGCAGCGCATGCCGACGGACGAGGAGCTCGCCGCGATGTGGCCCGGTGCGCACACCGGGGACCACCTTCTGCTCGGACCCCTCGTGGACCTGGCCGTCGAGGCGGGATTCCGGCCCGCTTGGATCGAGACGGCGAGCCGTGGGGAGTGGGAGGAGTTCGAGTCCGGCTACCGCCACGACACCGAGCTCTGGCTGGCCGCCCACCCCGACCACCCGTTCGCCGCCGAGACCCGCGAACGGGTCGACCGCCAGCGCTCCTCCTGGCTGAACGGCTACCGGACCGTCCTCGGCATGGCCTACCTGACGCTCGTCCCGGTGGACTGACCGGCCAGGCCCGCCCGTTCCGGCGCGGACAGGTGCAGCACCCGGAAGCGCTCGCCAGAGCCGTAGCCCGCGTTCGAGCCCCCGCCCGAGCCCCCGCCCGAGCCCACCTCCGCGCCCTCCGCCCACAGGGTGAAGTGCAGCAGCTCCCAGTGCCGGGGATCGATCGCGAGCGCGCTCGCCACCACGCCGTCCTCACGGGCCTCGTCCGCGTGGCGGGCACGTGCCTCCGCCACCGCCCGCGCCGGCGCGATGTCCATCGGTACGGGGAGCCTGCGTCGCGTCGCGGTCCGTGGCGTCGCCGAGGCCGCCGGCCCCTCCTCGTAGCCGAGGCCCGTCCAGTGCTGCACCACCGGCCGGCCGAAGTCGTTCACGATTCCCTGGAAACCGGGGCCCCAGAGGAAGGAGTTCATCCCTTCCGGCGTCGTCCAGAGGTAGAACGGCGCGTACTGGTTCACCGGCGAGCCGTCCGCGCGTTCCCTGACCAGATACGCCTTGAGACCGAGGCCCGGGAAGTCGTCGAGGAGGTGGCCCTTCGTCGCCACCCGCTCGCGGATGATCCCCATGTCGTAGTCGGCGGGCAGCGTGATCTCGTACTGCATGGCATGCATCGGGTGGTCTCCGATTCTCGTGGGTGCGCTCAGGCGGTACGGGGCGACAGCGCGGCGAGCAGGGCGAGCAGGCCGCGGACGGCGTCGTCGAACGCGGCGGGGGAGCCGGCGGCGCGGGCCAGTACATAGCCGCCCTGCACGGTCGCCACGATCGTGGCCGCGAGCTCGGCCGGATCCAGGGGTCCGGTCAACTCCCCACTGTCCAGGCCCTCCTGGACGACACCGGCGAGTCGGCCGCGCAGCCAGTCGAGCGTCTCGTCGACCGGTGCGCGCAGCTCCTCGCTGGCTACGAGGTCCGGGTCCATCGTCAGCCGCCCGACCGGGCAGCCCCGCAACACCTCGCGCTCGCGCAGCAGATACCCCTCCAGGCGGGCGTACGCCGTGCCCGCGCCGCCCAGGACGGCTTCCGCCGTCGCCCGCATCTCCTCGGCCGTGCGGCGGATCGCCGCGAGCGCCAGGTCCGGTTTCCCGGCGAAGTGGTGGTACATGCTGCCCTGCCCGGCCCCGGCCGCCTGCTGGATCGCCTTCGGGCTCGTGCCCACGTAGCCGCGCTCCCAGAGCAGCTCCCGGGTGGCCTCGATCAGTCGCTCGGACGTCGTCATGAAGGCAGTGTACATACCAGTAGGTACAGAAGCCCGGTCGCCCGGGAGCAGCCGGGGCCGTCCTCCGTACTCCCCACGGCGTACGCGCGAAGCCGCTGGCCGTACGACGACCCGGACCCCCTCCACGGGCGAGTCTCGAAGCATCGGCACACACGCCGCCCGCACGACTCACGCACGACTCACGCACGAGGAGCTGAGAGATCATGAACACCCTCGCCCACGCGGGCCCCGGCCCTTGGGTCCTGTTCTTCCCCCTCGTCTGGGCGGCCGTGATCCTCACCGTGATCACCGTCCTGCGCCGCACCGGCCGGCTCGGCCGACGGGGTCCCGGACGGCGCCCGGCCTACGACGAGCAGTCCCCGATCGCGCTCCTCGGCCACCGTTTCGCGGCCGGTGAGATCGACGAGGACGAGTACTGGCGCCGGCTGACCGTCCTGGAGGAGCAGTTCGGCCGTACCGCCGGACCGAAGGGGCGAGCGGCATGACCACCACCGCCCCGCGCACCACCCGTACCGCCGCCCGGGTCGTCGACGCCGTGAAGGTCTACGGCGTCGGCGACACCGAGGTCAGGGCCCTGGACGGGGTGAGCGTCGACTTCCCGGCCGGCCGCTTCACCGCGATCATGGGCCCCTCGGGGTCAGGCAAATCCACCCTCATGCACTGCGCCGCCGGGCTCGACACCCTCACCTCCGGCGCGGCCCTCATCGGCGACACCGACCTCTCCGCCCTCGACGACCGGCGGCTCACGCTGCTGCGCCGCGAGCGGATCGGATTCGTCTTCCAGGCGTACAACCTGCTGCCGACCCTCACGGTCGCCGAGAACATCACCCTGCCCCTGGACCTCGCGGGCACCGTCGCCGACCGGGCCTGGCTCGACACCCTGATCGACACCGTCGGCCTGCGGGACCGGCTCCACCACCGGCCGAGTCAGCTCTCCGGCGGCCAGCAGCAACGCGTCGCCGTCGCCCGCGCCTTCGCCGGCACCCCCGACGTCGTCTTCGCCGACGAGCCCACCGGCAACCTCGACTCGCGCTCCGGCGAGGAGGTGTTGCGGCTCCTCGGCTGGACCGTACGGCAGACCGGCCGTACGGTCGTCATGGTCACCCACGACCCGGTCGCCGCCGCCCACGCGGACGAGGTGGTCTTCCTCGCCGACGGGCGGCTCGTCGACCGCATGGCAGAGCCGACCGCCGAACGCGTCCTCGACCGCATGAAGGCGTTCGACGCCAGGTCGCCCGCTCAAGGAGCGGTGACCTCATGAACGCCTCACTGAAACTCAGCCTCTCCGCGCTGCGCGCCCACAAGCGGCGCTTCGTCGGCACCTTCACCGCCATTCTGCTCGGGGTCGCCTTCCTGACCGGCACCCTCGTCATGGGCGACACGCTGCGTGCGAGCTTCGACTCGCTCTTCGGGGACGCGAGCAGCGGCACGGACGCCGTCGTCCGCAGCACGAGCGTGGTCACCGTCGAAGGCGAGAGCCAGGGAACCCGCAGCCCCGTCCCGGCCTCCCTCGCCGACGAGATCGCCAAGGTGCCCGCCGTCGCCGCGGCCGTTCCCCGGATCGAGGGCGCCGGCCAGCTGGTCGGCGCCGACGGCGATCCCATCGGCGGCCAGGGCCCGCCCACCCTCGCCGGCAACTGGATCGAGGACGCGAAACTCAACCCGTACGCCCTGGCCGAAGGCCGCGCCCCGCAGAAGTCCGGCGAGGTCGTCGTCAACCGCGGCGCCGCGAAGACCGGCGACCTGGCCGTCGGCGACACCACGGTCCTGCGTACCCCGGACCCGGTGAAGGTCACCGTCGTGGGACTCGCCACCTTCGGCGGCGAGGACGGCATGGCCCAGGTCACGTACACCGGGATGACCCGCGCCGACGCCGAGAAGTACCTCACGCCGAAGCCCGGTGACGCGGCCGGCATCCTCGTCCGTGCCGGGCCCGGCACCTCGCAGCAGGAACTGGTCGACGCGCTGGCGCCCGTCCTCCCCGAGGGAGTCGAGGCGATCACCGGCGAGCAGTCCGCAGCGGAGAACACGGAGATGATCTCCGGGCAGTTCCTGACCCTCTTCACCACCTTCCTGCTCGTCTTCAGCGGGGTCGCGCTGCTCGTCTCGGTCTTCTCGATCCACAACACCTTCGCCATCGTGGTCGCCCAGCGGACCCGCGAGAACGCGCTCCTGCGCGCGCTCGGCGCCTCCCGCCGCCAGGTCGTCGGCTCGACCCTCGTCGAGGCCGTGGCCGTCGGCCTCGTCGCCTCCGCGACCGGGCTCCTCGGCGGCATCGGCGTGGCTGCCGGGCTCCAGGCGCTCTTCCCCGCGATCGGCTTCCCGTTCCCCGAGGGCGCCCTCGTGATCAGCGGCCTTTCGTTGGCGCTGCCGTTCGCCGTCGGACTTCTCGTCTGCGTCGGCTCGGCCCTGCTGCCCGCCGTGAAGGCCGGGCGCACGGCGCCGCTCGCCGCGCTGCGCGAGACGGCGGTGGACGAGTCGGGCGCCTCGCGCGTGCGCGTCCTGATGGGCTCCGGCCTGCTGCTCGCCGCCGTCGCGGTCGTGCTCACGGGAGTCCTCGCCACGCCGTCGCTGTGGCTCGCGTCCGCAGGGGCGGTGCTCGCGCTCGCCGCGTTCGTCGTGCTCGGCCCGGTGGCCTCCTCCTTCGCGGTACGGGTACTCGGCGGCCCGCTGCGCGGGGCCAACCGCGGGCTCGCACGCCGCAACGCGCTGCGCAGCCCCAAGCGGACGGCCGCCACGGCCACCGCGCTGATGATCGGCGTCGCCGTCGTCTCGCTCTTCACGGTCTTCGGCGCCTCGCTGAAGGCGACCATGGACCAGACGGTCTCGCGCTCCTTCGCCGGAGACGTGGCCGTCAGCACGCCGTCGTTCGGCGCGGGCGGCAGCGGACTCAGCCCCCGGCTCGCCCCGGCGATCGCCGCCCTGCCCGAGGTGGAGACCGCCGTAGGTCTCGGCCAGGGCGTCGCGGAGGTCGACGGCGAGGGACGGGCCCTGACCGTCACCGATCCGGTCGCGCTCGCCCGCTCCTTCGACCTGGGCGACGTCCAGGGGTCGCTGAACGGCCTCGGCGTCGACGGCATCGCCGTCGCCGACACAGAGGCCGCGAAGTCCGGGCTGAAGCCGGGCGCCACCACCGAACTTGCCTTCACCGACGGCACCCAGCACACCTTCACCGTCAAGGCCGTCTACCAGCAGTCCGAGCTGGCCGGCGACTACGTCGTCAGCCGCGAGGCGTGGGCCCCGCACCGCGCCCAGGACTCCGACACGCTCGTCGCCGTGACCTTCCGCGACGGCGTCTCCGCCGACACGGGCAAGGCCGCGGTCGAGAACGTCGCCGAACAGTACGGCAACCCGGAGGTGCAGACCCGCGACGAGTACGCCGAGTCCTCGGCGGGCGGCATCGACATGATGCTCACGCTCGTCTACGCCCTGCTGGCGCTGGCCGTCCTGATCGCCCTGCTCGGCATCGCCAACACCCTGACCCTCGCGGTCCACGAGCGCACCCGCGAACTGGGCCTCCTGCGCGCCGTCGGTCAGACCCGCGCGCAATTGAAGGCCATGGTCCGCTGGGAATCCGTCCTGGTCGCGGCCTTCGGTACGGCCGGCGGTCTCGTACTCGGCGGCTTCCTCGGCTGGGTGCTGGTCACGGCGTCCGACGGAGCGAGCGACAGCGCGTTCGCCTTCGCCGTCCCGCCGCTGCAACTCGCGGTGGTCGCCCTGGTCGGCCTGGCCGCGGGCGCCGTGGCCGCCTGGCGCCCGGCGCGGCGGGCAGCCCGGCTGGACGTGCTGCGAGCGATCGCGACGGAATGACGCCGAGACGGAGCACATGTATCGGATCCCGGATATCGGATCTTGGATATCGGATCCGATACATGTGCTCCGGTGGCGCGGTGGCGCGGTGGCGCGGTGGCGCGGTGACCGGGTGGAGGTGGCCCCCACTGCGCCGCGCCCGGTCCAGCCCCCCGCTCCAGCCCCCGCTCTCAGCCCGCCAGAACCGACCGGGCGACCGCCGGTGCGCGGGCGGGCTCCGTCGGCGCGCCGAAGGGGACGCCCTCCAGGCTCGTGCCGTGCGCGCCACGGAAGCGGGTGTGGCCCACGAAGGGGCCGTCGGTGGTCGCGCCGTAGACGGCGTGGGAGCGGGAGGGGACGGAAACCGCGGGCGTCGGCGCCGGGAGCGTGAACCACACGACCTTCCCCGTCTCGCCGTGCGGGCGTATGCCCCAGCTCTCGCTGAGCGCCTCGATGATGGCCAGACCGCGGCCCGAGGTGGCCAACTCTTCGACGTCGAGGCCGTCCTGGGACCTCTGGGCCCCCGCCCCGGCGTCGAGTCCCGGTATCCGGGGGTCGTGGTCGCGGACCGAGACCGTGAGGCGGTCGAGCAGCAGCTCGATCTCGACGGTGCACCTCTTGTCCGGCTGTGCGTGCCGGTGAACATTGGTCAGCAGCTCGGTGACACCGAGCGCGGCATGGTCGATCAACGCATCGAGATGCCAGTAGCGCAGATGCGCCGATACGATTCTGCGGACCTGACCGATCCGCGACGGCAGGGCCTGGAGCTCCACCGTGCAGTGCCTGCTTGGCTCGCTGATCACGGCTGCGACTCCCCGAAGTAGTCCGGAAGAAGACGAAGATTCGGATCTGTCATGCGGTACAGCAGGGCGGCGGGCTGGATCGCAGCGTCACCGCCGGTAAACCCTCGGTGAGGTGGTTCCAGCCTGAACCAGTGGTGAGCGGCCCGCAACTCGCGGCGACCCGCCGCAGGTCACCGGCGTGTCACCGCTCCGTGTCTACCGACCCTTGGTCGCCTTCTTCAAGGCTTCGAGGAAGCGTCCGCGGCCGGCGGCCCGGTCCTGCGGCCCGTCCATGGTCAGGCGGTAGCGGGTCCCGTTGACCGTCGCCACCGTCTCGTCCTGCTTCGCGAACCAGGGCCGTCCCGCCCGGACGGAGTCCACCGGGGCGCTGTCGATCTCGCTGCCGTAACTGGTCAGCAATGACAGCCGGCCGTCCTCGATCCGTACCTCGCCCGCCCGGGTGAGCGAGCGGGGCCAGCGCTCGATCCGTACGCCCGTGGCCGTGAACTCGGGCTCCGACATATCGCTCCGCCCCCTTCGCACCGCTGCTCCGACCAGTGTGCCCGGCCGGCGGCGGGCGCACCAGGGGCCCTTCTGCAAGGGACTCCTATGGACCCCCAAAGCGAACGTTTGTGCAGGTGAGGGAGTTATCGTCACCAGTGGGGACCGTCGGGGGAAGGATGAGGAGAGGGACGCATGAGCACCACGGAGAACACGGTGTCGGGCACCGCGCCACAGGCCGCGGCCACCATCGACGTCGACCGCAGCGACCCGGCGTACCGCGCCTGGCTGAAGGAGGCCGTCCGCAAGGTCCAGGCCGACGCAAACCGCTCCGCCGACACCCATCTGCTGCGCTTCCCGCTCCCGGAGAAGTGGGGCATCGACCTCTACCTCAAGGACGAGTCGACCCACCCCACCGGCAGTCTGAAGCACCGCCTCGCCCGCTCGCTCTTCCTCTACGGCCTCTGCAACGGCTGGATCCGGCCCGGCAAGCCCGTCATCGAGGCGTCCAGCGGCTCGACGGCCGTCTCCGAGGCGTACTTCGCCAAGCTGATCGGGGTGCCTTTCATCGCCGTGATGCCGCGCACCACCAGCCCGGAGAAGTGCCGCCTCATCGAGTTCCACGGCGGGCAGTGCCACTTCGTCGACGACTCGCGCAAGATGTACGAGGAGTCCGCGGCCCTCGCCGAGCGGACCGGCGGGCACTACATGGACCAGTTCACCTACGCGGAGCGGGCCACCGACTGGCGGGGCAACAACAACATCGCCGAATCGATGTACCAGCAGCTGAAGCTGGAGCGCTACCCCGAGCCCACCTGGATCGTCGCGACCGCGGGCACGGGCGGCACCTCTGCGACCATCGCCCGCTATGTGCACTACATGCAGCACGACACCCGCATCTGTGTCGCCGACCCCGAGAACTCCTGTTTCTTCGACGGCTGGACGAACAACGACCCGCTCGCGACCTCGGACTGCGGCTCGCGCATCGAGGGCATCGGCCGGCCCCGCATGGAACCGAGCTTCGTGCCCGGCGCCATCGACCGGATGATGAAGGTCCCGGACGCGGCGAGCGTCGCCGCCGTCCGCGCCCTGGAGGCCGCGATCGGCCGCAAGGCGGGCGGCTCCACCGGCACGGGACTGTGGAGTGCGCTCAAGATCGTCGCCGAGATGGTGGAGCAGGGCCGTACCGGCAGTGTCGTGACCCTGCTCTGCGACCCGGGCGACCGCTACCTCGACAAGTACTACTCCGACGCCTGGCTGGCCGAGCAGGGCCTGGACATCGCGCCGTACGCCGCCGCTATCGACCGGTTCCTGGAGACGGGTGCCTGGCCGGAGTGAGCCGCCGGTCCAGGCGGCGCATCGCGTCCCGGAAGGACTTGCCCACGCCCGGCCGCGCCAGGCGCATGGCGAGGAGGCAGGGCGCGGCGCCGTCGACGGCCATCGTCCAGCGGACGCGGGTGCCCGCGCCGGCGGGGGAGAGGGTCCAGTCCTCCAGCATGGCGTTCACGCCCGGTGCGTTGGTCTCGTCGATCCGGTAGGCGTACCGGGTGTCCGGCTCGTTGGCCATGATCGTCTCCTGGAACACGATCCCGCCCCGCAGCCGCACCGTCCGGCCGGCGCCGTCCCCGGTCGGGGCCGCGGAGGTCACGGCCGTGAACCAGGCGGGCATGGAACCGAGCTCCACCGCCAGTGAGCGGTGGACGGCGGCGGGCGGAGCCGCCAGCTCGGCCGTGAACACCAGACGGACGGGCGCGGACGTGGCGAAGTCGAGCTCCACGAGCCTGAGTCGGCGGGCCATGGACCGTACCTCCCGGAGGCGGGGCTGGAGTGCGCCACGATAGCTGACGTGACGTCAGCTGCCCAGGAGTCCGTCCATCGCCCGGCCGAACAACCACCGCCCGGCGAGGGCCAGTACGGGGTCGAGCACGGGATCGAGCGCGCGCGGCACCCCGCGTACTCGCAGCTCCTCCACCCACACCGCGCGGGAGCCGCCCGGCGCCCCGTACACCTCGATCGCGACCCGGCCGAGCACCACCCGGCCCCGTTTCTCCAGCCGGCACGTGCCGGACCGCCCGGACGCCGGCGGCTCCCAGTGGACGACCTCCATCAGGTCGTCGAAGGCGAGCCGTCCGATGCCCGTACGGGCCACGAACCGGCTTCCCACGCCCATGGGTCCGGGGGAGAGCAGCCTGGTCCGGGTCAGCGGCACCAGGCGGCCGTGCGTGCGGAAGTCGGTGAGCCGCCGCCACATCTCCTCGGCCGGAAGGGCCGAGGAGCGCTCGACGCGGAAGAGGCTCACACCCCCTCGCCCTCGTCCTCGCCCGCCACCACCAGACCCGGCAGCTGCTCCGCCATCTCCGCCCGGGTCTGCGGCGACAGGCCCGCGTCCGTCACCAGCGTGTCCACCTCGTCGAGCCGGGCGAACGAACTCAGGCCCACCGTCCCCCACTTGGTGTGGTCCGCGACCACCACCACCCGGCGGGCCGAGCGCATCAGACGCCGGTTCGTCTCCGCCTCCGCGAGGTTCGGCGTCGAGAGGCCGGCCTCCACCGAGACCCCGTGCACCCCGAGGAACAGCACGTCGTAGTGGAGCGAGCGGATCGCCTGGTCCGCCACCGGTCCCACCAGCGCGTCAGACGGGGTCCGCACGCCGCCCGTGAGCACCACGGTCGCCGCACCCGGCCGCGTCTCGCCGCTCGCCGAGCCGGCGTGGTGCGCCGTGTGGAAGACGTCGGCGACCCGCACCGAGTTCGTCACCACCGTCAGGTCCGGCACGTCGAGGAGATGCCCCGCCAGGGCGAACGTCGTCGTACCGCCCGACAGAGCGATCGCCGAACCGGGCGCGACCATCAGCGCCGCCGTCCGGGCGATCTCCTCCTTCGCGCCCAGTTCGAGCGCGGACTTGGCCTCGAACCCCGGCTCGTGCGAACTCGTCTCGACCACCGGCACCGCGCCGCCGTGCACCTTCTCGACGACACCCTGGCGGGCCAGCGCGTCCAGGTCCCGGCGGACCGTCATGTCCGAGACGTTGAGCCGCCGTGTCAGCTCGTTGACCCGTACACCGCCGCGTCGCCGCACCTCGTCCAGAATGAGGGCGCGCCGCTGCTCCGCGAGGAGATTCTGATGGTCGCTCACCACCGGGTGCCGTTCCTTCCGAAGGGGACTGGGGGATTGCCGTCGGATTCGGTGAGAGGCCGTGCACACGCGCACGGCCTCCGCGATCCTGATGCATGCCTGCCGTCGAATCCTCCCACCCAGAGAGCGAGACACCGAAGTGTCCCCTGCCACACCTGCCCCGAAGAGCGGAGGTGCGGCGCTCGAGCTCCTCGTCCACGGTGTCGGCGGAGCCACGCCGCAGGACATGCTGGACGACCCCCGTACGGTCAGGGTCACCGGCGACACGACCGCCGCCATGCACCGCCGCACCGACGACCTCGACGCGGAGGACCATCCCGAGCGCTACGCCGAACGGCCGGTCCCGGAGGCGTACTGCTGGTCCAACCTCACCTCCGGCAACGGTGCCCGCGCCCTGTGGCTGCTGCTCCTGCCCTTCATGGTCGCCAACCTCGCCCACTGGATGCGCCCGCCGGGCAAGGGGCGTCGCGGTCTCGTCCGCCTGTACGGGGTGCTGGTGCGGCTCGTGGCCCTCACCCTCACCGTGCTGCTCACCGCCGCCGCCTGCGAGGTCGCGCTCGATCTGACGGCCTGGCAGTGCGCCGGTTCGGCCGTCTGCGCCGAGGACCGCTCCTGGCTCGGCTTCCTCTCGGCAGAACGGGGCGGCTGGTGGTCCCAGCCGGGCCGCCGCCTCGCGCTCGCCGCGGTCGTCCCGGCCGCGCTCGTGGGGCTGCTCTGGTACCTCTCCAACCGGACGTGGAGCGCGTACGAGGCCCAGCGCCCGCCCACGGGGTACGACGACGCCCCCGCGGAACCCGCGGAACCGGCGGCGGTCGAGGGGGACGACGACGCAGATGCCACCCCCACCGAACTCCGCCCGGCGCTCGGCCGCCCCGGGTTCTGGTACGGCCGGCGGCTCGTCGCCCGGCTGCGCGCCGCCCACACCGCCGCGGGCTTCCTCACCGTCGCCGCGGCCCTCACCGGAGCTGCCGCCCGACACGACCGTCGCGCGCCCGAAGCGCCGCCCGAAGCCTTCGGCTGGGCCCTCCAGACCGCCTTCGTCGTCCTCGCCGCCGTCGTCCTCTGGGTCGTCTGCCGCCGCGGGCGCAGCGAGAAGCGACTCGACCTGCGGCTCGAACGGGCCCTGGTCTCCTGGCTGCCCGGCGCCTCCCTCGTCCTGCTCGCCCTCGCCGTCCTCCACGCCGGCTGGTCCCGCCCCGACTGGCGCTCGGCCGGCACCCTGCCCGGCGACGCCGCCTTCGGCGTCCTGACCCTGGCCCAGGGCGGACTCGTCGTCGCCCTCGGCGTGGTCGCCCTCCTCCTGCACCGCCCCCACCGCGAGCCCCGCACCGCCCTCTACGGCCTCGGCGGCCCCGCCGTCGCCATGCTCGCCTGCGCGCTGGGCGGCGTAATGTCCGGCGGCGTCGCCCAGCGCGTGGCCGACTGGCTGGACGGGTCAGGCACCCCCGGCATGGGGGCGGAGTCTCCCGTCGCCCCACCGGTGCTACTGAGTTGGCAGGCCTCCGTCATCCCCGTCCTGCTGCTGATGCTGCTCGCCCCGATCGTCTTCCTCGCCGTACGGACCGCGCGCGCCGCCCGCCGCCTCGGGCCCGTCGTCGAGGCCGAGTACCGCGCGGAGGACCCCGACCCCGTCCGTACCGCACGGATCGGCGCCGCCCGGGCCACGGCCGGACTCACCGACGTGGCCCCCGGCCTCGTCGGGATCGTCTCCGGCGCGACCCTGCTGCTCGGCGCGGCCTCCGTCGCCGGCGCCTGGGCCAGCGGAAACGTTCCCGGCCGGGCCTTCGACGGCGCCCACCCCGCGATCGCCTCCGCCGCCGACACGGCCCAGTCCCTCGGCTCCTGGATGATCGGCTTCGGCTTCCTGCTCTTCGTCACCTGGGGCCGCCGCGCCTACAAGGACGCCTCGGCCCGCCGCACCATCGGCATCCTGTGGGACGTCGGCACCTTCTGGCCGCGCGCCGCGCACCCCTTCGCCCCGCCCTGCTACGCCGAACGGGCCGTCCCCGACCTCACCTGGCGGATGAGCTCCTGGACCCGGCACACCGGCGGCCGGCTCGTCATCTCCGGCCACTCCCAGGGAAGCGTGCTGGCCGCTGCGGCCGTCTGGCAGCTGTCGCCTGCGACCCGCGGCCGGGTGGCGCTGCTGACCTACGGCTCCCCGCTGGAACGGCTCTACGGGCGCTGGTTCCCCGCCTACTTCGGCCCGGGCCCGCTGCGCGCCCTGCACCGTACGGTCCACTGCTGGAGCAACCTCTACCGCGCCACCGACCCGATAGGCGGACCCGTACGGGTGCCCGCCGCCGGCGACAAGCCGGCCGTCGACCGCGCCGTACTGCTCGATCCGCTGGCCTACGGCCGCACCCACCAACACCCGTTGCCGGAACCGATCCTGGGCCACTCCGACTACCGGGCCGACCCGGTGTTCGCCGCCGAACGGTCCGTACTCCTGGACCGGCTGCCGCCCGCCCTGCCCCGGCAGCGCGGCGGCGAGGCCGACGACCAGGCGGATCAGGGGAGTTCGGGCAGGTCCTCCGGATAGAGCAGCGTCAGGTCGTCCGTGCTCACCTCGGTGAGCACGGCGACCCGCCCCGCGTGCCGTTCCACCATCGACTCGAACGTCTGCCGCGCCGTACGGCCGTTGCCGAACGCAGGACCCTTCGGCAGCTCGGTGAAGTACTTCCGCAGCGCCTCGTCCGTGCCCTGCGCGAGCCGGTACTCGTGCTCGTCGGCCTGCTGCTCCACGATCCGCAACAGCTCGTCCGGCACGTAGTCGCTGAAGGAGATGGTCCGTGAGAAACGGGACGCCACACCGGGGTTGACGGTCAGGAAGCGTTCCATCTCCGCCGTGTAGCCGGCCACGATCACGACGACCGCGTCGCGGTGGTCCTCCATCAGCTTCACCAGCGTGTCGATCGCCTCGCGCCCGAAGTCCCGGCCGGAGTCCTCCGGCGACAGCGCGTACGCCTCGTCGACGAACAGCACCCCGCCGCGCGCCCGGTCGAAGGCCTCCTGCGTCCGGATCGCCGTCGAACCGATGTGCTCGCCCACCAGGTCGACCCGGGAGACCTCGACCAGATGCCCGCGCTCCAGGACGCCCAGCGAGGCGAGGATCTCGCCATAGAGCCGGGCGACGGTCGTCTTGCCCGTGCCCGGGTTTCCGGTGAAGACCAGATGGCGGCGGACCGAAGCCGCCTTGAGACCGGCCTCCTGCCGCCTGCGCCCGACCTCGATCATGTTGGTGAGCGTGCGCACCTCGTGCTTCACGCTCTCCAGGCCCACCAGCGCGTCCAGTTCACCGAGCACGTCGTGCGAGGAGCGCGCCTCGGGAGCTGGCTCGGGGAGGGGCGCGGCCGGGGGGACGACGGGGGAGCGCGGCGCGGGAACCGTACCGAGCAGCCCCGCCGACTGCGTCGCCGTCAGCACGGTCCCCGAGTCCGGGGCCGGAGCCGTACGCACCGCGCTCTCGTCGCTCGTGCAGTCCTCCGCCACCGGTCCCTCGTCGGGGAACTCGTACCCCCCGCGCGCGCAGCGCTCCGTACGGCACTTGCGCAGGGTCGTGCGGCAGCCGTCCATCACATGGAAGCCGTAGCCGCCGCTCCCGGTCACCCGGCAACCGTGGAAGGAGCCGCGCCCCTCGGCGGAGACGTAGAAACCGGCCTCGGCGGGCGAGGTGACCGTGCACCGCTCGATCGTCGGGTCGGCGCCCTTGGTGACGATGACCCCCGTCTGCACGGCGTCGATGGTGCACCCGCCGAGCGTCCCGCCGCTGCCGTGGTCCCGGAACCACGCGCCCGTGGACGCCTCCCGGATCCGGCAGTCGTCGAGCTGCGCGGTCGCCCCGTCGCTCACCGACACCGCCGTGTTCCGCACCTGCGACAGATCGCTGTCGACGACGTCCGCGCGCGACCCCCGGTCGAGGACGAACAGCGCGTCCGGCACGTCGTGCACCCGGCACGCGTCCAGGACGGCGGTGGCCCCGTCGCTGATCCAGACCGCCGGGTAGTCGCCCGTACTGTCGTGGATCTCGCACTGGTTGGCGTCCACCCGGGTGCCCGGGTCCCACACCGAGAGGCCGTTGCGTCCGAAGCGGCGCACGGTGGAGCGGGTCAACGTCAGGACGGAGCGCGAACGCAGGTCGACCGCGTTCTCGGGGATGTCGTGGATGTCGCAGTCGGAGAGGGTGAGGACCGCGTCCGTGTCGAGCGTGATGCCGTCGGCCGACGTGCGGTGCACCGAGGAGTCGGTCAGATGCGCGGTCGCGCGGGCCGCGATCTGCACACCGGTGCCCTTGATCTCGTACACCTCGCAGCCGATGCCCTCCAGACCGCTGCCCTCGCCGTTGACGGTGATCCCGGCCCCCGAGGCGTGATGGACCCGGCAGCGCTCCAGCCGCGGATGCGCACCGCCGCGCACGGAGACCCCGGACTGCCCGGCCGAGACGATCTCGCACTCCTCGAACACCCCACCCGCGCCGTCGAGTACGGCGATGCCGACGCCCGCCGGATTGTCGACGGTGCAGCGGCGGACGGTGGGGCGGGCGGCGCCGCGGACCTCGAGCCCCGCGGCCGAACGCGTCACGATCCGCAGATCCAGCAGCTCCGGGGTGCCGTCCTCGACGAGCAGCGCGGGCGCGGCGGAGTCCTGCCCCTCGACGTGCAGGTCCTGGACGGTCGCGGACGCACGTACGGTCAGCGGTACGCCGTCCACGGGAGCGATCCGGACCGAGCCGACCCCGCCCTCGGGGCCGCGCAGGGTGACGGCGCGCTGGATGACGAGGTTCTCCCGGTAGGTGCCGGGCGCGACGGTGAGGACGTCGCCGTCCCCCGCCGCCTCCAGGGCTGCGGCGAGGGAGGCGTACTCACCCGTGCGGCGCCGCCACCGCGATGTGCCGGTGTGCGTCACCTGGACCGTGCCCTGTGCCATGGGTGTGCTCTGCCCCCGCCTCATGCGTCGCTGCTGATCCGATGCCCCACCGTAGCGCGCGCGAGGGCGGCGGGTTGACGGGTCAGCTGCCCGCGCCCGTACGCCCCCAGTCGGGACCGGCCTTGGCCCACGCACGGTCGAGGCGCTGGTACCGCCGGTGTACCAGCCTTCGTACGACCAGCCGCCTGGCCGCCTCGACGAAGACGCCGGCCAGGGCCGCCGTGAGCAGCCCGACGACGATCGCGTGGGCGTGCGCGGTCTCCGGCTTCATGGGCGCGGTGACCGGGCGTCCGCCGCGGTCCGTCCAGAGCGGGAAGGTGCCGCCGGGATCGGCGAGTTCGCGCCGGGTGGTCACCGTGCCCGTGCGGGAGGTGCCGTCCGGCGCCGTCCAGCGCGCCACGACGGCGCGGCGGAGCGGCTGTTCGCCCGCGGAATCGGGGCTGGCGAGCCCGGGGGCCGGGGGGTCGGAGAGCCGGACGACCCGGGCCGTCGTGGGCTGTCGCAGCCGGTACTGGTCCTGGACGGCGCGCTGGAGCGAGGCGTCGGTGCGCGTCCCCGCGACCCAGCCGGCCGCGGGCACCGCGAGGGCGAGCAGCACCAGGGCGACGAGCGCGACCCACGCCTCGATCAGATCCGTGGTCCGGCGCAGGGGATTGTGCCGCCAGCGCCAGACTCCGGTGGCTGCTCGCACCCTCACACCCCCTCGTTGTCCTGTGGCTCTCTCAACGAGTCTGCCCCGGGGGAGGGTTCCCCGCCTGTCGGGACGGGAAGTGTGACGCGATCGCGGGGCGGCAGGCGTGGCGGGTGCGGGCGAGGGCGCCGATGGCGCGGGTGCAGTTCGTGGGTGGTCGTGCCTCAGTCGAGGATCTTGACCTCGTCGCCGACCCGGATGGTGCCGGTGTGCTCGGGAACGAGGTTCTGGCCGAAGATCAGCCGGCTGCCGTCCTTGCGGTGCAGGGCGAGCGTACGCAGCGGCTCCTTGCCGCGCGCGGCGGTCACCTGGTCGGTGGTGGTCACGACACAGCGACCGCAGGACCTGGCGACCCGGAAGGTGACCTCCCCGATGGCGAGCCGGGTCCAGCCGTCCTCGGCCCAGGGGGCCGTTCCGTCGACGACCACGTTGGGGCGGAAGCGGTTCATGGGCAGCGGGCCCTCGTCGGCGTGATCGCCCTGGGCGATCAGCGAATTGAGGGCGTCGAGGGAGGCGGTGGTGGTGGCGAGCAGCGGAAAGCCGTCTGCGAAGCTCACCGTCTCGCCCGGCAGGGCGAACTCGGGCTTGATCGGACGGCGGTGCGCCGGCTCGTCCATGTGGACGAGCCGGACCTCCGTCTCCAGGTACGCGCTGAACCACGCGGCGGCCGCGGGATCGGCCGGTACCGCCTCCACCGGAGTCTCGAAGACCTCCACCCGGATCGTGGACGACGGCCGCGGCACCTCGACCGAAAGCGCCGGGTGGCCGGACGCGGACACCCTGATGCCACCGCCCGGCAGCGGTTCGGCCGAGGCCAACGCCATCCGCGGATGACGGCGTTGGGTCACGACCTTGCCGGAGCTGTCCACGACGGCCCAGCGGCGGTCACCGGCCAGTCCCCATGGCTGGACCTCCGCCTCGGCGGGTGCGTACCCACGCACCGCCTTGACCGGGTGGACATGGACGGAGCGAAGACGAGGAATCGACATGTCGTCATCCTGTCAGCCGCTCCGCACGGAGTCGGTCAGTACCCCTGGCCCTGGTAGGGGCGGTTGTAGGGGTCCTGGTACGGCGCGGGCGCCGGGGCGGGCCGAGCGGCCGCCGGGCGCATCGCCTCGTACCCGGTGGACACCGGACGCTGCGGCTGCTGGGGCTGGACGCCCGGGTAGCCGCGGGGGCCGGCGGGCTGCTGCGGGATGTACGGCGCCGGAGCGTGCTGCAACGGCACGGGGGCCATCTGCTGCTGCATCGGCTGCGGGTAGCCGTACGAACCGCCGCCGCTGTAGGCCGGGGCGTGCTGGCTGGGTGCCGCCGGGAGGGCGGGCAGGGCCGCGGGCAACGCCGGCAGGTAGCTGTTGCCGGTGTCGTACGCGGCAGGCACTCGGATCGGGGCGATCTGAGGCGTGCCCCGCTCCGCGACCAGGGAGTCGTAGATCGGGGTGTCGGGGAACGACGGCGCGGTGTAGTAACCGCCTCCGTAGGTGGAGCGGGGGGAGGTCATGGCACATAAGTTAAGCCCACGATGTGCTGGTTGGGGAGCCCGATAAGAGGGTTGTTTGACGGGTTCTGAGTGACCGCCGATCCATAATGCGATCGAACGTGACAAAAACGGTCGCGCTGAGGGCCTCCGGCCGGGCGCCGATCTTGAAAACACGAGCTGAGAAGGGGTTACCCACGGGTCGCCCCGGACGAGGCCATGTGCCCGGCATTAGGTTGACGTAAAGAAATCTTGATGCGCCAGGACCGTGATGGGGGGCGAGCATGTCCATGCTTAAAGGAGCCAATGTTCCGGTGCCGGCGCGCGGTGTGCGTGTGGAATTGGGCTGGCGTTCCGGTGCGGGAGTGCCGGATGTGGACGCCTCGGCGCTACTCCTTGTGTCGGGGAAAGTGCGCTCCGACGCGGACTTCGTTTTCTACAACCAGCCGGCGCATGTCTCGGGGGCGGTACGGCACGAGGGGAAGACCTCCTCCGGCGGCCCCGGCGGCAGTGTGACGGACACGCTCGTGGTGGACCTCGAGCGGGTGGAACCCGCCGTCGAGCGGATCGTCCTGGCCGCCTCGGCGGACGGTGGTGACTTCGGCCGGGTGCCCGGGCTGTACGTACGCGTCACGGACGTGGCCGGCGGGGCGGAGCTCGCGCGCTACGACAGCGCGGACGCGACCGTCGAGACGGCGTTCGTCCTCGGGGAGCTCTACCGGCGCCAAGGCGCCTGGAAGTTCCGGGCGGTGGGGCAGGGGTACAGCTCGGGCCTGGAAGGTCTGGCCACGGACTTCGGCATCACCGTGGACGAGCCGCAGCAACCGGTGGCGCCCGCGCCGCCCACGCACGTGAGCCCGCCGACGGCGGCCCGGGCTCCTGCGTCGCCCACGCATGTGCGCCCGCCGACAGCGGTCCCGGCTCCCGCGTCGCCCGCCGCGTCCGCGCAGCCGGTGCGGCTCACGAAAGTCACCCTCACGAAGGAATCCCCGACGGTCTCGCTCGCCAAGCAGGGCGGCACCTCCGGTGCCATGCGCGTGAACCTCAACTGGCAGATGCGTAAACAGTTCACCGGCTGGGCCGCCAAACTCGGTCGCGCCGTCGCCCAGCACGCCGACCTCGACCTCGACCTGTGCGCCCTGTACGAACTGACCGACGGCCGCAAGGGCGTGGTGCAGTCGCTCGGCAACGCCTTCGGCTCGCTGCACCAGGCCCCGTACATCCACCTCGACGGCGACGACCGCACCGGAGCACTCGCCTCCGGCGAGAACCTCACCATCAACCTGGACCACAAGGACAGGCTCCGCCGCGTCCTCGTCTTCGTCACCATCTACGAAGGCGCCCGCAGCTTCGCCGATCTGCACGCGACCGTCACCCTCCAGCCGCAGCACGGCGCGGCCGTCGACTTCTCCCTCGACGACTGCACCGTCCCCTCCACCGTCTGCGCGCTCGCCCTTCTCTCCCGGGAGAACGGCGACCTGGTCGTCCGGCGCGAAGCCCGCTATCTGGTGCCGCAGCGCGGAGTCAGCCCACAGCGGACCGTCGACCAGGCGTACGGCTGGGGCATGAACTGGACCCCGGGGCGCAAGTAGCCTCCCTCGGCCGGGCGGCTCACCGGTCGGGCGCCGCCTCGGGACGGGCGTACGTACGCCCCTTCCAGGCCGCGCCCCGACCCCGGTAGTGCTGCACCGCCGAATCCACCGTCATGAGGAGATAGAGCAGCGCGGTGAACGGGAGCGTGGGAGCGAGCCAGAGCGGCTGGCGGTAGTAGCGGAGCATCGGGAGGTACGTCCCCGCCATCACCGCCCACGCGAGCCCGCCCGCCCAACCGGCGACCGCATCCCCGCCGAACAGTCCGGCCGCCAGCGCGACCGGGGGAGCGAGGTAGACGACGGCGAGTCCGGCGACCGTGCCCGCCAGCACGAGCGGGTTGTGCCGGAGCTGGGCGTACGCGCTGCGCGACACCATCCGCCACAGATCGGCGAGGTGCGGGTACGGGCGGATGGAGTCCACCCGGTCGGCAAGACCCAGCCAGATCCGCCCGCCGGCCCGCCGCACCGCCCGGGCCAGCGACACGTCGTCGATCACCGCCTGCCGGATCGACTCGGGCACCCGGGCCCGTTCGGCCGTCTCCGTCCGCAGCAGCACACAGCCTCCGGCCGCCGCCGTCGCGAGGGGGCGGCGGCGGCTGATCCAGCGGAACGGATACAGCTGGGCGAAGAAGTACACGAACGCGGGCACGACCAACCGTTCCCAGAAGCTCGCCACCCGCAGCCGGGCCATCTGGGACACCAGGTCCAGCTCGCCACCGACGGCCGCGGCCACGAGTCGCCGCAGGCTGTCCGGCTCATGGGCGATGTCGGCGTCCGTCAGGAGCAGGAACTCCGGCTCACGCGCGCGTGCCAGGCCGATGCCGTGGCGCAGCGCCCACAGCTTCCCCGTCCAGCCGGGCTCGGGCTCGCCGGGCGAGGCGACGGTCAGCGGCAGCCCTCCGTACGCCACGGCCAGCTCACCGGCGAGCTTCCCGGTGCCGTCCGTACTGCCGTCGTCGACCAGCACGACGTCCGCCTCGCCCGGATAGTCCTGCGCGAGCAGCGACGGCAGGCTCAGCGGAAGCACCTCCGCCTCGTCCCGGGCCGGCACGACGATCGTGACCCTGGGCCAGCTGCCGGGCTCCACGCGCGCGTGCGGGACGGGTGGGAGGCGTTGGTCGGTACGCCAGAAGAACCCCTGACCCAGCAGCAGCCACCCCCAGGCGGCCAGCGAACCCGTCGCGATCCAGGCAATGGCGCTCATTCGCCGCAGTCTGCCCCAGATCGCCGGGGATGCAAGGGTGGTCGGCTAGGGTGACCGGGTGAAGATCGCGCTCATGGACTCCGGAATCGGCCTGCTCCCGGCAGCGGCCGCGGTTCGCCGACTGCGGCCCGACGCGGATCTGGTCCTCTCCTCCGACCCCGACGGGATGCCCTGGGGTCCCCGTACACCGGAGGACCTCACCGAGCGCGCCCTGACGGTCGCACTGGCTGCCGCGGCACACGAGCCCGACGCGCTGATCGTCGGCTGCAACACCGCCAGCGTGCATGCCCTGCCCGCGCTGCGGGCCGCGCTGGAGCCCCGTATCCCGGTGATCGGCACGGTCCCCGCGATCAAGCCCGCCGCCTCGGAGGGCGGGAAGGTCGCCATCTGGGCGACCCCCGCCACCACCGGCAGCCCCTACCAGCGCGGCCTGATCCGCGACTTCGCCGACGGCGCCGAGGTCACCGAGGTGCCCTGCCCCGGACTCGCCGACGCGGTGGAGCAGGCGGACGCGGCCGCCGTCGAGCGGGCCGTGGCGGCCGCCGCGGCTCTCACCCCGCGCGATGTACGGGCCCTGGTGCTCGGGTGCACGCACTACGAACTCGTCGCCGAGCGGATCCGCGCGGCGGTGCAGTCCGCCGACCTGCCACCGGTGGTTTTCCACGGCTCCGCGGGGGCAGTCGCCGCACAGGCGCTCCGTCGGATCGGCGTCGAGCCCGCACCCCACGCGAGCCCGACCGGGGGTCTGACCGTCCTGCTAAGCGGCCGGACCTCGGAACTGCCGGCCGCCGCCCTGAGCTACGCGGAAGGCCGCCTGCTCCGGGCCGCGGCGCCCGCCCGCTGACGGGCCGCCGTCCGGCGCCGAAGGGGCGCCGTATGAGCGGAACGTGAGTAGGCTGCCACGCATGAGGGACCATTTCCGACATCCCCGACACCCCCGCCCCTTGGACACCGAAGCGCCCCTGCCCGAGGTGTGGATCGGTCGCGCCACCAACCGCATGCAGTGGGTGGCGGCGGTCGCGGGTGCCGCCTGTATGGCGCTGGGCATCACCATCGCGGTCGACTCGGCGTGGACCTCCGGCATCGCGGCCCTGCTGATGGCCGTGATCGGCTGTGTCGCGGCGGGACTGCTCGTCCTCTTCGGGACGCTCGCCTTCGTCCATGTCGAGGTCAAGGTGGACCAGCGGGCCATGGAGGTCCGTTGCGGCCACATAGGAGTGCCGCGTCGGCGCATCCTGCTCTCCCACGTGGTCGGCGCGGACTACCTCCCGAAGGTCACCCCCCACGACTGGGGCGGCTGGGGCTATCGCTGGCGCCCCGAGAAGGGCAAGGCGGTCATCGTCCGCCGGGGCGAGGCGCTGGTCCTGAGACTGGACGACGGTCGTACGTTCACGGTCACGGTCGACGACGCCGAGTACGGCGTCCGCGTCATCCGCGACCGGCTGCGCCCGGCGACACCGGCGGGTCCTACGAACGCCTGAGCCTGAGCGCCACGCTCGCCGGATCGGCGGCGACGCCGAGGCGTTCTCGTACGCGGGCTGGACCCGGGGTGCGGCGGTGGCACCGTGGTCAGTGGTCAGTGGTCAGTGGTCAGCGGTCAGCGGTCAGCGGTCAGTGGGCTGCGGGCAGTCGGCGGCGGTCAGGGGTCGGCCGGGCAGGCGACAGCGGGGGGTCTGGGACGGTGCCGGAGAGAGGCCGCGTGTCTCAGTCCGCCAGGTCAGGGGCGGTACGGGCCGTCGCCAGGCCCGCGAGAAGGCCGGCTCCCGCGGTCACCGGGGTGAAGCTCAGCGCGTTGCCGACCGTGGCGAGCGCCGCGAGCGCGGTCAGGGCGGCCGCGGCCGTCAGGACCACAGCGGTCCGGCGCGGCGAGGCCCAGAGCCCGTACAGCAGCCAGCCGTAGACCCCGCCCAGCAGCACGACTCCCGGCAACCCCTGCTCGGCCGCCTGCTGGAGCGGGGCCGAATGCGGCTTGCCGTCGGCGTACAGCGTCTCCCGGGCGGTGGGGCTCAGCGAGCCGAACCGTTCCGGCCCGACCCCGAGCAGCGGGTTCTCCCCGGCCAGGTCGGCGGCGTCCTGCCACAGCAGCACCCGGTGCCGGGTCAGCTGGCCCTCCAGGGAGACCGTGAGCCCCTCGGGGAGCCGTTCCTCCGCCACGGCCCAGGAGGCCCCCACGACCAGCCCCGTCGCCAGCGCGAGTCCCGCGAGTCCCAGGAGCCGGCGCCGCATCCGTACCGCCGCGAGGGAGCACAGCAGGACGCCGAGCGCCGCGACGAAACCCACCACCGAACCCAGGACCAGGGCCACGCCTGCCACCGTGAGGGCGAGCGCCCGCAGCAGGAGCCGGCCCGGAACCGAGTCGGCGGCCGAGGCGGCGCAGCAGGCCGCCCCGGCGGCAAGCACGAGCAGTGCCGCGGCCGCACCCGTATGACCGGGCGGTACCGAGCCGGCGGGGGTGGCGCCCGGGACGCCCGGCCCGGAGGTCAGGGCGAGGCCGAGGGCGGCGAGGGACGCGGCCGCAGCGGCGGCGACGGGGAGCAGAGTTCCGGAGATCCGGCCCACGGCGTACCCCGCGGCGAGCGCCAGAACGGCGAGAAGTATCCCCTCCGGGCGGGCGTCCCGGCCGGCGGAGGTGACGAGCGACCACACCACGCAGGCGCCGAGGATCAGCACCCCGGCGACATCCGGTGCCCGCCCACGCTCACGCCCACGCACGGCGGCCCGCTCAGCCGCAGGTGCAGCCATCCCCGTCGACCCCCCGCTCCGTCTGGCCGACACCGTAACGGGGCGGCCGCAGTTTGGGGAGCGAAAGCGCAGGAACGTTGTTGCAGAAGTGAGGGAATGGTGACGATGGCACGCCCCGCCGTACTCAGCCCTTATGAGGGCCCCTGCGTGGCCCTCGGCGCGCCGACGTCCGCCGGTCCGTCCCCGGGCTCGTCCGCGAGCCGCCAGGACCGGGCTGCTCCGGGCCCGGGCAGGCGCCGTAGACTCCGCAACGTGAGCACCACGATCACCCCCGTCGACGCCTCAGGACCCGCTGCCGCCCCCGAGCCCGGTCGGTCCGGCCTGCGGCGCCTCGTACGGCCGGGCGCGGCCGTGCTGTCGGGGGTGCTGCTCTTCCTGAGCTTCCCGCCCCGCCCGCTGTGGTGGCTCGCGCTGCCGGGCTTCGCCCTCCTCGGCTGGACGCTGCGCGGCCGTCGCCTGCGGGCCGGCTTCGGTCTCGGCTACCTCGCCGGCCTCGGCTTCCTGCTGCCGCTCCTGATCTGGACCGGTGCGGAGGTCGGCCGGTTCCCGTGGATCGCGCTCTCCGCCGTCGAGGCACTGTTCATCGCCGCCGCCGGTCTCGGGATCGCGGCCGTCTCCCGGCTCCCCGGCTGGCCGGTGTTCGCCGCCGCGGTGTGGATCCTCGCCGAGGCGGCACGCGCGCGTGTCCCCTTCGGCGGCTTCCCCTGGGGCAAGATCGCCTTCGGGCAGGCCGACGGCGTCTTTCTGTCTCTGGCCGCCGTCGGCGGCACACCGTTGCTCGGCTTCGCCGTCGCCCTCTGCGGCTTCGGGCTGTACGAGGTGATCCGCCAGGTCCGCGCCTACCGCGTCACCGGCGTCGTCCCGCGCGGCCCGCTCGCCGCGGCCGCGCTCACCGTCCTCGTCCCGGTCACCGGCGCCCTCGCCGCGCTGCCGCTCGTCGACGACTCCGCGGAGGACGGCACCGCGACCGTCGCCGCAGTCCAGGGCAACGTGCCCCGCCTCGGACTCGACTTCAACGCACAGCGCAGGGCCGTCCTCGACAACCACGTCGCCCGCACGAAGGAGCTGGCCGAGGACGTCGAGCAGAAGAGGAAGCCCCAGCCCGACTTCGTCCTGTGGCCGGAGAACTCCTCCGACATCGACCCGTACGCCAACCCCGACGCGGCCGACGCCATCGACCAGGCCGTGCGGAAGATCGGCGTACCGACGGTGATCGGCGCCGTCGTCGCCCCGGAGACGGGCAAGCTGCGCAACACCCTGATCCAGTGGGACCCGAAGCAGGGCCCCGTCGCCACGTACGACAAGCGACACGTCCAGCCCTTCGGCGAGTACATCCCGATGCGGTCCTTCGTACGGATCTTCAACAGCAACGTGGACCGCGTCAGCCGCGACTTCGGCCCCGGCAACAAGATCGGGGTCTTCGACCTCGCCGGCACCAAGGTCGGCCTCGCGACCTGCTACGAGGCGGCGTTCGACTGGGCCGTGCGGGACACCGTCACCCATGGCGCCCAGCTGATCTCCGTACCGAGCAACAACGCCACCTTCGGCCGCAGCGAGATGACCTACCAGCAGCTCGCGATGTCGCGGGTGCGGGCGGTCGAGCACAGCCGTGCCGTCGTCGTCCCGGTCACGAGTGGGGTCAGCGCGATCATCGAGCCGGACGGTGACATCGTGTCGCGGTCCCAGATGTTCACGCCGGACGTCCTCGTCGAGAAGGTGCCGCTGCGGTCCTCGCTCACCCCGGCGACGCGGATGGGCACGCTGCCCGAGGCGCTCCTGGTGGGTGTCGCGGTCGCCGGGCTCGGTTGGTCGGGGCTGCGGGCCGTGCGGGCGCGCCGGAGCCGCCGCGAAGCCTGAGGGCCGCCGGTGCCAGGGCGTGAGCCGCTCGGCACAGGGCCTCAGTCCTTGGACTACGGGCCTCAGGCGTTGGGCCTCGGGCGCCCGGCTTCGGGGCTCGGACACCGGGCCGAGGGTCTTGATCCAACGGGGCTTAGGGTCGAGGCATGGGTACTCCTGACTTCATCCGCGAACTCCGGGTCGGCATCGGCCACCAGCTGCTCTTCCTGCCGGGTGTGAGCGCTGTCGTCTTCGACGACCGGGGACGCGTGCTGCTCGGCCGCCGGACCGACAACGGACTGTGGGCGATCATCGGCGGCATCGTCGAGCCGGGCGAGCAGCCCGCGGCCTGCGCCGTCCGCGAGGTGTACGAGGAGACCGCCGTACGCTGCGAGGCCGAGCGGGTCGTGATCGTCCAGACCCTCCGCAAGCCCATCACCTATCCCAACGGCGACCAGTGCCAGTTCATGGACGTCACCTTCCGCTGCCGTGCCGTCGGAGGCGAGGCCCGCGTGAACGACGAGGAGTCGACGGACGTCGGCTGGTTCGACGTGGACGACCTGCCGGAGATGAAGCGGTTCTCGCACTTCCGGATCGAGCAGGCGCTCGCCGACGAACCCACATGGTTCGACCCCATGCCCCAGAGCTGAAGTATGGGCTCGCCACACATCGGTTGGCGGTGGGGTGCTTCATAAGGTGCGGAGCATGAGCGCCCCCACCACATCAGGTCCCGCACCGGCACAGGTACCGGCACCACCCGCACAGGGCCCCTCACAGGGCCCCGCACCGGCCCCCACCCCTGCGCCCGGATCCGTCATGCTCGACCTCGCCGGCCGCACGGCGCTCGTCACCGGCGCGGCCGGCGGCATCGGGCGGGCCTGCGCGCTCCGGCTCGCCGCTGCGGGGGCGCGCGTCAGAGCAGTCGACCGGGCGGCCGAGGGCCTTGAGGCGCTGGCCGAGGCGGCCGGCGGTCTCGCCGGCGCCGTCGAGCCGCAGCTGCTCGACCTCACCGACCTCGACGCCGCCGAGGCCGCGGCCGCCGGCGCCGACATCCTCGTGAACAACGCCGGACTCCAGCTCGTCCGCCCCATCGAGGAGTTCCCGCCGGACGTCTTCCACACCGTCCTCACCGTGATGCTGGAGGCCCCCTTCCGGCTGATCAGAGGCGCCCTGCCGCACATGTACGCCCAGGGCTGGGGCCGGATCGTGAACCTCTCCTCCGTGCACGGTCTGCGCGCGTCCGCCTTCAAGTCCGCCTACGTGGCCGCCAAGCACGGCCTCGAAGGACTCTCCAAGACCGCCGCGCTCGAAGGCGCCCCGCACGGGGTCACCTCCAACTGCGTCAACCCCGGCTATGTCCGTACGCCGCTGGTCGAACGGCAGATCGCCGACCAGGCCGCCGCCCACTCCATCCCGGCCGAGCGCGTCCTGACCGACGTCCTCCTGAAGGACTCGGCGCTCAAGCGGCTCATCGAGCCGGAGGAGGTCGCCGAGGCCGTGCTCTACCTCTGCACGCCCCAGGCCTCCTTCATCACCGGAACCTCCCTGACCCTCGACGGCGGCTGGACCGCTCACTGACAGCGGTTTTCCACAGGGCTGGTGCGATCACCCCTACGGCAGGTATCCCTGTGTCCATGTCCCAAGAACAGGTCTCCTACCTGGAGCTCCTCGCACGAGGAGCCGCCACGGAGGGCTTCGACAGGCCCGTGCTGCTCGCCCGTGCGAGCGGCGCGGGCCCCGAGGAGCTGGCCGAGCTCGAACAGGCCAAACAGCTCGCCCTGCGCGTGCGCGCCGAGCTCGAGGGCAGGCGCCGCCGCGAGGCCGAGCTCTCCGCCCTCTTCGAGACCGCCCACGACCTCGCGGGACTGCGCGACCTCGACGCCGTGCTCCGCGCCATCGTCCAGCGCGCCCGCTCCCTGCTCGGCACCGAGGTCGCCTACCTCAGCCTCAACGACCCCGCCGCGGGGGACACGTACATGCGCGTCACCGAAGGCTCGGTCTCGGCGCGCTTCCAGCAGCTCCGGCTCGGCATGGGGGAGGGCCTCGGCGGACTCGTCGCCCAGACCGCCCGCCCGTACGTCACCGACAACTACTTCGACGACGCCCGCTTCCAGCACACCCGCACCATCGACTCCGCCGTGGGCGACGAGGGCCTCGTCGCCATCCTCGGCGTGCCGCTGACCCTGGGCAGCCAGGTGATCGGCGTGCTGTTCGCCGCCGACCGGCGCGCCCGGGTCTTCGAACGGGAACAGGTCGCGCTGCTCGGCTCCTTCGCCGCGCACGCCGCCGTCGCCATCGACACGGCCAACCTGCTCGCCGAGACCCGCTCGGCGCTGGCCGAGCTGGAGCGGGCCAACGACATCATCCGCGAGCACAGCGGCGTCATCGAGAGGGCCTCGGAGGTCCACGACCGGCTCACCGAACTCGTGCTGCACGGCGGCGGGGTCCACGACGTGGCCGAAGCCGTCTCCGAAGTCCTCGGCGGAAGAGTCGAGTTCATCGACACCGGCCTCGACCCCGCCCGGCTCGCCGACGGCCACGCCCTGCGCGAGGCCGACCGCTGGATGGCGGCCGTCTCGGCCGGCGGAGAGACCTTCGGCGCCCTCGTCCTGCACGGCCAGCCCGACCTCGACCCCGTCGACCAGCGCACCTTGGAGCGCGCCGCCCTGGTGACCTCCCTGCTGCTGCTCGCCCGCCGCTCGGCCGGCGAGGCCGAACAGCGGGTACGGGGCGAGCTGCTCGACGACCTCCTCGACGCCCCCGACCGCGACCGCCGGCTGCTGCGCGAGCGCGCCGCCCGTCTCCGTACCGATGTCGACGCGCCGCACGTCGTGCTCGCCGCCCGTATCGACCGGGCCGGGTCCGGCGGCGAGACCGACGCGGGGGTACGGGAGAGCGCGGACCGCCAGCGACTGTGGTCGGCGGCCTCGCACCTCGCCGCCACCCGGCACGGACTGGCCTCCGCACGCGATGGCGGGACGGTGCTCCTGCTCCCGCTCGGCCCGGGGGAGAGCGCGGCCGAACTGGCCCGCCAGACCGCCAAGCACCTCGGCGGCGCGCTGCGCGAGCCCGTCACGGTGGGCGCCTCCGCCCTCGTCGACTCGCCCCTCGCCACACCCGGCCTGGTCGCGACCGCCTACGAGGAGGCCCGGCGCTGCATGGACGCGCTGCGCCTGCTGCACCGCTCGGGCGAGGGCGCCGCGGCCGAGGACCTGGGTTTCCTCGGCCTGCTGCTCGCCGACACCCGGGACATCGAGGGCTTCGTCGAGCGCACGATCGGCCAGGTCGTCGCGTACGACGAACGGCGCGGCACGGATCTGGTCCGCACGATGGACGCCTACTTCGCGAGCGGGATGAGCCCCGCACGTACGAAGGACGATCTGCACGTCCATGTGAACACGGTCGCCCAACGCGTCGACCGCATCGGCCGCCTCCTGGGCCCGGACTGGCAGTCCCCGTCCCGAGCCCTGGAGATCCAACTGGCACTCCGCCTCCATGCGATGTCGGCGGCCGTCAACCGCTGACCGGCGAGACGGACGCGCCACGTCGGCGAGATCCGGCCAAAGAGATGGCCGCTCAACGGTGCTCCCTGGCCGTCGAGTTGACGAAGAGTTAGCCTGAGCTGCGAAACCGACACCCGTATTCGGAGGTCTCATTGGCTTTCTCGCTCGCAGCGTGGCCACAGTCGGCCGGCTTACGCCGGACCCGCTGAACGGTCCACCACCTGGAGTGCACCTCGTCTGCGTGAGGTGTGCCCCGACCCGAGCGAACAACAAGTCAATGGAGGCACTCCCGTGTCGGCTCATGCCACTCAGTCGAACGTCTGCAGGCATCCCGGGCGTGACGTGGCCATCGTCGCCCTGTCCGCGGTTGTCGTGGCCCTCGTCGCCGTTGTCGTCGTGATGGCGGTCGACGGCGGCCCGCTCGCTGTCCTCGGCGCGGGTGGCACCAGCCTCGCCGCGGCCTTCACCGTGGGCATGGGCGTCCTACAGCATCTCAAGTCGAGCAACTAGGGCGCCCTGCCGATCGGCGAGTACGGCCCGTACCCCGAGCGACTGCGGCAGCAGTTCGAGGGCGTGACCTGGCGGTTCAAGACGGGCGGGCAGTGGCGGGGGACGCCGACGGAGTTCGGCGCCTGGTCGACCGTCCACAACCGCTTCCGGCAGTGGCGTGACGCCGGCGTCTTCGAGGCCCTGCTGGAGGGCCTGATCACGGAAGCCGCGAAGCGGGGTGAGGTGGACCTGTCCCTGGTCAGCATCGACTCCACCACCGCCCGAGCCCACCACGACGCGGCCGGGATGCACCTCGACGAGGACGTCGTCACCGCCCTGGAGAAAGCCGCGGCCGAGGAGGAGAAGGCCAGGTCAAAGGGCGCGGCCTCGAAGAGCAAAACGGGCAAGAGACCGAAAGTGATCCCGCGGTGGAAGAACGACGACGCATCCGGCGTCGGCGGAAACTCCGGCTGAAGGCCGCCCTCCTCGGACGTTCCAGAGGCGGGCAGACCAGCAAGGTCCACCTCGCCGCCGACCGCAAGTGCCGCCCGCTGGCGTTCATCCTGACCACAGGCCAGGCAGCGGACAGCCCGCAGTTCATCCCCGTCCTGAAGAAGGTACGGGTACGCGGGCCCGTCGGCCGACCCCGCATCCGGCCGGACGCGGTCGCCGGGGACAAGGCGTACTTGTTCCGCGGAAACCGCGCCCACCTGCGCAAACGCCGTATCAAGGCGGTCATCCCGGAGAAGAAGGACCAGGCCGCCAACCGGAAGAAGAAGGGCTCCAGAGGTGGCCGACCCGTCAGCCACGACGCCGACCTCTACAAGGAGCGGAACACCGTCGACCGTCTGATCAACAAGCTCAAGGCATGGCGAGGCATCGCCACCCGATACGACAAGACTCCCGACAGCTACCTCGCCGGTCTCCACCTGCGCGCCTCGATGATCTGGATCAAGGACCTCACCAGGACCACCCGATGATCACGACTCGATATGCCCCTAGGTGACGCGCCGAGGTGCCGGACGCCAAGGGCGGGCAGGAGTTGAGTCAACGGTCAATCAGCCGTGGCCGCGGGACCTCACCCGTGGATTCCGCGTCGGTGTCGTCGGTGCCGACCGGGCCGCGGGGAAGCATCCGGTCCAGCCACTTCGGCAGCCACCAGTTGGTCCGGCCGAGGAGTGTCATGGTCGCCGGTACCAGCACCATGCGTACGACCGTGGCGTCGATGAAGATCGCGGTGGCCAGGCCGAGGCCGAACATTTTGGTGGAGGGGTCGTTGGCGACGGCGAAGGACAGGAAGACCGCCACCATGATCAGGGCGGCCGAGGTGATGATCCGGGCGGTGCGCGAGACGCCCTCGACGATCGCCGTGCCGTTGTCGCCGGTGCGCAGGTACTCCTCGCGTACGCGGGAGAGGAGGAAGACCTCGTAGTCCATCGACAGGCCGAACAGGATGGCGAAGAGGAACATCGGGATGAACGACACGATCGGAACCGTCGCTTCCAGCCCGATGAGTGCGCCTCCCCAGCCCCACTGGAAGACCGCGACCATGATGCCGTAGGCCGCGCCGATGCTCAGCAGATTCAGCAGTACCGCCTTGAGCGGTACGAGTACCGAGCGGAAGACCAGCATCAGCAGCAGGAACGACATCGCCAGCACGGTGGCGACCAACAGCGGCAGGCGTTCGCTGGTGCGTCGGCCCACGTCGGACAGGCTCGCGGCGGCGCCGCCGACGTGGGCTCTGGCCGGGCCGTGCCCGATCGCCGTGGGCAGCACGTCGGTGCGCAGCCGGGCGATGGTGTCGGTCGTGGCCTTGTCCTGAGGGCTGGTGGTCGGGAACACCACGAGGGTCGCGATGCCGGTGGCCCGATCGATCTGCGTCGGCGCGACGGATGCGACGCCCGGATCCGCCGCGACCGTTGCGACGAGTCGGTCCAGCACTCCCGGATCACCGGCGGGGTCCGCGGCGATGACGAGGGGACCGTTGGTGCCCGGGCCGAACCCCTCGGCGACGAGGTCGTAGGCGCGGCGCTCGGTACGGCTCTGGGGCAATGAGCCGTCGTCGGGCAGGCCGACGCGCAGGCCGAGCACGGGCAGCGCCGCGGTCAGCAGCAGCCCCGCCGCGCCGACCGCGTACGGCACAGGGTGCCGGCTGACGTGCCCGATCCAGCGACGCCACCCAGCGGCGTGGGCGGCGCCTGTATCCGGGTCCCGCCGCCGTGCGAGTCGGCCCGGCTTCCTGGTCTGCAGAGCCCGGCCGATCCGGCCGGCCCGGGCCAGGCGTGGGCCGGCGGCGCCGAGGAAGGCCGGCAGCAGCGTCACCGACGCGAGCACCATGATCAGGACGACGATCGAGACGGCGAGCCCGCCCACCGTCATGAACGGTACGTTCGCGACCGCGAGGCCGAGGATCGATACGACGACGGTGCCGCCGGCGAAGACCACCGGCCGCCCCGCCGTGGCCACCGCTCGCCCCGCCGCCTCGCGGGGATCGAGCCCGCGCGCGAGGTACTCCCGGTGCCTGGCGAGCACGAACAGCGCGTAGTCGATGCCCACTCCGAGCCCGACCATGCTGCCCAGGACCGGTGCGAAGGTGGGGACGTCCGTGACCCCCGCCAGTACCGTCATCGTGGCGACCCCGACGGTCAGTCCGAAGACCGCCATGCCGATCGGCAGCGCGGCGGCGACGAGCGAACCGAACGCCAGGAACAGGATCGCGGCCGCGGCGAGGAGGCCGATCAGCTCGCTCACGCCGCCGTCGGGGTCGGAGAAGGCGTAGAAAAGGTTCCCGCCCATCTCGATGCGCAGGGGCAGTTCGGCGCGCAGCCGGTCGCCGAGATCCACGAGGGCGTCGAGGTCTTCGGCCGACAGCCGGCTCTGGTCGGGGTACTGCACCCGGACGACCGCGATCCGCCCGTCGGCCGAGACGAGGCCGCCGCGCACGGCGGTGTCCCCGCCCGCGTCGAGCGCCCCCGCCGGGTCGCTCGTGCCGAGCACGTGCGGCAGCCGCTTCACCTCGGTCTGCAGCCGCGTGAGAGCGGTGCGCGCGCCGTCGTCGTCGAAGAAGGTCGCACCGTCGTCGAGGGGGGTGACGACCACTTGGGCGGTCATCCCCTCCTGGCCGGTTCCTGCCCGTTCGATCAGTTCCGCGGCCCGCTGGGAGTCCAGTCCCGGAGCGGTTATCGAGTCCGCGGTGCGCCCGCCGAAGGCGACGGCGGCGAGGACGGCGAGCGTGGTGGCGATCAGCCATGCCGCGATCACCCGCCAGGGATGGCGGGCGGCGCTTGCGCCCAGGCGCAACAGGGCTTTCGAAAGCATCGGGTCCTCCAACCACCTCGTCGGCCGTCCTTGTACGGCCGCCGATGCCGAGGTTCGCCGCCACGGCGCTCCGCGGCATCGGCCCGCGGGCCGCGGATCCGTCGGCCCCAGGGCGGAGTGACGACCCGTCCTTTCGGCCGATGCGCGGCACGCCGCGGTGCCTAGGCTGAGAACCGTGCTCCGAGACGACCTGCGAACCCTGTGGACCGAACCCCGGCCGCCCGACGCGCCCGCCCGGGTGCGGCGGGACTGGGCGCTGCTCGCCACGGGCCTTGCCGGTGTGGCGCTGGAGGCCACCCTGCGCGAGAACGTCGTGTGGCGGCCGGTGGCGGTGGTGCTCGCCGTATGGCTGTGCCTGCTGCCCCTGTGGCGCCGGACCCGCCCGCTGGCGATGGTGACGCTGGCGTTCGGCTCGGTGATCCTGCTTCCGGTGGCCTCGCTCCTCGGCACACCGAGCGAGCCCGTCGGCCTGTACACCGGCGCGGTCGTGCTCGTGCTGGTGTACGCGCTGCCCCGGTGGGGATCGGGACGCGAGATCGTGCTGGGCGGCGCGGTGATCCTCGCGGCCGGCGCGCTGTGTTCCGTCACGGACGAGACCCCGGTCTTTGAAAACGTCGTGGGCATCGTCTTCCTGCTGCTGCCCGGCGTGGTCGGGGCTGCCGTGCGGTTCCGGGTGACCGCTCGCGAGCGGCAGTTGGAGCAGGTGCGCTCCCGCGAGCGCGAGCAGCTCGCCCGGGAACTGCACGACACGGTGGCCCACCACGTGTCGGCCATGGTGATCATCGCCCAGGCGGGCCGGGTGCTCGCGGGCACCGACCCGTCCGCCGCCGTCGAGGCGCTGGAGGGGGTCGAGGAGGAAGGGGCGCGCACGCTGGAGGAAATGCGCGCCATGGTCGCCGCGCTGCGCGACCGCGGGGTCGGCGCCGAGCTGGCGCCACCTGCCGGAGTCGCGGATCTGGAGCGCCTGGTGCGCACCCCGGGTGGTCGCCTCAGGGTCGACCTGGGGCTCGACGGCGAACTGGACGCGCTGCCCCCGGCCGTGGACGCTGCCGTCTACCGGATCGTGCAGGAGTCGGTGACCAACGCGCTGCGCCATGCGGTCGACGCGACCGAACTCGTCGTGCGGGTCGCCGCGGAACGGCACACGGTACGGGTGAGCGTGCGCGACAACGGCCGGCGCACCGGCCGGGGTCGCGACGGATACGGACTTACCGGATTGCGCGAGCGCGCGACGCTGCTCGGCGGCACACTACGAGTCGGCCCGGGTACCGACCGGGGCTGGCATGTCGAAGCCGAACTGCCGAGAGCGAGGAGCGAGAGCGGTGTCCATTCGCGTCCTCGTCGCTGACGACCAGACGATCATCCGCACCGGGTTGCGGATCATGCTGAACGCCCAGCCCGGCATCGAGGTGGTCGGCGAGGCCGCCGACGGGCGGGAAGCGGTACGTCTTGCCCGCGAACTACGCCCCGACGTCTGCCTGTTCGACATCCGCATGCCCGTACTCGACGGGCTCGAGGCCACCCGGCTGGTCGCCGGCCCGGGCGTCGCCGACCCGCTGGCCGTGGTCGTCATCACCACGTTCGACCTCGACGAGTACGTCTACGGCTCACTGCGTGCCGGCGCCCGCGGATTCCTCCTCAAGGACACGGGACCGGACCTTCTGGCGCAGGCCGTACGGTCGGCGTCCGACGGTGAGGCGCTCATCGCGCCCAGCGTCACCGTCCGTCTGCTCCAGGCATTCGCGGACCTGCCCGCCGGCCGGCCCGTGGCCCAGCCGGTCTCCCCCGTCACCGCCCGCGAGGAGCAGGTGCTCCTCGCCGTCGCTCGCGGGCTGACCAACACCGAGATCGCCGATGCACTGCACATCAGCCTCAGCACGGTGAAGACGCATCTGGCCAGCCTGATGGCCAAACTCGGCGCCCGCAACCGGGTCGAGATCGCGATGTGGGCCTACGAAACGCGCCGTATCCTCCCCGGAACCTGAGCCGGGTGCCGGGCCATGTCCCATGAGTCCCTGCCCGGACATCACCGGTCGGCTCACGTCGGCTCCACGTGCCTTACCCGCCCCAGAGCGTGACGTACCAGGAGGCCGGAACTGGGACGGTGAGACACCCGATACGACAAGACCCCCGACAGCTACCTCGCCAGTCTCCACCTGCACGCCTCGATGATCCGGATCAAAGACCTCACCAGGACCACCCGATGATCACGACTCGATACGCGCCCTAGGCGCCGACGGCACGAAGCGGCCCCCTCAGCCATCTCGGCCGAGGGGGCCGCTGGGTCCCCGTCGAACAGTGCGGTCAGGCGTCGGCGCGGACCGGGGCGGTCGCGGTCCGAGGGGCGTCCTCGGCGACCTCGGACAGGTCGCGGTCGCGGGTCTCGCGGGCGCAGGCGATGGCGACGATCGTGAGGAGTGCGGCGGCGATCACGTACAGGGAGATCGGCGTCGAGGAGTCGTAGTCGGCGAGGAGCGCGGTCGCGATCAGCGGAGCCGGGGCGCCGGCGGCGACCGAGGAGAACTGCGCGCCGATGGAGGCGCCCGAGTAGCGCATCCGGGTCGCGAACATCTCGGAGAAGAACGCGGCCTGAGGTGCGTACATCGCCCCGTGCAGGATCAGGCCGACGGTCACGGCGAGCAGCAGTGCGCCGAAGGTGCCCGAGTCGATCAGCATGAAGAACGGGAACATCCAGGCACCGACACCGACCGCGCCGATCAGGTAGACGGGGCGGCGGCCGATCCGGTCCGACAGCGCGCCCCAGGCCGGGATGACGGCGAAGTGGACGGCGGAGGCGATGAGGACGGCGTTCAGTGCGGTCTGCTTGGACAGACCCACCTGGGTCGTCGCGTAGACGAGGATGAACGCGGTGATCACGTAGTAGGAGATGTTCTCCGCCATGCGGGCGCCCATCGCGATCAGCACATCGCGCCAGTGGTGCTTGAGCACGGCGACCAGCGGCATCTTCTCGACCTGCGCGGCGGCCGCCTTGCGCTCCTCTGCGGCGGCCAGCGCGGCCTTGAACACGGGCGACTCGTCGACCGAGAGCCGGATCCACAGACCCACGATCACCAGCACACCGGACAGCAGGAACGGGATGCGCCAGCCCCACGAGAGGAACGCCGCGTCGGAGAGGAGCGCGGTGAGCGCGGACAGCACACCGGTCGCGAGCAGCTGCCCGGCCGGCGCACCGGTCTGCGGCCAGGAGGCCCAGAACCCACGCCGCTTGGCGTCCCCGTGCTCGGACACGAGCAGCACGGCCCCGCCCCACTCACCACCGAGCGCGAAGCCCTGCACAAGGCGCAGCGCGGTCAGCAGAAGGGGAGCGGCGGACCCGACGGTCGCATGGGTGGGCAGCAGACCGATCGCGAAGGTGGCGCCACCCATCAGCAGCAGACTGAGGACGAGCAGCTTCTTGCGCCCGAGTCGGTCGCCGTAGTGCCCGAAGACCAGCGCACCCAGCGGCCGGGCGGCGAACCCGACCGCGTAGGTCAGGAAGGAGAGGAGCGTGCCGACGAGCGGGTCGGACTCGGGGAAGAACAGCTTGTTGAAGACGAGCGCGGCGGCCGAGCCGTAGAGGAAGAAGTCGTACCACTCGATGGTGGTGCCGATGAGACTCGCGGCGACGATGCGACGGAGGTTGGAGGGTTGTGGGGGAGCGGTCGCGGGAGAGGACATCGGCACCACTTCCTGGCGTGTGACGGGGACGTTGACGTGTCGCCACACCGTAGAAACATGCAGGTCAGAGGCGTATGTGGTGGGACACCATAGTTCCAGGTGTGGGAGTGCGCGCGCCCACCATGGAGCCGGTACCGGGGTCTTCGGCGGAGCCTCAACGAGGCCACGAAGTACGCTGTCCGAGTTGCGCTATTCGGGCATGATTTGAAGGCGCCGTGCTGACTCCCGTGCTGGTTTCGTGCTGACTGAAAGCCCACGTCATCACCCCTTCTCACCGCTCCCGTGCTGACTTGGTGCTGACTACGCTGCGTTGAAGTCCGGCATCTGCGGCAGATCCTGCACGGCCCAGTCCGGAAGGGTGACCGCCGTGATGGATGGCAATCGGGTGTTCCGCAGAAGAGAGCCTTCCTTAAAGGCGGCTCCGGTGAGCCAGGACAGGGTGTCGTCGTCGAGGAGGTCGGGGTGCCCGGCGGCCGCTTCGGCGAAGTGTTCTGCATCGGGGAAGACGCTGGGCACGACCGTGGGGCGAACTGGATCGCACCCAGGAGCTGTTACGCCGACATCTCACACCTCCCTCCGCGAGGGTCCTCGACGTCGGCGGCGGCCCCGGTGCCCACGCGTGCTGGCTCGTTAACGACGGCCATACCGTGCACCTCGTGGACCCGGTCGCCAAACACATCGCGCAGGCCAACGAGCAGTGCTTCGGACCTTCCCGAGCGATTCTTCAGAAGGCCGAGGGACGTCTCGGGCTGTGAAGTCCGTGGCGCCCCTCCGGGCCAGATGACATGCTCAGATCGTGGCGAAGGCACAGTTTCCCCTGAGGGGCGCGTACGCGGACAAGGGGTTCCGCTACATGCGGGAAGTCCGGCGGGCGATCGAGGCGTACTGGTACGCGACCATGGAGGATTCGGAGGCTGCGGCTCTGGAGGTCCGAAGGGTCGCCTCTGCGGTCAACGTCCTTGACGAGGCCGTCTTCCTACCTGCGTTCGGCGATGGTTACCGGCGGCACAGGGCCCGTGACCCCCTTGGCAAAGTCGTCATGGGGCTCGAACTGATCCGGAACTGCGAGGAGCACTCCCCTGTAATCTTCGACGGCCTGCTCGTGCCGGGTGCCCACTTCGGCATCCCGATGTCCATGGCCCCCACGCGTATGCGCGTGGTCTACACCTGGGCTCGGTACGCGGACATGCCGGATGCTTACGTGAACATTGCTCAGTCGGCCACAGAGAAGCAGAAGCGGGCTCGTGGCGAGGCGCAGGACGCCTACCGCAAGGAGGTCCAAGGCCGACCGGTCGTGGACACCTTGTTCGATGCGGTGCGCTTCTTCCACTCCCTTGACCCCCGACTGATTGCCGAGGACCCGCCGCTCGTGCGGTGGGCGTTCGCGGAGTCCACTGAACTGGAGTCCTTGGTTGAGATTCCTGATACGGACCCGCGTCTGGAGACCCCCCGTCAGCATCTGGTGTACCGGCCGATGGGCCTGGACCACTACGAGGTCTTTCTCCTGGACATCGTCTGCCGGACCTCTGACCGGCGCTCGGCTCAGTGGCCGGCCTGGGACAAGGCAGTGAAGGGCCGGAAGAACGGTCTCGTCCGGCAGGCCAAGGACCGAAATCCGCCCGGCCGATGGCGAGAAGTCCGCTACCAGCTGATCGAAGACGGCAAGGTCATCGGTTACAGCGGGATCGGAGAGGGCCCCGATCTCCCCGGCGAGCCGTGGGTGGAGCGCACACGCCAGGTGGCCAACGACGTTGATCGCGGTTACGCGTACTTCGTGCGCGCGGGCGACGCGGTGGTGCCGGTGCAGCGGGTCGGAAACCAGACAGTGGCCGCGGTCCTTGACGGGAAAGATCTTCTTCCCGAGATCGAGGATGCCGGTGAGCGGTCTGGGATGGACGTGGGTGAGCTGAAGCTGTTGGAAGACAACCCCGACCTGTACTTCCGGACCCGCCCCCGGAATCTGCGTTCGGATTGAGGGCCGCGAAGATCACCGAGGTCAAGGGCCTCGTGACGCGGTACTACCGGGACCTGGGCGGCCACGCCGGCCAGGTCAGCGCCGCGCTGACCACGACCGAGCGTCTGCTGAATGCCGAAAACTACGAGGACGCCCTGTTGGCGGCGGAGGATGCGTGGGGGATCGTTGACTTCGCGCTCATTCGGAGTGAGTAGCTGTCGCACGCCTTCGACCGGATTCGCGTCCCGGGCCTCGGCACGGGCCACGAATCCTGGCGGGCCACGAATCCGGTTGTCACCCGCTCTGTTGACTGGTGGTGGGCATGCCGAGGGTGACGGTGGTTCGGCGGGTGAGCCGGGCTGCGTCGGCTCGCTTGGTGCGGACGAACGTGAGGTGAGGTCCATGCTCTCGATCTCGCCGAGCCATGCTCTTCCTCGGCTCGCTTACGTCGGAGGATCAGACCCTTCTCACTCCCGACGAGGCGGGGCAGCAACTTAACGTCGCCCCGGGGCATCGGGCAGCGGATGTAGCCGCGCGCGTCATCTGGCTCCGCTCGTGATCGCCAGGACTGCTTAGTCGCTGACGCCCAGGACGGCGCGCGCGCAACTGACAAACTCGTCCATGGCCTCGTTGTGCTCCCGCCAGGACTGTTCGAGTAGAGGACCTATTTCAGGGTTCATGAAGTCGTTGAGCAGAGCCGACGCCTGCTCTGGCTCCAGGGCCGGGAGCCGGCGGAGAGCCGCAGATGCCGCATCGTGCACCTCCATCATGTTCGCGGCGTCGGCGGCATACGCGACACGCCAAGCATGCAGGGCCTCCACAGCCTGTCGGGTGTCCTCGTACTCGGGCATCCCGATATATACGCCCGTCAACTGCATGTAGAGCCAGTACGCCTCACCGCGTTGGTGAGCAAGGCGCTGGATGTCCTGTGCCGCCTTCAGAACGCGGGAGGACGCGGTGGTGAGGGAGGTGGGAGCGACAAGCTGGACCACTCCCCAGGCGTGGAGAAGTTCGTCGTAGGCGGACGTGGAGTCCGTGTCGGGCTCCCGGAACATCGTGTGCAGCACTCGGCCGAACGCCCTGTCACTGCCGATCAGGTTCGTCGCTGCGCTGATTCGTTGCTCGCGCAGAGAAGCGGTGTGGGCCGCGGCTGCGGCGTGGTCGGCCTGTTCCCGGACTGCCTGGAGGGTTGCTGTCGCAGCCGTTTTCGCTGCCTGTTCCGCGGCCTTGGCCTGTGCCACGCCTCCGCGGGCCTGGAGCCAGGCGCCGAGCCAGGCTCCGACGAAGCCGACCACGATAGGGAGGAGCGCAAGTATGAGCGTCTGGTGCTCCTTGAGGAAATCAGTCACGCCCTGATCTTCCCTTGCGGAACACCTCCTCTGGGAGGCGGCCGGCAACCCTGTCCCGGGCGCTCAGGCTGCGGCTTCGCCGGGCTCCTCGGCTTCATCCTCGTCCGCGCCGTCGGATCTGCCGCCGCGCGTGTAGGGGTCGATGTCGATGACGCGTCCATCAGGAAGGGTCCGTGTGTACCCGCTCACCTCGTGCTCGGCGGGGGACTTCCGTGGGTCCTTGGCGGTCGGAGAATCGGAGGCCGCTCCAGCGTCCGCGGTGACCTCGCTGCCCTCGATGTCCTCCGCGGACTCAGTGTCCTCGGCGCCCTCGGTGCCGTTCTGGTCCATGGCCTGCTTGATGAGCACGCCAGCGACGAGCAGGGCAGCGCTGATGGCGAAGACCACCTTCCCTTCGTGCTTCTTGCACAGGTTCTTGGCTTTCTCGGTGATGGAGGTGGGCTCGTCGTCCTCGGGTGCCGGCGCGGAGTCATTCACGCGCCAAGATCTATCGGACTCGCCTCTCAACTGTCAGGTGATTACCGGACATCACCTGAACAAGTTCACCACGTGCCCGGGAAGCGGCGCCGGTGAAACAGGACGCTCATGGAGCACTACGTCGCCCACCCAAGGACAGGTCTCATCGTCCTTGACCACGTAGAAGGTGACGGTGACACCGATCGGGTGCGGCCCCGGGGCGGGGAGCTGAGAACAGACCACCCGGGCGCAGGACTCGGCGCTGCAGCGGTGTTGGCCGCGACGGTGGTCAGCTGAGCCAGGAGGTCGTGGGGTACCCCTCTCGAGAGGCGGATTGACCATGCGGGTCGATTCGCGTCGCTACCGCCGAGTCCGCCGGCTGTCCACCGCGTGAGGCTGGTGTTCGACCGTGATGCTGCGGTCCGGGGCTTGCCAGGTGGTGTGGGCAGAGTAGCTGGCCGCAGTCCAGTCGGCCTCGGGCAGGGGCAGTGGCCCGCGCCGTGGAGTCCTCACGGATGTACCTGGCGGGGAAGGGGCACCCGCTACGCAATAACATGTGCCTGATCCGTAGCGGTGTCTGGTGTAAACGCTGCGACCCATCGAGGGGTCTGCTTTGGCGGGGTAACCCACACGGGGCGAAGAGCGAACGTCGCCGGTGTCCGTTCCACGGTGCGGATTGTGCGTGGCCGTCGCCCGCGGCTGGACTGCTCATTGCCGGAGCTGTCGAACCAGCTGTTGCCGTCGCGCCATGTCCCGGCGAGATGCGCGAGCCACAGCGTGCGGGCGTTGACGTCCAGCAGTGCGACGTCGGTGGTGTGCGTGCGATGTATGAACCTGATCTCTTCGGGGACGCGGACCTCGATGTCGGGGCGGAGGGTCAGCAGTTCTGGGGCGCGAGAGCGGGTGAAGCACCACAGGGTCGACAGGTATCCGGCGGCACGGTCGGCACGCTCGCGCCGGATGATCTCCTTGGTGTTGATCGCTGATGCCTGGACTTCGACGGCTACCTGAACCGGCCCTGCCCGGCCCGGGATGCGGACGGCGACGTCGACTCGGCGACGGTGCTGTGGGTGGGGGCGTTCGAGGATGACGTCGTAGCCGAGCGCACGGAACTCTGCGGCCAGGAGCGCCTTGGCAGCCAGGTGTTCCGGTGATTCCGGCTCGGATGCGGCTGGACAGTCGGCGCCGGCAGCGTGAGCGAAGTGTGCGACCTTGACACGTCCGCGCTTGAGGTGCACCGGGTGACGGCAGTAGGGGCAGCAGTATCCGCTGGGCTCGGGGACAAGGTCGCGGTGGGCTTCGGTGTGGTGGCCATCCGGGGCTAAGGCAACGAGTATGGTCCTTCTCCTCGCAAGACGAGATGTGTGCACGGGCTAGTAGACGGGGCGGCTCCACCGCTCGTCTCGGACCTGCTGCTCGATTGCCGCTCTCCGCTGGGCGAATGCGTCAATACCCTCCCCAGCGTCTGGGTAGTGCCGCGCCCGGTATCCGTTCTCGGCGAAGTGCAGCGCCAGGCGGGCGCGTTCGGGGGAGACCAGCCGGGCGTCGAACGTCTCCGTCCATCCGCCCTGCGGCATCTGGGCCTTGGACAGGAACGGGACCCAGCTCTCACGCAAGACGGCTGTAGCGGGAGGCGTTCCGCATGCCTGGCACCCCGCGATGGTGCCGTGCCCTGGGAGCCCCGCCAGGTTGCGTGCCCCCATCCCTGCGGGCACCCATGCCCTGGTCTTCAGTTTGTCTAGAACCATCCGCTCGATCGCCTCCGCGTCCCTGCCCGTGGGTACCGGCAGCGCCAGCAACAGCACCCAGTCCTTGCGCTCGTGTGATCGGATTCGCCGCTCCTGTGGCTGCATGCATGCACCGATCTGAACGGCGCCGAGTTCGGCATGGTGCATTGCGTAGACGGCGGCAGGAACCTCAGCCCTCAATCCCATGGAACTATCGCTACCAGCCGCCACTGACAGTGCACCCTTCCGTGGCGACCGCTAGCGGCGCGATGTGGACCCGACCGAGTATCGGTGTCGCTGAGTCCTGACAGACGACATCGTGAGGGGTACCCACGCGTTGATGGCGGACAGGTCCAGCCGCCAGTTCAAGCGATCCATTGCCTCGGCGGCTTCGGGGGTGAGGTCGTTGACATGGGCGAGGCTGGTCGATCACCAGGTCCCAGCCTCCGACTTTCAGAGCACGTCGCACGTGTTGGGTGGCATGGCACGCCCCGCACAGCGGGCCCAGATCGGCCAGACGCTGGACCCGCTTCACTCCACCGGCCGCGAGACTGGGCTCCTCCAGCTGCCACACCTCGTGGCACTGCGGGAGCTGAGCCCGGGCCGGTATGCCGATTGATGTCGACGCCACCGCACGCGATGCATTCTCCGCCGGTCGTCGCCGCGACCCGGCGGCGTACCGCATCCCAGGCATTCGGCGTCAGCTGCGTCGGGGCGTTCTGCTGCCATTTGCCACGAGGCCACCGGTATCCCTGCGCGCGCTGCTTACGGCGGCCCTTTGGGCGCAGGCACCGGCTAACCCGAGGAGATCTTCTTGAAGTCCTCGCCCCCGGGGCGCTGACCTGCGGGAATCGGTCAATGAGGCACTGTGACCTGCGGTGATGCCTGTTTCAGGTGCTTTCATCGTGCTGCCCGTTTAGGCAGTCGATTCTCCCCACGCGCTCCCCAACGGAGCTTCGTTCTCCCCAGATTCTCCCCAGCGAGCGCCGCTTTGGGAGGGGCATCGCCCCTGGTAAGACGGGTTCCCGGCTAGATGGAGCGGCTACGCATCGTATCGGAGGGGCGGCTGGCCGGGACGGCTTCCCTGGCAGCCACCCAGCTCCACCAGCGAGCGGGCGATCCTCGAGTTCGCGACCTCGCTCATGGCATGGTCGGCGTCAACCTGCAGAAGGCGCTCCTCGCCGTCGACGACACCGAGATCCTCATCCGTGCACTGAGGCAGGCCGTGGGCGAGGAGCCAGCTGCCTGACCCCTCTTGCCGCACCCAACGGGGGATCAGATCGTGCAAGGAGCACGTGGACTTCGTACGGTCGGTGTCGGCACCCCTGACAGGACGGGTGCGCCCCGTGGGCCGGTCCCGCGTTACTTCGCACGTATGCGGGACCGGCCGTGCCACACTCAGTACAGAGCCCGTGTGTCTCCCCCGTCGCACCGGCTCATCCGGCTCCACCAGGCCACCGCCTGGTGGAGCCGTCGCGCATCAGGCCGGAGCGAGGTAGGCCAGGACCTTCATACCGAGCGTCGACGTGGAGACGAACAGCGTGACCCCACCCGCAACGGTCAGTGGGACGCTGAGGCCAAGGCCGACCAGAACGAAGCTGACGACCAGCGTGATGATGACGGCGAGCAGGAAGACGATGACCGTGCCGAGGATCCGGCCGGACTGCGGGGTCGCGCTGGAAGACGTACTCATGGGCCCCTCCCAAGGGACAGAGGGGTGCCGGACCTGAGCCTGTGAAGGCAGCTCGCAGTCCGACACCACCAGGACAGGTGTCGAAAGCGAGCTACTGCCGGCACAGAAGCTCGAAGCGGCTGCCCTGTTGTACGTCGTCGCTCCGCAGGAACATCTGCGGCTGCCGACCAACCATCCCAGGTCGCGAAGCCGTTACCTCATCCACGCATGGGCCGGAGAGGAACGACATACAGCATACGCGGGAGGTCTGACAGGCACGAACCAATTTCCGCCTAGGGGTACGCCCGCGCCCAGGTACGGCAGGGCGAGGAGAGTCGGACGAGGCGCCGAGCGCGAACCGGCGCCTCCTCGCCAGATGGTGACCGCCGGTCAGCGGGGCGGGGGCGTTCCGCTCCCGCCGGAGCCCATCAGCAGGTAGAGCAGCGTCACCACCCCCGCCCCGACGAGCAGGGCCACGCCCACGTCCGGGTGGAGGTAGGCGACGTACGCCGTGACCGCACCAGCCAGCAGCAGAACCAGGGCACGGAGATCGAGCGGGCCGCCCATCACTTGGCCACCGCCGAACTGACCGAGGGGACCATGATGACGCCGGCCGCGGCGAGCTCCTGGGCCCGGCGCCGGACACGGCCGAGGCGGCGCTCCACCGCCTTACGTGTGGTGCCGAGCCTCTGCGCGATCTGTTCCTGTGTGGCGCCGGTGGTCAGCATCAACTTGCAGACCGCCCGCTCCTCCATAGATGCGCCTGACAGGATCGTGGCGATCGTGTCGCGGAGCAGCGTGTGCTCCGCGGGTTCCGGGTCGAGGCTGACCATGGGGAAACCCCCGAGGACGTCGGGATGGAGGACCTCCGCAAGGCGACGGCGGTACGGGCCGGCCCACTCCCGGTACGCGTCACGGAAGCAGCCGAGGCACAGTCCGATGAAGAAGGTGCGGACGGACGCGCCTCTCTCCGGGTTCCAGCGTCCCTGGGAGAGCATGCGCATGAACAGGGGAACGGCCTTCCCCAAGCAGAGCCCGGCGATGTCGACGCGGACCTCGTCGCGCCGCATCATCTCCTCCACTTCCGTGTACGGGGCGAAGAAGTAGATGTCGTTCTCACGGCAGCGGGCGATGATCTCACCCTCTCGCATCCACTTCCGCAGGACGCGCCACCCGTACAGCCACAGGTCTTCCCGGAGAAGCTCGAACCGCGGACCGGCAAACCCGTCGGTCACCAGTTGCTCGTACAACTCGCGGTCGGCGGCCCGCTGCTCGGGGTTCCCTCGGTGTTCCTCGGGGTAGCCGGCGGACGACGTGGGCTCGGCAGGCACAGACATCACTCCATCTTGTACAGGAAGGTTGTAGTGCTGCGCTCTTATGAAAAGAAGCCCGAGTCATCCCCCGCGAAATTGCAGGGAACTTTCGCGATTCGTGGCAGGCACCCGATTTGGCGCCTGCATGTGCCCGGAGACCTGTCCCGCCGTGACCGGGTGGGCAGGCCGGTCGTTCACCGGACGAAGCCCTCCGCGAGCTTTCGGCGCCGCGCTGGCGGGGCGGTGTGCTGGGTTCCCGCTTCACCGCTCCTGGGCAGGAGACGAGCGGGGGCTGAATGCGCGGAAGGGGTCATTCACCTCATACGGAGTGAACAACCCCTTCGCTGTGCCGGGGTTCGCCGCGTGGATTCGGGATCCGGCAGTGGCCGCACTACGCGGTCCAGGCCAAGGACGAACAGGCAGAGGCCGGCCACCACGGCGATGAGCGCGGAGCCCAGGGTGGCGCCGCAGGACCCCCGTCCAGAGCGCTGGGGCGGGGGCAGAGGGGCGGGCGGAGAACCGTGGCCCTCTCCCCAGCAGGTCTTGAAGGACGTAATGGCCACGCGGCCGTCGTCGAGACGGCCCGCGCTGAGGCCGTTCGGTCCGCGCTCGCGATGGCGGAGCTGGGTGACGTGGTCGTGGTCATGGGCACCGGCGACCTGGCCGACCGCGGACGGACCGTCGTGACGAGGGAGCCTGTCGTCGCCTAAGCCCCAGCTGGCTCGGGATTCGATTCCAGCAGCCGCTCAGCGAGCTGCTGGAGCTGAACTCCCCGGGATGCCTTGACCAGGACGACGTCCCCGCGCCGCAGTGTCTCGGCCAGGAGCTGGAGGGCAGTGTCCTGATCGGGTAGGTGCACGGCGCTCGCACCGGCACCGATGGCGGCCTGCTGCATCCACTGGGCCTCTTCCCCTCCGACGAAGACGATCCGGTCCAGGTCGAGGCGAGCGGCGATGCGGCCGATGCCCTCGTGCGCCGTGCGGGACTCAGAGCCGAGTTCGTTCATGCGGCCGAGCACGGCGATGGCGCGCTGGTCGTGTCCGCGGGCCATGGTGGCCAGGGACTCCAGGGAGGAGCGCATGGAGTCGGGGTTGGCGTTGTAGGCGTCGTTGACGATGGTGACGCCGTCGGTGCGCATGGTGACTTCCATGCGCCAGCGCGACTGCGGCGTCGCAGCGGACAGCAGGCCCGCGACGTCGGCGACGCTCAGGCCGGCCTCCCGGGCGACGGCCGCGGCGGCGAGGGAGTTGGAGACCTGCGGGGCACCGACAAGCTGGAGCGAGACCGGGGCGCTGCCCTCGGGTGTGGTGAGGGTGTAAGTGGCGCGGCCGAAGGCGTCGACTTTGACGTCGGTGGCGCGGACGGTGGCGTCCTCGGCGAGCCCGTAGGTGGCGATGCGGGCGGTGGCGCGCTCGGCCATGGCCAGGACGAGCGGGTCGTCGGCGTTCAGGACGGCGAGGCCGTTGGAGGGCAGGGCTTCCACGAGCTCGCCCTTCGCCTCGGCGATCTTGTCTCGGCCGCCGAATTCGCCGACGTGGGCGGTGCCGACGTTGGTGACGACGGAGATGTGCGGGGGAGCGATGCGGGTCAGGTCGCGGATGTGGCCGATGCCGCGGGCGCCCATCTCCAGGACGAGGTAGTCGGTGGACGGGTCGGCCATGGAGATGGTGAGCGGCAGGCCGATCTCGTTGTTGAAGGACTGCGGGGTGGCCACCACCCGTCCTACGGCCGCGAGGAGTTGGGCGATCAGGTCCTTCGTGGAGGTCTTGCCGGCGGATCCGGTGATCGCGACGACCTTCGTGTCCTGGAGCGCGTGTGCGACGAGGTGCTGACCGAGGCGCCCGAAGGCAGCCAGCACGTCGTCGACGACGATCGCTGGTACGCCGACGGGTCGGGCGGCGAGTACGGCGACGGCACCCGCCTTCACGGCGGCCTTGGCGTACTCGTGGCCGTCGGCCTTCTCGCCGGCCAGAGCGATGAACAGGGCACCGGGGCCAGCCTTGCGGGAGTCGAAGACGGCGGGCGCGTTCACGATGGAGTCATGGTCGGGTGCGTCGGTGAGGGTTCCGCCGACGACGTCGGCGATGGTCGACAGGAGCATGGGCTGCATAGCGCTGACTTCTCTCTTCTGGTCGGGTCCGGTCAGGCGGGTCGGAGGTCGAGGGAGATGCCGCGCTCGCCGAAGAAGGCCGCGAAGCGGTCGATCGGCAGGGTGGGAGCGAGCGCTTCGGGGGTGTGTCCGGAGGGGTTGCTGAAGGCGATCTGCCCTTCGGGCGTGCGGCCTCGGCACAGGACCAGGTGACCACCACGGCGTGACGGCTGGACGTCCGGCGTGCGGATGTCCTTGGACACCGATGCCATGACCATCCGGCCGGCGTCCAACAGTGCGGTTAGTTCCTCGACTGTGAGCGTGGGGTGTACGGCGGTGCTCAGGCCGTGCGCCGAGCGCATCCAGTCGGCGGCCGGGGCGTAGATGAGCCCCTTGATGTCGCCGTTGTCGTGCTCGACGTACGCGTCTGCCTCCCGAGCCCCGGCCAGCAGCTGGAAGAGGCTCGGGGCGATCCCGTCACGGTGCAGGAGGGTCATCTGGAGACAGGCCATCCCGCACATGTGCCGACACCAGCGGCCGTACTCCTCCGATGTGCCGGCGCCGGTCTCGGTCCACCGGGGGTCGTCGCCCGGGTCGTGGCCCTCATACACGATCTTCGCGATGAGTTGCGGGCTGGCGTACTGGGTGACGACGGGCACGGGCGAGTGGACCAGGCCGGGGCCGCGTTTCGGCGGTGCGAGGTCAGTGCAGCACGGGGGCATCGGAGTTGATCCGTTCCATGGCGGAGTCGAGCAGTGGGCGATACGTGTTCCAGTCGGCGTTGCCGCCGGACAGCACCACGCCGACCGGGCCCGCGGGCAGCCGGTCCCGCAGCCTGGAGCAGGCCGGCGAAGGCGACGGTCGCCGGACGGCTCGGCGGTGACGCGGTGGTACTGCCACAGATACGCCATGGTGTCGGCGATCCGGTGCTCCGGCACGACTTCGATGCCGTCGAGAAACCTCCGGTTGCTCTCGAAGGGGAGGTACGCGGGCTCCGTGTGCCTTAGGCCGTCAGCGATGGTGCGAGGCGGTGGGATCGAGATCCGTCGGCCGGAGCGGATCGAGCGCCGGGTGTCGTCGGCAACAGCGGGCTCCACGCCGATCACCGAACGCCACGCGGCTGTCCGGCGTGGGCCGCGAGCGCGGCGCCGGCGGCGAGTCCGCCGCCCCCGCCGGGCACGGGGATGGCGACTTGGCCGGGCTCGTCCTGGAGGAGTGCCCATGCCAGCGTCCCGGCACGGGCGATCACTTCGGGGTGGTTCGCTGACCGGACGATGGTCAGTCCGCGTTCGTCGGCGAGCTACTGGACGATGGCGTCGCGGCGGCCGGTGTGGCGGTCGTACGTGACGATCCGCGCCCCGAGTGCGTCGATCGCCTGGAGCTCGACGGCCGGAGCGTCTGCCGGGCCGACCACCGTCGCGGGTACGTCGAAGAGCCGGGCGGCGAGGGCGAGTGACTGCGCTTCGTTCCCTGAGGAGCCCCCGATCAAGCCGCCAGCTCGCTGCTCGGGCCCATCTCGGCTAACGCGTTGTAGGCCCCGCGCAGCCCAGGCGAGTGAGCTTCAGGAATCGGTGCCGCTCTCGAAGCGGCCTCTGCTGCCTCATCACTTGAACGTTGAGTTCCCGTGTTCAGAGCGGTTTGGGACTCTCATGGGAGTCCCAAACGGTGGAGAACGTTTCCGGAACCCTCACGTGCGCAGCTTCCCGCTGGTTCTAGAAGACGCACTCGCCCAACACGCCTCATCGGCGCCACCCGGGCCGTTATGGTCAGGATCATGACTGCAGGGGAGGGAGTTGTCGTTGTCGGGGCTGGCGTGGCTGGACTTACCACCGCCGTCGTTCTCGCCGAGTCTGGTGCTTCGGTGCACGTGATCGCCGAGCAGGTGCCCGGCGTCACGTCGCTGGCGGCGGGGGCGATGTGGGGCCCATACCTGGTCGAGCCGAAGGACAAGGTCGACCAGTGGGGACAGCAGTCCCAGGAGATCTTCCGCAAGCTGGCGCAGGACCCGGCGACGGGCGTCCGGCTCACCAGCGGCATCGAAGCATCCCGCACGGCCGAGGCCCCACCGGACTGGGCCACTTCTCTACCCGGTTTCCGGCCGTGCGAGCCGGCCGAACTGCCGACTGGCTTCACTGCGGGCCACCGGTTTACCGTGCCACTCATCGACATGCCCACATACCTCGACTACCTCCTGCGTCGACTCGACGCCGCCAGCGGAACGGTCGAGCGGCGACGCCTGGCCTCCCTCGCGGACGCCGGCCCGGCCCCCGTGTTCGTCAACTGCGCCGGACTGGGTGCCCAGAACCTGGTCCCGGACCCCGACCTTCGGCCCATCCGCGGTCAGCACGTCGTCGTCACCAACCCGGGGCTGACCGAGTTCTTCTCCGAGGACACCGGCCTCTCGCCAGACCTGCTGTGCTTCTACCCCCACGGCGACACCGTCGTCCTGGGCGGCACCGCCATTGATGGCGAGGGCGACCTCGCACCCGACGACAAGGCGGCGGCCGCCATCCTCGCTCGCTGTGCCGAGGTCGAACCCCGTCTTGCCGAGGCACGCGTCCTGGAGCACCGGGTCGGAGCTCGGCCAACGCGTGCCACGGTCCGCGCGGAGGCAGAACGGCAGGAGGACGGCACCCTGGTCGTGCACAACTACGGGCACGGAGGCGCCGGCGTCACGCTCTCGTGGGGATGCGCTGAGGAAGCCGAACGCCTCCTGGCAGCCAGCGAAGGAGACACGTGGTGAGCGTCCACCCGAAGAAGCCCTTCCTGTACGTCGTCGTCTGCGCCGCAGGCATCGCGGACGACACCCACAAGCTGATCAGAGCTGGGCAGGCGCAGGGCTGGGACGTTGGTGTCGTTGCGACACCTCAGGGGCTCGGATTCCTCGATGTCGAGGCGATCACCGAGCAGACGGGCTATCCGATCCGTTCGGCCTGGCGCAGTCCCGGTGACCCGCGCCCGCTCCCGCCCGCCGACGCCATCGCCGTCGCACCTGCCACGTTCAACACCATCAACAAGTGGGCTGCCGGAATCGCCGACACCCTCGCCCTGGGGATCCTTTGCGAGGCATACGGGATGAGGATCCCGACGGTGGTCTTGCCGTACGTGAATGCTGCCATGGCCGCGCACCCCGCATACCCCCAGAGCCTGAACCGGCTCCGGGAGATGGGGGTGTTGATCGGGTCGTACGAACCGCACCGGCCGAAGGTCGGGGGAGGAGCCAACCTCTTCCGCTGGGAAGAGGCCCTAGAGCTTCTCGCTCCAGTGCTGCGGGACTCGACGGCTATCTGAGCGACCGAGCGCGCGCTGCGTCGCTCCCGTGGCCGGAGCGTTGACAAGGGACATAGCCAGCAACTGCTCTGACGGCAACATCATGGACCACAGGCCGATTTGACGCCCCGACCAAGAGCGCTACGGAGCTGCCTCCAGGGCCTTCGGGGCGTCATACCCGAGTAGTCAGGTCGCTGATGAGGGGGTGGGCCTGCAAGGCGAGGCTGTCGATGACCGCCTGTAGTTCGGAAATAAATCCGACTACCTTCGCTGTTCTGTCCCGAACATAGTGGGTGCACGGGAGGGGGCGTCGAACCTGAAGCTCTACAGCACGAATCACGGCGTGACCGAGATTGCGCCGCGTCTTGCCGAGGCCGAAGCGCATGTGCAGCGCCTCGTCGAGGCCAACATGGAGGCCCTGCTCGGGGTCCGCTTCCTGGCGTCCGAGTACAGCACGGGGCCGGTCCACGGCGGCCGGATCGACTCGCTGGGGATCGACGAGAACGGGGCCCCTGTGATCGTCGAGTACAAGCGCGGCACCGACGCAGGGGTGATCAACCAGGGGCTCTTCTACCTCTCGTGGCTCATGGATCACCGGGGCGAGTTCGAGTACCTGGTCCGTGACCGGCTTGGGACCACCCCCGCGGCCCAGGTGCTGTGGAGCGGACCGAGGCTGATATACGTCGCTGGAGACTTCACCCGATACGACGTCCACGCCGTGCGCGAGCACCGGCGCAGCATCGACCTGGTCCGCTACCGCTTCTTCGGCAGGGACCTGTTCGGCCTTGAGACGGTGGCCTCGGTCACGGCACAGATGCCGGCGGCCAAGCGAGTCCGCAATCGCGCGACAGCGATACGGCCCGACGGCGCGCAGGGCGAAGCGCTCTCGGAGCTGGCGGCAGCGGTCGACGAGGCCCTGCTCGGGCTCGGCGATGGGATCACCAAGGTCCAGCGCAAGCAATACCGCGCGTACCAGCGGCTGAGGAACTTCGCGTGCGTCTGCCCGCCGCAGAGGACCAAGCTCCTGGTCTACCTCTCGACCGACCCGCGCGTGGTCGACCTCGTCCCCAACTTCACCAGGGACGTGACGGGCGTCGGGCACCACGGGACGGGTGACCTGGAGCTGCAACTGCGTACCGAACGGGACCTGGAGCGGGCCCAGGATCTGTTCCGTGCAAGTTACGCGGCGGCCTGAAGCGCTGTCGGCCTTGAACGCCATGAGCGGTCCCGGATGGATCGTCCTGCCGTCTCTGATGCCTTTCGACGTATGGGCAGGGGAATGGCGGTGGAGAATGCATCATGCGGAGAATCCCCGGTTTGGCTAACCGTGGATTCGCGTCTATGTTTCCGCCCGCTCGTGGGCAGGTCACACGCGGAAGGTCACCACCCTGACGGCTTGGCGGTCCCCATCGCGCGGGTGACGGTGATCTCGATGACGACCCGGTTCGGGTTGACGCGCGGGGGCTTGTAGCGCTCCGCGTATCGGCGTTCGGCCTCCGCGACGGATTCGGGGTCGTCCTTGACGACGGCCGGGCCTTCCAGAGTGCACCAGCGCCGGCCGTCGGCTTGGCCGACGGCAGCTCGAGCCGCGGGGCCGGCGGCGCGGACGTTGCGGACCTTCCTGCTGCTGCCGTCACTGATGACGCGGGCGATTCGGGTCTCGGGGTCGTAAGTGACGCCGACGGGCACGAGGTGCGGGGTGCCGTCGGGCCGGTGGGTGGTGAGGAAGCACACTCGGCGTTCCTGCCAGAAGGTGTCGCCGCCGTCTGCGGGCGGGGCGTCGGTGCTCAACGTGTGTCTCCTGGGTGCGTACGGCGAGGCTGCGCAGACGGGGTTCACGTCCCGGTGCGGGTGGTGTGACGTGCCTGCGCTTCGACGGTACGCGAGACGGTCGAACGTCCACACTCGCGGTTCGCCTCCCCCCCCCGCAATGCCTCCACCCGCTGGCGAGCAAGCGGCCCCCGCTCCTTCAGCAATGCCATCGCCGGCGGCATCCAGCAGCTTCACGCAAGAGACCAGCACGACGTGCCCTCACTGCCATCTCGCTGCCCACTGCAACCTGACCAGCGGAAACCCGGCGATCACGCTCGGAAGAACAAAGGCTTCCAGGAATCCCAGTCGCCCTCTTGCTGTCAGTCCTGCCCTCTAAGATTCATTTTGCGGAGGCAGCCGGATGTTCCTGAGTGCGGCGGCAGGGTCGCAGTAGGGACAAATGTGCGCAAACGGACGTGGGCGGGGAGTCGCATGCTGGAAGGTCGGTGGACGACGGTCACCGAGTCCGAGCACGAGCACGAGCGCCGCGGCCTGGACGCGATCCGCAGGCGCATGCCGGACGAGGAGCCGTGGCGCGCCTGGTCGAACTTCACGTTTACCGCGAACAGCGGACATGTCCGCGAGATCGATCTTCTGGTGACCTCGCCGGCTGGGGTGTTCCTCCTCGAGCTCAAGGACTGGCATGGCTCGGTTCACGGCGGCGGTAACGACTGGGTGCAGACCACGCCCGGCGGTACCCAGCGGCGACACGGCAACCCCCTGCACCTGGCGAACCGGAAGGCCAAGGAGCTGTCCGGCCTGATCAACGACGTCTCCGGCCGGCCCGGGGACCGGTCGAAGATCTGGGTGGGCGAGGCGGTCTGCTTCACCGATGACAAGCTCCGGGTGAACCTGCCGGCCGCCGATTTGAACGGCGTGTTCACGGTCAAGGAGCTCGTGGACATGTTGGCCGAGCCGCCGGGAGACGCCCGGCGCCGGATAACGGCCGAGACGTCTCGCCGCGTGGACGTGGCCCTGAAGAAGCTCGGCATCGCACCGATCCGCCGCCAGCATGAGGTGGGCTCCTATCTCCTGGATGCGAAGGCGTTCGACTCCGGGCCCACCTGGGCCGACTACCTGGGCCGTCACTCCCAGCTGCACGATCTGGCGCGAGTGCGGGTCTTTCTCAGCGAGCGCGGTGCTTCGGACGCCGAGCGGCGTTCGGTGGAGCAGGCTGCTGCTCGCGAGGCGCTGGTGCTCAGCCGGTTCCGGCACCCGGGTGCGGTACAGCTGAAGAGTTATCTGCCGTCGGGGCATCCGGCCGGGCCGACGATCCTGTTCGACTACCACCCGGAGACTCTGCGGCTGGACGACTTTCTGGTGCAGCACGGGAAGCAGCTGGACCTGCGGGGCCGTCTCGCGCTCGTACGGCAGCTTGCGGAGACGGTGCGCTCCGCGCACTCACGCCGTGTCCATCACCGCACGCTGTCGGCGCACGCGGTGCACATCATTCCGCGTGATCGCGGCCCGCGCGGGCGGGAGCTCAGCGAGGAGCAGCGCTGGCTGAGCCCTTGGCCGCAGATCGCGGACTGGCAGATCGCTACAGGCCAGAGCGCCAGCCGTGGCCGGCCCCTGACCCTGGCTCCTACAAACGTGTCCGGGTTCCACGTCTCGGAGCAGGCTGATCCGTATCTGGCGCCGGAGCTGAGGATTCCGAAGGCCGATCCGGTGCGCCTCGATGTGTACGGGCTTGGTGTCCTCACGTATCTGCTGGTCACTGGGCAGGCACCAGGCGCGAGCCAGAGCGAGGTCATGGCCCGCCTGGAAGCCGGTGAGAGCCTGCGCCCGAGTGCCTTGGTCGACGGACTCAACCCGGACATCGACGACCTGGTTGAGGCATCCACCGCGTACGAACCGGGCCGGCGCCTGTCTACGGTCGACGACTTCCTGGAGATGCTGGAGTACGTCGAGCAGGCATTCACCGAAAAGGACTCCGTCGGCTCGGCCGCAGCAACCGCAGGCACGGGCGGGGACGGCGGGTCGGGATCGGAAACGGACGAGGACCGGAGCGAGCCGGAGAAGGACCCGCTGGAGGCCGTGGCCGGGGATGTACTGGCCGGGCGCTGGGAGGTTGTTCGCCGGCTCGGCACGGGCTCGACCTCTCGGGCGTTCCTGGTGAGGGATCTCGCGGGCGAGCCGCGGCGTAGCGGCACCCTGCCGGTGGCTGTGCTGAAGGTCGCGCTGAGCGAGGCCAAGCACGCGGTCCTCGACCGGGAGGCCCAGATTTTGGGCCGCATCCACCGGGATTCCAGCATCATCGCGCTGTACGAGCGGGAGCCGATCACTCTCGCGGGACGTCGGGTGCTCGCTCTCGAATACGTCGGCGACAGCCGAGAGCTGAAGGACCAGGACCGCGGTGACGGGAAGGGACCGAGGCGGCGTGAGGACACCGTCGCCCGTCAGCTGCGGGACAACGGCCGCCTGGGCATGGATCAGCTGGAGGCGTACGGGAAGTACCTGTTCGGCGCGGTGGAGCACTTGGAGGCGGAAGGAATCTGGCATCGGGACCTGAAGCCAGACAACATCGCCATCCGGATCCGTCCCAACGGCACTCGACAACTCGTGCTCATCGACTTCTCCCTCGCCGGATACCCGGCGAAGGAGATCGACGCAGGCACCGAGGGCTATCTCGACCCGTTCTTGGGCATCATCACGCGCGGCTCGTACGACGGTCATGCCGAGCGGTACGCGCTCGCGGCGACATTGCACGAGATGGCGTCGAACGAGCTCCCCCGATGGGGTGACGGTGCCGTCACAGCCCGGCAGACCGATCCGAAGGAGTGGCCGTACCCGCAGCTCGCCGCCGACGCCTTCGAGCCGGCGGTTCGCGACGGCCTGGTCGCCTTCTTCCGCAAGGCTCTGGCGCGGGACGTGAAGGACCGGTTCTCGGACCTGAAGCCGATGGAGCGTGCCTGGCAGGCACTCTTCCTGGATGCGCAGCGGACAACGGCTCCGAGCTCCGGGCACGGTACGGCGGAAAGCGTAGGGACCACGCAGGAAGCCGGGCCGCAGATCGGCCGCGAGGACGACGATGCCTCCGTCGAGCAGGTTCGTGACCAGCAGGCGGCCAGGGCTGACCGTACGACGCCTCTGTCCGTGGCAGGGCTGACGCTCTCCGCGCAGTCCCAGCTGTTCGCCATGGGACTCAACACCGTCGGGGACGTACTGGAGTACTCGGCGAGGAAGTTCCTCACTGCGCCGGGCATGGGCTCGCGCACCCGGGAGGAGATCCAGCGCCGGCAGAAGGAGTGGAACCTCCGACTCGGCAAAGCGGCCCCCGCACCACTCAGCGCGGAAGCCCGCAAGGCAGCCGGTCAGGAAATCACCGAGCTGGAACAGGCGGTCGCCGAATCGGTCGCCGCCGGCGGCGGAAATGTCACTGACCCGCAGCTGCTGGGCGCATTGAGCCTGGACGCGCTGGCCGCTCGCCTGGTGCCGAAGCCATCCAGCGGCAGTGCCCGCTCCAACGCCAAGGAGCGCGAAGCGGTCCGGCTGCTACTGCGGCTGCCCAACGAGACCGGCAAGCTGCCCGAGGGCCTGGCATGGGTTCGGCAGCGGGACGTCGCTGACGCGGTGGGCCTGACCGCGGGCCGTATCCCGCAGATCGTGAAGAAGGCGCGCGAGCGCTGGTACCAGGACGCCGCCCTTGGACTGCTGCGCGAGGAGGTGGTGGAGCTTCTTGCTGAGCGCGGACGGGTGGCCCCGGTGATCGAGCTCGCCGACGCGCTGATCGCCCGGCGCGGCACCCAGCACGTGGAGCGGCGCGACCGGCGCGCGCTCGCCCTGTCGCTGCTGCGTGCGGTGGTCGAGCGAGAGAGCTACGACAACGAGTCCCCGCCGCTCTTCCGCTACTTCCATGCCCGGATGCCCAAGGGCGCCGAACCGGTGCTCGGGCTGCTCGCCCTCGATGTCCGGGAGGGCGTGGACGGCCCGGACACCCCGACGCTGCCCGCTCTGCAGGAATACGCGCTCAACCTGGGCGCGCGGGCCGACCGACTCGCGGACCTGGAATCCCTGCCGACGGCCAACACCGTCCTTACCGAGCTGGACGCGGTGCGACGGCCGCCGGGAAACCTGGGCTGGGACGAGCGGCGCACCGCCGAGATCGCGGTGGCAGCCTCCACCCGAGCCGCTCTCACCCCCCGACTGGAGATCTACCCGCGCGACCTGGACCTGGTGCGCGCGCTGAGGATCACCCAGGCCGGTGTGGTCGCCGTGCAGCCGGGCGTCGAGGAGGAGCGACTGCCTGGCCTCACGGTTGACGCCCTGCACAAGCGAGTCACGACCCGCTTCCCTGAGCTGGGCACAGACCCGCTGGTGCCACGCGAGTTGCCCACGGGCAGCGCACTGGTCCGCTACCTGAAGCAGGCCGGCTTCGAGCTGAAGCTGGCGACGCGCTACGACAAGGTGCTCCGCCTCATCCCGGACCGTCCGGCCGGGGACGCCACCGCGGGCCTGACCTCGGCGAGCTGGGGAGCCTCGGCGGCCCGTCGATCCGCCCCCACCCAGTACGACGCGGACGCGGCCGTCGCCGCCGCGGTCAAGGCCGAACAGCGGCTCAGGCACTCGGCGCGACAGGACGGCTTCCGGGTCCTGACCGTGCCCCACCGGGGTGCTGAGGACGCGGTGCGGCACCTGGTGGACGAGCCGTACGGTGTGCGGCGGGTGTCATTGACCGGGCTTTTCGTGAAGGAACTGCGCGGTGTGATCGGCGAGGCGGCCAGACCGACCTGGGAGACCGTCCTCAAGGCGGACGCCGCCGAACCCGGAAGCCGGGCTCACCAACAGCTGCGCATCCGCACAGACAAGGCGTGGGGGCGCATCGAGCCGCAGCTGCGAGAGCGACTGAGGCAGGGGCAGGGACCGCTGCTCCTTACCGACACTGCGGTACTCGCCCGGTACGACGCGCTGGACCTGCTCGTAAGGCTCGCGGAGGAAGCGCGGCAAGGTGGCAGCCCGCTGTGGCTGCTCGTCGCCCAGTCTGACCCGGCGAAAGCACCGCGGCTGGCAGGGCAGAGCGTGCCGTACCAGGCAGGGTTCGACGAGTGGATCGTTGTGCCCGATGCCTGGGTCGCGCGCAAACACCTCGCGCCGGACGCCTGACCCTCTTCCCCTCCTGAACCGGCCTTCTTCCGCCCTCTCCGATCTCTCCACAGGAGCCGTTCCGTGATCGACCGCAAGAGCCTCCTCGCCGACCTGCAGAAGCAGGTCAAGGCGGCAGAGACCGACCTTGAACAGCAGGTCAAAGCTGTCCCCGAGGTAGGGGCGCGGCTGCGCGGTGAGTATGAGCAGGCCCGGAAGCTGGGCCGTACGGCGGCGACGTGGAACGCCTGGCTCGGGGAGCGGATCACCCAGGTTGCGGTGGCCTGGGTGCTCGGCACCGTCTTCGTCCGCTTCGGCGAGGACAACCGGCTGATCGCTGAGCCGTACATCACCGCCCCGGATGTGGCGGGGCGCGAGACCGCGCAGGCGCGGTACGAGGAGTACCTGGAGAAGGACGCCGACCCGACGTACCGAGGGTGGCTGGAGACTGCGTTCGCAGAGCTGGGCGCCGGGCAGGCCGGGCGGCTGCTCTTCGACCGCGACCACAACCCGCTCTATCAGATCCCGCTTTCGCATGACGGGGCGGGCGCGCTGCTCGCGTTCTGGCGGGAGCAGCGCGTCGGCGAGGGAGTGCTCGGCGGGGACGGCGACGGCGGCGTCGGCGGCCATGTTCTCGTACACGACTTCAGTGACCCGCTGAGCGAGGACGGCACCGAGGGCTGGGACACTCGGTTCCTCGGCGACCTGTACCAGGATCTGAGCGAGGCGGCTCGCAAGTCGTACGCGCTGCTGCAAACCCCGCAGTTCGTGGAGGAGTTCATCCTCGACCGGACTATGACTCCGGCAGTGCGGGAGTTCGGCTTCGAAGAACTGAAGATGATCGATCCGACATGTGGTTCGGGGCACTTCGTGCTCGGGGCGTTCCGGCGGCTGGTGCGAATGTGGGCGTCGCAGCGACCCGAAGTCGGCTCGTATGAACGGGTGCGGGCGGCGTTGGAGTCCGTGCATGGGGTGGACCTCAACCCGTTCGCGGTTGCGGTGGCCCGCTTCCGGCTGCTGGTCGCGGCGATGGCTTCGAGCGGCATGCAGACGTTCGCAGAGGCGCGGCAGTACGAGTGGCCGATCCAGCTCGCGGTGGGTGATTCGCTGCTGCCGACGGAGCACCGGCAGGAGGGACTCTTCGGCGACGAGCAGCTGAGCCTTGGCGATAGTGTGGAATCGGGCGACGCCGAAGACCCGTACTACGCGCTGAGCACGGAGGACGTGTTCGAGTACCCGCAGATCCTGAACCGGGGTCGTTACCACGTGGTCGTGGGGAATCCTCCGTACATCACAGTCAAGGACAAAACACTCAACGAGCTGTATCGCAAGCTGTACAGCGCGTGCGCGGGCACGTACGCGCTGTCGGTCCCATTCGCGCAGCGCTTCTTCGAGCTTGCGGTTCGGGGCGACGAGAAGTCCGGGCTCGGCTACGGCATGGTCGGCCAGATCACGGCGAACTCGTTCATGAAGAGGGAGTTCGGCGCAAAGCTGATCGAGAGCTTCTTCCGGGATCAGGTCGAACTGACAGAGGTCATCGACACGTCAGGGGCGTACATCCCGGGGCATGGGACCCCGACGGTCATCCTCGTGGGACGGCCGAGGGCCGGATCGAAGCGGCAGGCCACGATCCGGACGGTGCGGAGCGTGCAGGGGGAGCCTTCGGCGCCGGAGAAGGCAGAGGAGGGGTTGGTGTGGCGGGGGATCATCGAGCAGATCGACCTGCCCGGGAGTTCTAGCAAATGGGTGTCAGTCGACGATCTTGACCGGGTAGGGCTCTTCGACAAGCAGCCCTGGATCCTGGCCGCTGGCGGCCAGGAGATGGTTGAGCAGCTCGGCAGCAGGGCCGTGGGTAAGCTCAAGTCGGTTGTTGAAGAAATCGGTGCCGGTGCCGTTACGCGCGAGGACGATGCCTACATGGTCGGCGCGGGAGCCTTGCGGCGTGCCGGCATCACCGAGGCGCATGAACGTGAACTGGTCGAAGGCGGAGCCGTTCGCGACTACCTCATTGATGGGGCCGAACCCTCCTTGTGGCCGTACGAAGAGGAGACCCTGGAGCCCGATGCCCCCGAGGAAGTGAGTCGATTCCTCTGGCCAATGCGTAGGTATCTCATCGATCGCGTCGCCTTTGGTAAGTCTCAACTTGAGCGGGGCCTGCGCTGGTTCGAGTATTCGATGTTCTTTCGCCGCCGGTACTCCCCAGGCGTGACTATCGCATTCCCCTTCGTTTCTACTCACAACCACTTCTCCCTGAATCGACGCTCACGCGTATTCATCCGTACTGCGCCGGTGTTGGTGCTCCCAGAGGGGGCGACGGAGGAGGAGCATCTGCGGCTGCTTGGGCTACTCAATAGCTCCACGGCCGGCTTCTGGCTCAAGATGGTGAGCCAGGCGAAGGGGGGCAGTGGCCTGGGGCGTGGGATTCAAAGCGAAGCCTGGGAGGAGCGCTACGAGTTCACGGGGACCAACCTGGAAGAATTCCCCCTGCCTGCTGAATATCCCGCCGCCCTCGCCACAGAGCTCGACGCTCTCGCCCAGCAGATCTCCGCGACGGTCCCCGCCGCCCTTGTCACCAAGGCCGTCCCCTCTGCTCCTGCCCTTCGCGCAGCCCAAGCCCGCTATGACTCGAACCGCGCGCGAATGATCGCCCTCCAGGAGGAGCTGGACTGGCAGGTCTACTCCCTCTATGACCTGCACTCCGAGGACCTTCGCCTGCCCGACTCCTCCGCTGTGCCCGAGCTCGCCCTCGGTGAACGGGCTTTCGAGATTGTGCTGGCGCGGCGGGTCGCCGCAGGCGAGGCCAGTGGCGAATGGTTCAAGCGGCATGGGTCCACGCCGACCACGGAGATCCCCGCGCGGTGGCCCGCCGAATACCAGGCGCTTGTGCAGAGGCGGATCGAGGTCATCGAGTCGAACCGCGCCATCGGCATGGTGGAGCGGCCCGAGTACAAGCGCCGCTGGGCCACCGACGGCTGGGACGCGATGCGGCAGAAGGCGCTGAGGTCGTGGCTGCTTGATCGGGCAGAGGACCGTGCGCACTGGTTCGACGCCAGCGGCAACCCCACCGTTACCACCCTCGCACGCCTCGCCGAAAGCCTTTCCGCCGACGAGGACTTCGTGTCCGTCGCCGAGCTGTACGCGCCCCGGCAGGACCTCGCAAGGACCGTACGGGAGTTGCTGTCCGAGGAGCACGTGCCGTTCGTGTCCGCGCTGCGGTACAAGCCGACGGGGCTCAAGAAGCGCGCCGACTGGGAGTACGTGTGGGGGAAGCAGCGCGAGGAGGACGCCGCTCCTGACGAGCCGGCCAAGCGGCAGATCCGCAAGGGGACGCCCGTGCCACCGAAGTACACCTCGGCGGACTTCCTCAAGCCGAGCTACTGGCGAGCGCGTGGCAAGCTCGACATGCCCAAGGAGCGCTTCGTGTCGTACGGCACGGTCAACGCGCCGTCGCCGGAGCTGTACGGCTGGGCTGGCTGGGACCACTTGGAGCAGGGACTGGCTCTTGCCTCGTACATCCAGCAGGCCGGGCTCGGTGACGACGACCTCGTGCCGTATCTGGCTGGGCTGCTTGAGCTGCAGCCGTGGCTAGAGCAGTGGTACGGCGAGTACGACCCGGAGTTTGGTGCGTCGCCGGCCGCCGAGATTTTGGCGTTCCGGCAGCAGACGCAGGGCGGGCTCGGGCTGACCGACGACGCGCTGCGGGCCTGGCGCCCGGCCGCCGCCACCCGAGGTGGCGCGAAGAAGGCAGCCGCGCCCAAGAAGCGAACGGGCGCGAAGGCCGCCGTCCAGATGTCCGTCACGGACAACGTCACCGATGCCGTCACCGGCGCAAAGTCCGACTGAGCAGGGCGAGGAGCTTAAACATGGCGTTCATGAGCAGGAACAACACTCGCCCCGAGGACCGGCCGCTGCTCCGGGAGTTGATTGATATCCCGGTGTCGGTGTCCACCTCCGACTTCGTGCTGAAGCTGAACGAGGCGGTCACCCCCGAGGGCGCTGAGGCGGCCCTGAAGGACTACGTCGTCACCGACCGGCTGCTGGGTAACTTCGACGAGGCCCTGGACCTGATCAAGTCGGCGCTCGACAGTCACTCGTCGAAGGCGGCATATCTGCACGGTTCGTTCGGTTCCGGTAAGTCGCACTTCATGGCGGTGCTTTACGCGCTGCTCTCGCGCAACCAGGCCGCTCGGAACCGTAGCGAGCTCGATCCGGTGCGGGCCAGGCACTCCTGGCTGGACGCGGGCGACCGCAAGTTCCTGCTGGTGCCGTACCACATGCTCGGCTCCAAGTCTTTGGAGCAGCGGGTGCTCGGCAAGTACGTGGAGCACGTACGCAAGCTGCATCCGGACTGCCCGCTGCCGCAGGTCTACCGGACCGACGGGATCTTCGAGGACTTCGCCGAGCAGCGCCGCCGTAACGGCGACGACTGGGTGATCGCACAGCTCGCCGATGCCGGTGGCCAGGAGGACGAATGGGGTGATTCTTTCACCTGGACCAGCAGCCTTCTCGACGAGGCCATGGACGCGGTGGAGGAGCACGAGAACACCAAGAGCCTCGATCTGGACAATCCCTCCACGCCGAGGGAACTGCGTGCCCGCCTCGTGCAGGACCTCACAAGAACACTGTTCCCAGCCTTCGCGCGCAATGCTTCCGAGGACGTCAGCGGCTTCATCTCCCTCGACAGGGGGCTCAGCGTCATCGCGGCGCACGCCAAGGCGCTGGGCTACGACGGGCTCATCCTGTTCATGGACGAGCTGATCCTGTGGCTGGCCACTCTCATCCACGACCAGAAGGTGCTGGGCAGGGAATCCAGCAAGGTGACGAACTTCGTGGAGGGCGGTGACGAGCGGCGTGCCATTCCGGTGGTGTCGTTCATCGCCCGTCAGCGCGATCTGCGTGAGCTGGTCGGTGAGGAGATGTCGGGTGCCGCCGAGGCGGCAGTGCAGGACACCTTGAAGCTCAACGGCGGGCGTTACGACGAGATCGTCCTGGAGGACCGCAACCTTCCTCAGATCGCGCAGGCTCGCCTGCTCAAGCCCGTGCCGGGGGCCGAGGCGAAGGTGGACGCGGCGTTCGCCGAGGCCAAGAAGCTCGGCCCGGACGTGTGGGACACCCTGCTGGGTCACGACAAGTCCACCACCGGCGCGGACGAGGACGCTTTTAGGCGGACGTACCCGTTCCCGCCGGCATTCATGGACACCCTGGTGCACATCTCTGCCGCGCTGCAGCGCTCCCGCACCGGCCTGAAGCTGATGAGCCAGCTGCTCGTCGACCACCGTGATGACTGGCGGCTCGGACAGCTCGTGCCGCTCGGCGATCTGTATCCGGCGATCGCGGGCGGCGGCGACAAGGCGTTCAGCGGGGAGACCAACGTCCACTTCGAGGCTGCCGACAAGCTGTACCGGGACAAGCTGCGCCCGTACCTGCTGAAGACCAACCAGGTCACCGAGGACCAGGTCGAGGCGTACCGACGCTCTCCCGAGAGCCTGGGCGACCCACAGCTCGCGGCCCGTTGCCGCGACTTCACCGGCGACAGCCGGCTCCTGCAGACCCTCTTGCTGTCGGCGCTCGCGCCCAGCGTGCCCGCGCTCGCCGACCTCACGTTGGCGCGGCTGCACGCCCTCAACCACGGTTCCATCACCACCCGCATCGCGGGCACCGAGGTCGGCCGGCTCGAGCAGAAGGTGAAGGAGTGGGCGGCGACCTTTCCCGAGATCAAGGTCGCCGGTACCGGGCCGGGGTCGGTGGTCCGTCTAGAGCTCACCGGCGTCGACCTGGACGCCGTCCTCGCCAACGCACAGGTTCACAACAACCTGGGCAACCGGCGTGCCAAGATGCGCAGCCTGCTCAAGGACGCGCTCGGGGTTGGCGACGGGCCCGGCGGCTTCGACGCATACGACGTGCTCGACCTTGTGTGGAAGGGCACGGAACGACAGATCGAGGTGGTCTTCGGCCACGTCGCCGACGTCGACTCGCTGTCTGAGGCGACCTTGCGGCCCAGCCAAGACGACGCCTGGCGGCTCGTCGTCGATTTCCCTTACGACGAGGGCGAGTTCGGTCCGATGGACGACCTGCAGCGGCTGCGTGCCCTGCGGGAGAAGCCGGGCGGCGACTCGCGCACCCTGGCCTGGCTGCCCACACACCTTACCGACGCCTCCCGCAGTGACTTCGAGCGTCTCGTCGTCATCGACAAGGCCCTCGCCGACGAGGCACGATTCGACTCCGAATTCGCACGCAGCCTCAACGCTGACGACAAGGCGCGCGCCAAGAGCATGCTGCAGTCGCAGCGCAACATCCTCACCGAGCGCGTCACCCAGGCGCTGCGGCAGGCGTACGGGCTCGCGCAAAAGCAGGAAGGGGTCGTCGACCTCGGCTTCGACACCCACCTGGTCGCCCAGCAGGATGTGCCCGAGCTTCGGCTTCCGCTCGGTGCGCCGCTGGACGCCGCCGCCCGCGACCTGGCTGGCAAGCTGCTTGCCCACCAGTACCCCGCCCACCCCGACCTGGACCCCGACGGCACCGGCAAGCCTGTGAAACCTGCCGAGATCAGGACCGTCTTCGAGTACGTGCGCAAGGCCGCCGAGGACCGCGACGGACAGGTCGAGGTCGATGGCAAGGACCGCAAGACCATGGCGCGGATCGCGGGCGGCCTCGGCCTCGGCACCATGCGGGAGGCGTACTACCGGCAGTCCACCACCTGGCCTGACCACTTCACCAGCCAGGCCCGCCGGGACGGAACCGCCGAGCCGACTCTGGTCAAGCTCTCCGACTGGAGCGACCTTCCCGAGCCGCGCGGACTGCCCGAGCCGCTTCGCCGGCTGCTTGCCGCCGCCTACGCGGAGATGACCGACCGGGTGTGGGTACGCGGCGGTGTCCCCGTCGAACCGGCGCCTGCACCGCATGAGCTGAAGCGGGACTACGCCCTGCGCGAGCAGGCTCTGCCCAGTGAGGAAGACTGGACCGAGGCGCGCAAGCGGTACGAGACCGTGCTCGGGGACCGGGCGCCCCAACTGCGTCGCGGGCGGATCGTCAACCAGTTCGCCGGACAGATCAAGCAGGCCGCCGCCGCGCTCGCCCAGGACTCAGGACGGCTCGTCGGGGAACTGGAGAAGCACCGTTCCTTCCTGCGCCTCGACGACGACTCACCCCGCCTCGTCCTCGCCCGGCGGGCGCAGGAGCTGGTGAAGTCGGTGACGGAGGCCGGCATAGACGCCAAGACCGTCGTTGACCGGCTCGCACGCTTCGACCTCGGCGACTTCACCGCACACCGTTACGCCATGTCCCTCAAGGGCGCGGGGAAGGTCGCTGCCGCGCTGCAGAACACCAGCTGGGACCAGCTGGGCCTGGCCGACACCCTCGGTGTGGACGGTGCGGCGGTCCTGGAGCGGGTGCGAGATGCCGCCGCCGGCGATCCGGGGGACTACCCCGACCTGCCGGGCGTGTTGCAGGCCAGTGGCCGGGAGGTGCTGTCCCTGCTGAGGTCCCGGCAGACCACGGCCGAGCGGCCCCAACCTCCCGCCACCCCGTCGCCGAGCTCGGACGATGTGGACCTGATCGGCGGCTCCGCTCACCCGCAGGTGCTGCCGGAGCCGGTGGCGCAGCCGGAGCCCCGCACGCCGTCTCGGTCCGTTGTCCGCTCCGGCGGTGGGCGGACCACCGCCGCGAGGGCTGCCGCCGAGTTGCAGGCGGAGATCGCGGCGCTCGCGGCCGAGAACCCCAACGCCACCGTCGAGGTCGTCTGGAAGGTTGTCGACTGATGTCCGACACCGTCACCACAGCGCCCGCGTCCGCCGGTCTCGCCCGGCTGTCGGCGGGGACCGTCCGCCAGTACGTCGCCGCCCGCAGCCGGCTCGGCGACGGCACGGTCCGCGTCCTGCTGCTGCGGGCGGATCCGGCCTGGGACGGGCCCGCCGTGCAACAGACAGCGGGCGGGCTGCGGGCGCGCGTGGCTGTCGGGCCATCGGTATTGGCCGTACACGAGCAGATCCTGGGCCACCTCGACGCGGCAACTCCCCCCGACCCCAAGGTCCTGGTCGTCCTCACCGACCGCGAGGACACCGACCTCGACCCCGGGCTGCTCGCCCGCGTCTACGGCGGCAGGATCCGGTCCGTCGACAACTGGGAGGTCGTGCAGGAGGCGTTCGACGCACGCGGCCTCGACGGGCGACTGCGCAGCGAGACCTGGGCGGCCGAAGCGCTCCTGGACGCGGCAGCCACCCGCGGCTGGCCATCGTTGGGTAAGGGAGTGCTCTCCCGGGACGAGGCACTCACCCGGCTGGCCAGGCGCCGTCTCAGGATCGGCCGTCACGACACGGATGCGCTGGGCGGGCCGGCCGCACACGACGACGGAGACCGCATCGACCCCGTCGCACTGTTCCGATGGACCCTCACCCCTGGCGGCCCCGACCTCCTGCGCGACCTGCGCGGACCGGAACGGGCCGGCTTGGCCCGCTTCCTTGCCGAACCCGAACAGGGCGGCTCCACCGGAAAGATCATCACCGCTCTGGTGAGCGCCGAACACGGGGCAGACGCAGCCGCCTACGCGGTCGTCTGCGCCGCCTTGTGGGGGCACGCGGAGGCCGACCACGACTTGTACCGGGCGCGAGGGCGCGCCGAGCGGTGGCTCGGCGAACAGCCTCCCGCCCAGGGCGACGACCTCGACAGACTCCTGGCCTCCTTCGGTTCCAGCGGCGAGGCGTTCGTCCGCGGTCTCGTCGACCGAGGCGAGCACCGGCTCGCCGACCCGGTCCTGACTCGGGCCGCGCAACTCGTGGCACAGTTCGGGGCACAGGCTGCCGCGACTGCCAGCCCGCTGCTCTCGGCCGGACTCGATGCCCGTTTCACTGCGGCTGGTCGTGCCCTCGCCGACGGCGGCACCGACACGATCACCGCTGCCGTCACCGCGCTGGCCGACCATGCTCTGGCCGCCGACGGCGCCACCCGGGCCCGTATCGAGCGGGTGAGGATGGCGGCGCGCTTGCGGCAGTGGCTTGCCAGCTCGCCTGAGGCCGATATCGCCTCGGTCGCTGACGGCACCGCACGCCAGATCTGTGAACTCGGCTGGGTGGACCGAGCCTTGGAACACCTCGAAGCGGGCGGCGACCCGGACGGCGTACTCGCCGACGCGTACAGCCGGATCGGCGCGCAGGCGCGGGACAAGCGCCGCGAGCTGGACCGCGCATTCTCCGAGCGGCTCGCGGTGTGGACCGCGGGTGGCACCGCTCCCGGCGGCATGCTCACCGTGGAGAGCTTGCTGGACCGCGTTGTCGCGCCCGTCGTGGCCAGCCCTGGCCGACGGGTCCTGCTCCTGCTCGTGGATGGGATGAGCGCGGCGATAGCTGCGGAGCTTGGCGAAGAACTCCGGGGGCAGTGGGCGGAGTTCGACCCGCTGCCCGCTGCGGCCGGAGCGCCCGTCCGGCGCGCCGTGGCTGCCGCGCTGCCCACCCTCACGGCCGTATCCCGGACCTCGTTGTTCGCGGGCACCCTGATGAAGGGCGACCAGAGCGACGAGAAGCAGCTCTTCCCCCAGCACTCCTGCTGGAACGGGGCACCGGCGGTCGTGTTCCACAAGGATGACCTGCGCGGCCCCGACACCGGCTCGCCGTTCTCCACCGCCCTCACCGAAGCTCTCGCCGACGAGTGCACCCATGTCGCGGTCGTACTCAACACGGTCGACGACCGCCTCGGCAAGGAGCAGAAACTCGGCGACGGCGCGTGGCAGGCCAAGGAGATCGGCGGTCTGGAACCGTTGCTGCGGGCTGCCCGTGCGTATGGCATGACCGTGCTGCTTACCTCCGACCACGGCCATGTAGTCGAGCGGCGCGGTACCAAGCTCGATGCGGCCGGCGGCACGATCGGCTCGGCCCGCCACCGCACTCCTGGTGGAGCCGTTGCCCCGGCCGAGATCGAGCTGTCCGGACCTCGGGTGGTCTGGCCGGAGCCCGGATCGCGGATCGTCGCGCTGCGGGACCACGACACCCGGTACACCGCGCTCAAGGCGGGCTACCACGGCGGGGCGACTCTCGCAGAGTTCACCATCCCGCTCCTCGCCCTGCTTCCCTTCGGCGCCGAGCCGCCGATCGGATGGCGGGAGCTGGGCGACCCGACACCCTCCTGGTGGACGGAGGACGCCGAGGGCGGTGGCGTCGTCGAGGCCGGCGCCAAGAACGAAGCGGACACAGGTGCCGTGCCCGACGCCGGCGTGGCGAGCCCGCGCCGGAAGCAGACCAGGAAGGCCGCCCCGCCCGCGCCCGAGGGCGCCATCAGCTTGTTCGGCGAGGACGAGGTGGCACCCCCCGTACCGCAGGAACCCGCCGAGTCGGCGACCGAGCCCGAGACCGCACCCACCTCCAACCAGTCCGAAGACCCTGCTGTTGCCCTGGTCGAGCGGCTCATGGCCACCGAGCTGTACCAGGCACAGCTGGACTTGCTCGCACGCAAGTCACTGGCCAAAGCCGCCCCGCAAGCCTTGGCCGCGCTCGTCGAGGCCGGCACCCTGCCGATGACCGCCCTGGCCGAACGCGCCGGCCAACCCGCCACCCGCGCCCGCGGCTTCGCCACGACCCTGGCCCAGCTCCTCAACTACGACGGGGCCCAGATCCTGGAGATCCTTCCCGACAACCGCACCCTGCGCCTGCACCGCGCCAAGCTGATCGAGCAGTTCGGGCTGTGAACCGGCACACTGCGGCCGCGACGGGCGGGCCGGTCTCCCGGTCCGCCCGCTCTGCGCCTCCTCGCCACCGATGGCGTGCATGTCGGCTGCAACCTGACGAGGCGACATGATGTGGAGCCACGCGCAGACGCAGCACTGGGTGACCACCGAGTCCCCGCTCGCGGTGAGCGTCGCGTCTCCGACGGAGCCCTCTGCCACCAGGGCCCCTTCTCAGAACGCGAACTGGCACTGTGCGCCTACTGGGACAAGCGTCCAACTGAAGCTTGGACGCACGACCTTCGCAACATCAGCATCTGACCAGGCGGGGCCGCCACCGTGACACAGGTGGCCGCCCCGCCTCTTCATACCTAGGGAGTAAGCCGGTTGGGCCCGCGGAACAGGAAGGTGGCCTCTCGGATCGAGTCGAGGCCGAGCAACACCATCAGCACCCGCCCCAGGCCCATACCCAAACCGCCGTGCGGAGGACACCCGAACCGGAAGCAGTTCAGGTAGTCCTGCATCGGTTCAGTGTTCATGCCCTTCTCTGCGGCCTGCTTGAGTAGCACGTCGTAGCGGTGCTCGCGCTGAGCTCCGGTGGTGACCTCCAACCCCTTCCACAACAGGTCGAAGCTGAGCGTCACGCTCGAGTCGTCCGCGGGCCGCATGTGGTAGAAGGGCCGGATGCCTGTCGGATAGTGGGTGATGAACACCCACTCGTGCCCGCTCTGCTCCTTGATGTGAGCGGAGATCCGACGCTCGCCCTCCGGGTCCAGGTCCTCCTTGATGTGCTCTGGGTCCCAGCCCTTGGCGCGGAGAATCTCCTGGGCCTCGGCCATCGTGATTCGCGGGAACGGTGTCGTAGGAACCGTAACCTCGACACCGAACGTTTCCCGGATTGCTTCACCGTGGGCAGCGGCGACCTTCGTGATGGCGTGGGTGAGCATCTGCTCCTCGAACGCCATCACGTCCTCGACGCTGTCGATCCATGCCAGCTCCACGTCCACACCGGTGAACTCGGTGGCGTGCCGGGTAGTGAACGACGGCTCGGCCCGGAACACGGGTCCGATCTCGAAGACCCTGTCGATGCCGGCCGCGATCGCCAGCTGCTTGTAGAACTGCGGCGACTGCGCCAGATAAGCGGATCGGTCGAAGTACCCGAGCTTGAACACCTCGGCGCCGGACTCCGAGGCGGTGCCCATCAGCTTCGGGGTGTGCATCTCGGTGCAGCCCTGCGCGTACGCGTACTCGCGCATCGCCTGCTCGAGGGTGGTCTGCACGGCGAACAGCAGCTGGGCGGTCGGGCGGCGGCGGACGTCGAGGAACCGCCAGTCGAGGCGCTGCTCGATCCCGGTGTGCTCGTCAATCGGCAGAGGCGTCTCTGCTCGGTTGAGGACCTCGATCGACTCCGGGACGATTTCCAGGCCGCCGAGCTTGACGACTGGGTTGTCAACCACGCGGCCGACGATGCAGACGGCGGATTCGGTGGTCAGGTCCTCCAGCTGCTGTTCCAGCTCGCTGTCGTCGCGCTTGTGAGTCACCTGGGCGGTTCCGGTGTGGTCCCTCACGAGGACGAACTGCATCTTGCGCTGAAGGCGGAGGGTGTTCACCCAGCCTGAGACCGAAACGGTTTCGCCGACGTGTTCTCGCAGGTCAGAGACCAGCACGCGGCTAGTGGTGTGGATCATCGCAGCCCTCCCAGGGGCGTCTTCATGATCCCTTGGGAGCGTGGGCGAGAAGGGTACTCGCGGTGCCACCACGCCTTTGCCACCGCCGGGCAGCGGCAGCCTCATTCATGCCCGATGACGGGGGCCGGCCGGCGGGGCATAGGACAACAGGGTCGTTCCTCCCCGCGCTCAGGAGGGTCTTCACCTCGGGGCACGAGACTGCCTTCACAGCTACCGGCAGCTCTCTCGGCTCGCGTGGTCCCGCGGCTACTCGTCTCCATCAACGCGTTGCAGTAGAGGCTAGGGCGGCAGATGTGATCAAGGCAATCACATTGCCGCTTTAGGGGTCGCCCGTAGAAGGGGCGGGTGCCGTGCAGCCCGCACCGCTCGTTGAAGCACGGTCGGTACGGGCTCGGGAGACACGGTCAGGCTTCTGGGGCTCCACCGAAGCGGGCGCGGTAGGACTCCAGGTCCTCCTCCGTGATCTTCGCGAAGAGCACTGGCGGCACTGTGAAGGCGGTGCCGGCCGGGACGGCGTCCAGGGCCGCGGCCTGTTCGGCGGTTACCCAGGTCGCGGTGTCGTTCTCCAGGGCGAAGGCACCGCGCATGGCGGCGGCGGTGGCGGGGATGAACGGCTCGGAGACGACGGCGTACAGGTGGATGAGGTTCATCGCGGTGCGCAGGGTCAGCGCGGCGCCGTCGGCGTCGGTCTTGATCTCCAGCCAGGGGGCCTTCTCCTCCAGGTAGGAGTTGCCCGCGGACCACAGCGCGCGCAGGGCGGCGGCGGCCTTGCGGAACTGCAGCGCCTCCATCTGCTCCTCGTACTCGCCGAGCAGACGCGCGATCTCCTGGCCGAGCTTCGCCTCGGCCTCGCCGGCGGCGCGCCCGGCCGGGACCTCGTCGCCGAACCGCTTGCGGGAGAAGGACAGCACGCGGTTGACGAAGTTGCCGAGGGTGTCGGCGAGGTCCTTGTTGACCGTGGCGGTGAAGTGCTCCCACGTGAAGGAGGAGTCGTCGGACTCGGGGGCGTTGGCGATCAGGAAGTAGCGCCAGTAGTCGCCGGGCAGGATCTCCAGGGCCGCGTCGGTGAAGACGCCGCGCTTCTGGGAGGTGGAGAACTTGCCGCCGTAGTACGTCAGCCAGTTGAAGCCCTTGACGACGTCGACCTTCTTCCACGGCTCGCGCACGCCGAGCTCGGTGGCCGGGAACATCACCGTGTGGAAGGGAACGTTGTCCTTGGCCATGAACTGGGTGTAGCGGACGGTGTCGTCGGCCTCGTACCACCACGACTTCCAGTCGCGCGCCTCGCCGTCGCCGGCGGCGTCCGCCCACTCCTTGGTCGCGCCGATGTACTCGATCGGGGCGTCGAACCAGACGTAGAACACCTTGCCCTCGGCCGCGAGCTCCGGCCAGGTTTCGGCCGGCACCGGGACACCCCAGTCGAGGTCGCGGGTGATCGCGCGGTCGTTCAGGCCCTCGGTCAGCCACTTGCGGGCGATGGACGTCGACAGGTGCGGCCACTGGTCGCTGACGGTGGCGATCCACTCCTCGACCTCGTGCTGGAGCTTCGACTGCAGCAGGAAGAGGTGCTTGGTTTCGCGGACCTCCAGGTCCGTGGAACCGCTGATCGCCGAGCGCGGGTCGATCAGGTCGGTCGGGTCCAGGACACGGGTGCAGTTCTCACACTGGTCGCCGCGGGCCTTGTCGTAGCCGCAGTGCGGGCAGGTGCCCTCCACGTACCGGTCCGGCAGGAAGCGGCCGTCGACCGGCGAGTACACCTGGCGGATCGCCCGCTCCTCGATGAAGCCGTTCTCGTTCAGCTTCCGCGCGAAGTGCTGGGTGATCTCGACGTTCTGCGGCGAGGAGCTGCGGCCGAAGTAGTCGAAGGCCAGCTCGAAGCCGTCGTACACGGCCTTCTGCGCGTCGTGGGCCTGCGCACAGAACTCGGCGACGGTCAGCCCGGCCTCCTTGGCGGCCAGCTCGGCCGGCGTGCCGTGCTCGTCGGTGGCGCAGATGTAGAGGACGTCGTGGCCACGCTGGCGGAGGTACCGGGAGTACACATCCGCCGGAAGCATCGACCCGACCATGTTGCCCAGGTGCTTGATCCCGTTGATGTAGGGAAGCGCGCTGGTCACCAGGTGTCGAGCCATCCTCGGATGCTCCATTTCGTACGTACGGCGCCGGTGGCGCTGCCACGGCGGGGCCAGGTCGGGAGGCCGCAACGACGCGGACCAGGCAGGTCGCGGGGGAGCGTCACACGAGGTGACGGATCGTGGTTGCAGGCCGCCGCCATCGTATCGAAGGTGCTGGACCCCTTCGCGGTGATTTGAGCGCCGGCCTGAACGGCCGAAAGTGCTCGGCCGTGCGGGACAGGCGGCCAAGCGAGTCCCGTACGGCCGAGGCACCCCTCATTCTCGGACTGGGGGCTGCCGTGGAGTCGCCGCCGAAGCCCGACGCAATGGGTGTGAGCCCACGGCGGCGCGCCCAGGAAATCGGCGAGACAGCAGCTCAGCGCGCGGTATGGGAGTGCCTTGCAGGAGACCGGCATCATCGCCGAGATCACCGGCTTCCTCGGCGTCTACACCAACCCGAACCGCATCGTCGCCCTACACCGACGGCGAGATCCGCCCGCAGTACGGGAACACCTACATTGGCCGCCCCGTCGGCGCCGCAGCACCTGCGGTGATACTGCGGGCTGTGCACAACGGGCGGCGGAACGAGGCGGGGCCAGCCCAGCCGTTCCAGCGAATACGACTTCGCTTGCTCCCCGGTGATCCACACTGTTGGTTCAGCGAGATGCCCCGTGGGAAGGCGTAGCTACAAGCGAAGTCCCAGACGCCGCGTATCGCTATGCCTCCGGTGTTCCGTCCGCCGAGATGCGGCGGAAGCCGAGGTACGGGAAGAGGGATTCGGGAAGGACGATGGAGCCGTCCTCCTGCTGACACTGTTCGAGGAGCGCGGCCAGGGTGCGGCCGATGGGGAGGCCGGAGCCGTTGAGGGTGGCGACGAGCTTGGGCTTGCCGTCCTCGCCTCGGGTCCGGATGTTCGCCCGGCGGGCCTGGAAGGTGCCGAAGGTGGAGACGGAGGAGATCTCCCGGTACGTGTTCTGGCTCGGGATCCAGACCTCGATGTCGTACGTGAGTTGGGCAGAGAAGCCCGTGTCGCCGGCGGGCAGCTTGATGACCCGGTAGGCGAGGCCGAGTTCCTTCAGGCACGCCTCGGCGTGGCCGACCATCGTCTCCAGCTCGGCGTCCGCCGTCTCCGGGTCAACGATCTTGACCATCTCGACCTTGGCGAACTGGTGCTGGCGGATCAGACCGCGGGTGTCGCGGCCGTACGAGCCGGCCTCCGAGCGGAAGCACGGGGTGTGGGCGGTCATGGCCAGCGGCAGCTCGGCCCGCGGGATGATCTCGTCGGCGTAGAGGTTGGTCAGCGGGACCTCGGCCGTCGGGATGAGGAAGAGCTCGCGGTCGGCGACGCCGGTCTTGAACAGATCCTCCTCGAACTTCGGCAGCTGGCCGGTACCGGTCATGGTCTTGCGGGTGACCAGGTAGGGGACCGCATACTCGGTGTACCCATGGCGGCGGGTGTGGATGTCGAGGAAGAGCGTGGCCAGCGCCCGCTCCAGGGCGGCGCCGGCGCCCCGCGAGACCGCGAAGCGCGGCCCGGACAGCTTGGTCGCCCTACCGAAGTCGAGGATGCCGGTGGCCTCGCCGAGATCGACGTGGTCCTTCGGCTCGAACGCGAAGGCGGGAGGAGTTCCAACGCGCCGAATCTCGGCAGCGAACTCCTCGGAGTCGCCGTCGGGGGCCGAGTCGTCCGGCAGGTTCGGGATGCTCAGGAGCAGTTCGCGGAGCTGTGCCTCGATCTCTTCCTGGGCGGCCTCGATCTCGCGGATCTGGTCCTTGATCTCGCGGGCGCGCTCCTTCAGCTTGCTGATGTCGCCGCCCTGCTTGGCCGTCTGCTGAACCTCACTCGCCACCCGCTTGGACTCGGCCCGCAGCTCATCGGCCGAGCGGATGTTCTGGTTGCGACGAGACTGGAGGGACTCCAGCTCGGACAGGTCCAGGGAGTAACCGCGACGAGCGAGCCGACGAACCGCTTCGGCACCCATTTCAATCAGGGCGCGGGCATCATGCATCAGGAAGATCCTTCTGATCCAGCGAGTGATGGGCTACGGGATCGACGGTAGCAACTGCAGAAGTAGCGCCGATCTGAATTTCCGTCGACCACGTAGCACTGGGCAACCGAGTGCTCGTGGCCGCTCTTGTCTTCTCTACGAGTGCCGCGGAACCCCGAGAGCACTGGTGGTCACCACTCACGAGGCAGGTATCTCAGTGTCGAGGTACTGCTGCACCGGGTAGCGGCGGACCATGCTTCATGCGTCCAGCCAATGAGCCATTCTGGCCGTCCGTCTCAGGTCTCCCGCGAGGCTGCAGCCCCGGCTGCTGGCGGCTCAGATGTGAAAGGCAGAATCGGATCATGGACGCTGGACTCGCCGCACTGCTCGGCGCTGCCGTAGGTTCGCTCGCCACCCTCGGCGCGGCGATCGTGAACGGGCGGGCGGCGGCACGCTCGCAGTTCGGCCAGTGGCGCAGGCAGCACCGCAGGGACGCCTACGCCAACTACCTCGGCGCTCTTCATGACCGTGACATCGCCATGGACGCCATCTTCGCGGCGCTGCATCCGAACACTCCTGACCTGCAGGATATCGACGAGAAGGTGCAACGCTTCGTCGTGCTGGCGCGGGAGGTCCATCGTGCCGTCGAGATCGTCGTCCTTGAAGGACCGTCTTCCGTGGTGAAAGCAGCCGAGCAGGTGACTCACACATCCGGCAAGCTCTCTGAGGTTATGCGGCGCATGGTGCAGAACGCCCACGCAGGCGACGCCTCACTCAATGCAACGGACGGCGCTCTGGCCGCCGAGCGACAGCACCTGCTCTACCAGGCCGTGAAGAGCTTCCGCACGACAGCCGGTGATGTCCTCGGCAGCGCAGACTGACCATCCCGTGACGACGGCGCCGCGCAGCCGGTCAGGGGTGATCAGGCGTATACGGCCCCGCCACGTGGGGCAAGTTGGGGCAGAGGAGATCCCACGAGGCTCTTACGCCTTGCCCTGTGGTCCCCACCCCGATTGAGCTTCCCGAGGCTGGAAGCCCGACGAGGCGTTCACCAACTGCTACTTGGTCGCGATGACGTAGACGCTCGCCCACTGCCGCTTCGGGTTGGCCATGCGAGGGTCGAAGTCGGCCCTCTCCTCGGACAGGTGGAGAGGTTGTCGAACTCCCAGGGGGCGTGGTGCCAGGCTTCCGGGACCTGGCCCGGGGTGAACAGCCGGGCCGCCCGAGCCAGGCATAGCGGGGCTGGCTTAGTTCAAAGCGGTGTGTGATTGATCAAGCGTCCGGGCGGTGCGGTACGCGGGCGCGCGCCGCACCGCCGCAGGGGAGGAGCGTCAGGCGAGCTCGCCGAAGCGGTCACGCACGATGCCCTCGTGCACGTAATTCGGGAGCGGTACGCCGCCGACGGACACGCGCTTGGTGGCGACCTGCTCTTCGGTCTCGTCCGGGAAGCCCTACAGCTGGAGGCACTGCTTCACCCACTCGCGGGACTTCTCCCAGTCGCCTGTGTCGCGCCTGCGGACGGCGAGCGCGAAAGGCGGTCTCCGTCGGGGCCTGGCCGCAGGCCACATTATGGGGCCGATTCACAGAACGCGGGTCCATCGCAGGCCGCAGTACAGCCAGCAGAAGCCGTCGACCCAGTGGTTGGCGTCATCGGGCGTTGCCGCGACGGACAGGCCGTCGCGAGCGAAGCTGGCGATACCGTGGGATCGCCCTGTGGGCGTGGCCAGGTCCAGAATCATGGCTTGGCCCTCAGGGTCAGTTGCTCTGGACCGTCGCGGGGGTGGGCCCGCTCTCGACTGCACCGGCGTCGGCGAAGAGGAGGGTGGGTTCGGCGAGGATGTCGCGGCCGGCCTCGCTCTTGTAGATCTCGTCGACGCTGCCGAAGCGGGCTTCGGAGTAGTCGAGTTCGAGCAGGGCGGCCGCCTGCCGGACGGATGCCTCGTCGGGTCCTTCGATCTCCAGGAAGGTGGGGAGGTCGGGCCAGGTGTCGAAGTCGAAGGCGACCTCTCCCAGGCGCCACTCCTCGCGGTAGTTCTCCTGGTAGCGGACCTCGGTGAGGCCGAGCCGGCGGAGGATGTCGGCCATGGCGTGCAGGTCGGTGACCTCGGTCTCGATCTCGGTCGTGCCGTCGATCGTGGTGGCGTCGGTGACCTGCTTGAGCGTGAGCGTCGAGCGGGTGCCCTCGTCCCGCAGGCGGAGCCACGCACCGCCGTCGAGGGCGTCGTTCTCGAAGATCTTGCGGGTGAGGAGGGTGCTCGGGAACGCCTGGACGGCGCCCAGGGTCGTGAGCTTGGCCTGAAGGTCGGCGACGTCGACGGCCAGGAACTTCGCCTCGTACTCGTGCTTCATGAGTCCTTCTTTCCGTATCAGTGGGGGCGGGTGAACGTTCGGGCCGCGAGGAACAGGCCCATGCGATGGGTGTGGTCCTGGAGCTGGCCGATGTGCGCCCGCTCGGTGAACTCGTTCGTGCGCAGCGTGAGCAGCACGTCCCAGTCGCCGATGAAGTGTTGCCGCAGACGTTCGGGGGAGGTGTAGTGCTCGACCAGGTGGTGGCGTTTCTCGACGGGCATCATGAACTCCGCGCCGAACAGCCCGCCCGGATGGACCAGACGCTGCATGCGGTCGACGAACTCGGCGAGTGGACGGTGGTGGTTGGCACTGTAGTGCCATGAACAGCTCGTCCAGATCGCGTCGCACGGGATGCGCAGGGGCTCCCCGTGAAGGAAGTCCTCTTCTACGATCCGCACGCGGTCGTGGAGTTCTTCGAGTTTGAGTCGGTCGATCAGGCCCATCGCTTGGGCGTGATTGTCACCCGGGAGGTGGACCTCTCCACCGTGCAGGGCGAGTGCGTCGCGTTCGATGGCGATGACGCGGTATCCGGCGGCGGCGAGCGGCAGGACGAACTTGCCGTCGCTCGCGCCGACGACCGCGACGGTGGCGTCAGGGGCAACCCGCTCCCTCAGCGTGGCGAGGAACTGGGGGAAGAAGGTGAGGGTGTGCTCCCACAGGCTCTGTGTCTGCACGGGAGTGTGCTCCTTGCGTGTCGGTGGCGACGATTGCCTGGAGGACCTCGTGGGGGCTGAGGTCCGTGGTGTCCACGCGGTGCATCGGGAACGGGGCGTAGGCGTCGGTCACTCGGTCCGTGACGGTCTCGACGAGGGCGTCCCAGTGGGAGACCGGCTTGTCTCTCGCGGCGAGGCGGCGACGGCGCTCGTCCTCGGCGCAGACAAGGTGGTAGGTGACGGGCTGGGGCAGGGCGGGCGGCAGCGTGATGCCGAGGCCGGCCCCGAGGGCGCGGTGGTTGGCGAGGCAGCGGGCGAAATAGCTCTCGACGACGACGGGGACGCCGGCCGTCAGGTGGCGCCGTATCTCGTCGGCCGCGGTGAACAGTGCGGAGAGGTAGAAGCACATCCGTGCCTCGACGTTCTTCCGCTTGTCCACCTCATGCCTCAGGGGCTGGAAGATGGGTGGCACGGTGGGGACGAGGACTGCCTGGCGGGCCTCGGCCAGCATCGGCGCGATGGTCGACTTACCGGTGCCCCGTAAGCCTTCGAGGCTCTCGAACAGTGGGTGGTCAGGCACGGGCGTACACCACGTCCGGCACCGCGAGCGTGAGCTCGTCCGTGGCGGAGGGCCGGTGGACGATGTGGTTGGCGGACTTCTCGTACCAGAACGCGTGCGAGTCCTTGCCGACGGCCTTGCAGGACATGGTGAGCGCGCCGCGCGGGTCGGCCTCGATCCGTTCGATCTCACCCGGGCCGTCGGCCGGCGCGCAGATCTCAGGGGCGCCGTGCTCGGACAGGTCCTCGTCGACGATGACCTCGATGGACAGTTCGGCCGTCTGGAGTTCCTCGCGGAGCCTGCCGTAGGCGGTCGGGTCGGTGACCAGCATCTCGGGGTGGTCCGCGGCGTTGCCGACCGCCCGCAGGTGGTGCAGCTTCAGCTGACGCACCCCAAGGCGCGTGAGGGTACGTGCCAGGGGCAGCACTTCGTTGATGTTCTGGGAGGTGACCGTCATGGTGACCCCGGTGGGGACACCGAGTCGTCGTGCGAGGGCGAGGGCTTCGAGCGCGCTCTGGTAGCTGCCGGCCTTGCGGATACGGTCGTTGGTCGAGCCGATCCCTTCCAAGGAGACGCGCAGCAGGTCCAGGTGGGGAGCGATCTCGGTCAGGCGCCGCTCGATCCGGTACCCGTTGGTGCAGATCTCGACATGCTGGCCCAGTTCCTCCTTGGCGTGTCGGACGACCTCGGCGAGGCCCTTGTAGACGAACGGCTCCCCGCCGAGCAGGGTGACGGCCTCGGTGCCGTACTGCTCGCGCATCAGCGTGATGATGTTGATGGCTTGCTCGGAGGTGAAGGCGTCGGCGTGCTGGAGCCTCTTGCCGTGGAAGCAGTGGTCGCACTCGAAGTTGCAGCGGTACAGCAGCTGGAGATAGAGCATCCGGATCTTCCGGATCCCGGTGACTTCGCCGATCACGTGGGCTCCTTGGGCTGGTTGCCTGATGGGAGCCCTGATACTGGCCGAGCGTCCGGGGACCCCATCACCGCGTCTAGGGACAGCCCAAGGACGTCCTGGGACGTTTTCCGTGCACCGCGAAGGTCTCCAGGAACCCTAGAAGCTCTGCGGTATCCGACAGATCCGGCAGGACCACGGACGCGCCGGCAGCGGCCAGCTCCTCGGAGCTGTGGATGCCCGAGGCGACCGCGATGATCCCGGAGTCCGTGGCAAGGGCAGCCTCGACATCTCGCGGCGTGTCCCCCACCAGCACGATGGGCACGTCGGCCGCCACGTCGTGGAGCCGCCGGGCCCTCTCGCGGGCGACCGCTACAAGGTCGGGGCGGAGCTCAGCGTCAGCGCCGTAGGCGCCCGCGGACAGGTCCAGGAGGGGATCGAGGTCGAACGCGGACAGTTTCACACGGGCGTTAGCGGCGATGTTGCCGGTGAGGACCGAAGACACCCAGTCATCATGTGCCGAGGCCGCCTTGAGTGCCTGGCGCACGCCTGGCAGAGCGGTGCCCCGTAGCCGCAGATCGCCGAGACGCTCCTCCCCAGCGCGGGCGAGGGCGGCCTCGACAGCGGGCCAGTCCGGCTCCGGCAGACCATCCCGAAGGAACATGTCGCGCATGATCAGGCGATCCGTACGCCCCTCGGTCCGCGCCGGCCCGGTCGGCCGACGTCCCGCGAGTGCCGAGAAAGCGGCCGCGTAGATCTCCTTACTCACCCCCGCGTTCTCGATGAGGGTGTGGTCGATGTCCCACAAGACGATGAGCTCCATGCCGCCAGGGTAGGCACCCGACGCGACAGAGGTCCCACGAGAACGTCCCATAACGTCCTTGCGTGATCACGCCGGGCACCGCTTCCATAACTCCGTGAACGAGCGACTGCACTCCGTACTCGCCCAGCGCGGCGTCTCACCCGAATCGCTCGCGGAAGTCTGCGAGGTGGACCCCAAGACGGTAAGTCGCTGGCTCGGAGGGCGCGTTCCCCACCCACGCCACCGCTTCCGGGTCGCGCGCCACCTGCGCGTGGAGGAGACGTTCCTCTGGCCCGCCCCACCACGACAGGTCGCGCGGCGCGGTGGCGGGTTAGGCACCGAGCTCGTCGGTACCTACCAGAACCGCGCGAGCGTCCCGCGGGACATGTGGATCTCCCTGCTGCGAGGGGCACGGGAGGAGATCGGCGTCCTCGTCTTCTCCGGCACCTTCTTCGCGCAGTCCAACCCGCACGTCGCCAAGATGCTCGCCGAGCGCGCAGCCGACGGCGTCCGCGTACGGCTGTGCTTCGGCGACCCGGAAGGTCAGGCAGTCGTCATCCGGGGCCGAGAAGAGGGCATCGGCGACACCCTGGCCGCCAAGATCCGCGCCTCCCTGACGTACTACCGCCCCCTGCTTGCCGAGGCCGGATGCGAAGTGCGGCTGCACGACACCACGCTCTACACGTCCCTGTTCCGCTACGACGACACCCTGCTGGTCAACCCGCACGTATGGGGCCAGCCGGCCAGCGCCAACCCCCTGCTCCACCTCAACAAGGTCGACGACACGGGGTGGTTCGACAACTACGCTCAGAGCTTCGAAGCCGTCTGGGCCGGCGCACGGCCCTGGACACCCGACCAGGAGGGGACCGCCGCACATGGGCAGGACTGAGTACTACAACGACCCCGCCGCACCAAAGGCGAACACCCTCATCCCCGCCAGCAACCTGCTCGTCGTCGACGACAGCGGCGCGATCCTGCTCCAGCGCCGCCGCGACACCGGCCAGTGGGCCCTCCCGGGCGGAGCTCAGGACATCGGCGAGACCGCCGCTCAGTGCGCGGTGCGGGAGTGCCTGGAGGAGACGGGCATCGTCGCCGAGATCACCGGCTTCCTCGGGGTTTACACCAACCCGAACCACATCGTCGCCTACACCGACGGCGAGATTCGCCAGCAGTACGAGAACACCTACATCGGCCGTCCCGTCGGTGGTGAGCCCACCATCAACGACGAGGCCGACGGTGTCCGCTTCGTCCAGCCGGCCGACCTCGACCAGTACGACATCCACCCCAGCATGCGCCAGCAGATCGGCGACTACCTCGCCGGCACCTACCCATACCTCGGCTGAGCCGCCAGCCCCCTCTCTACCTGCTCCACGGCGGCGAAGATCTCCGGCGCCGCCCGACGGATGAACCGCCCGACGATGCTGTCGGCACCGTAGCGGCCGACGATCTCTGCGACCCGCTCCCTGGCGGTGGTCTGGTCGCCGTGGGGCGTAGTTGTCATGTCGCAATAGACCAGCGCGTCCACCAGGAGTGGTTCCTCCAGCAGCGGGAACTCCGTCTCCAGCTCCTCCCGCAGCCCGCGCTCCTCGGCCTCCAGCAACGCGAACGAGTGGTTCGCCACCAACCGCACCAGCCGCTCATCAGCGCCGTGTGCCTCACGGAGGAACCGGGCGCCGTCGAGCGGATGGAACCCCGTCGCGGCCAAACGGGGCGCATACCCGACGTCATGCAGCACCGCGGCGGCGATCAGCAGGTCTCCATCCTTCCCTAAGATCCGCCCGATCTTGGCCGCGCGGGATGCGACTCCCTGGCTATGCGCCCACCGCCGAGGGAGCGCATCACCGAGCTCAGCCTCTGCGATCTGCCTGGCCCAGTCCACCATCACCTCATCCATGGCCCACTACATGCCCGAAAGGAGTGGCTTCCAGTCGTACTGGCTCTTGTCCCTGGGGCATGCCATTCCCGAATGATGAGGGCCGAGCGATAGCAGACCGAGAAATCCCTCGCACAGGGGGAAGGATTCCCTCACCCTTGCAGAATGCCGCACATCGTCACGCCGCGCCTGCAGTACGCCTCCACCGCCGCACGCCCGCGCTGGGGCGACCTTCCACCGGGCATTCGCCAGCTGATCTCACGGCACCTGGGCGGTGCAGTGGAGGCAGAGCCAAGCGCAGGTAGCGGCTTCACCAGTGGCTTCGCCGCGGTGGCCCACGGGACCAGCCGCACACAGTTCATCAAGGCGGTCAATGGCGAGTCGAACCCCGTGATCGCCAATTGCTACCGCCGGGAGGCGTTGATCAACCAGGTGCTCCCCGCGGAGGTTCCGGCACCACGCCTCCACTGGATCGAGGAACAGGACGACTGGGTTGTTCTCGGCTTCGACGCCGTCGACGGTGGCCGCATGCCCGCCGAGCCCTGGCAGCCCAACGAGCTGGATGCCACCCTGACCGCCTACGCCACGACGGCCGAGGCGCTCGCCGCCCCCTCTCCGCAGATGCTGGAACTCGGTCTCAAACGAGTTGACGCCGAGGGTGACTTCACCGACTGGCGTGACCTCCAAGCAGGCAGAACCAAACCGGAAACCCTGCCTTCATGGATACCGCTCCGGCTTACGTCACAGCTGGCCGACCTAGAGAACCACTGGCGGACGGCCACAGCGGGCAACGCCGTCCTGCACCACGACCTGCGCAAGGACAACGTGCTCATCGACACCAGCGATGCCGCGTGGATCTGCGACTGGAACTGGCCCTGCCTCGGGGCAAGCTGGTTCGACCTCGTGCTGCTCCTCGCCACGGCATTTGCCGACGGCCACGACGCCACCACCCTGTTCGCCGCACATCCCGCCGCCCACGGAGTCGCTGACGAACAGCTCGACGCAGCCCTCGCCGCGCTCTCCGGCTTCTTCCTCGTCTCCGGCGCACAGCCCCCGGCGGACTGGTCACCGCATCTCCGCCAGCATCAGACATGGTGCGGCGAAGTCACTCTGCGATGGCTGTCCGACCGGCGCAGATGGACGTTCTGACCGCGTCGCGGAAGACGAGTGATGCGGCTGGCCGGCGCAGGCAGCACACGCACTTCCAGTCCGACGCAGCCCTCGCCCCAGTGAGGGGAACGGGCGGCAACCCGCGCGACTTCGCCAGCCGCGTCGTCGCGGCCGCGCAGTTGGCGCCGGGGCATGCTGCTGCGCTTCAGCGATGCGCGACGACAGCCCTGAGAGACCGCTCGGGCACGAGCTAGAAGTCGTACACCGCGAAGTCCATTACCGGGCGGTAGCCGACACGCTGGTACAGGCCGTTGCTGGTGGAGTTGGCCAGGTCCGCGAACAGCAGCACCTCCGCAGCGCCCGCCGCCAGTGCCGCCCGGCTGACTTCGACTGTCGCCGCGCCCGCGTAGCCGCGGCCGCGCAGATGGGCCGGGGTGTATACGGGGGCCACCCTGATCTGGCCGGCGACCAACGGGGTCATGCCCGCCATCGAGACGGGGGTGCCGTCCGGGGTTTCCCAGAACGTGACGCGTTCGTGGGCGATGCGCGTATCGGCCCAGGATCCGGGGTCCGCGGAGGCAGTTCCCCCGATGGCCGCGACGAACTCTCTGTACCAGCACATGAGTTGATCGCGGTCCTGCTCGCCCGCGACGCGACCCCGGCCCTCCGGACGCGGCTCCGGCAAGGTGAGCGTGCCGAGGCGACGCGCCGGTGTGCCGTTGCCATGCCTCGGCGAAGGCGGCGGCGGTGTCGCGGTCCGCGCTGACGCCGTGGACGGGGAGGCCGAGGGTGGCCAGATGGGCCGCGAGGGCTTCGGACTCGTCGGGGGTCAGGGGGGTGAGGTTCAGGCGGTGGGGCGGGGTGCGGAAGTAGGTCGCGCGGACCTCTCCCGCCCTCTCCAGGATGCCGAAGACGGGGTCTTCGGCGCCGTACGCGTGCGGTCCGCGCGTACGCAGCGCCTCGGTCACCGTCAGCGGGATGGTGTGCAGGGCGGGTCGCGAGTGCAGGAAGTCTCCTGCGCGGGCTAGGAAGCTGTCGACGTCATCGGTGAGGTACCAGTCGTCCGGGCGCATGCCTCATGATCCCGCGTGTTCACGGACTGCGCCCGTGGTTTTCCGACGGGGCGAGGTGACGGGGCGCGGTCAGGCGCCGCCCCGGCCCGCCACGCCGGAGACGGTGATCGAGCTCCCACAGTGCCGTCCGGTTGGAGTCCCACTGCACCGCCTTCATCGCAGCGTCGAAGGCGAACCACCTGTACTCAGTGTGTTCATCGGAGAGAAGCAACTCTGCGTTGGCGACTCGGACCCCGAAGGCGAACTCGGGGATCACCAGTACATCCGGCCCCCATGTGAACTCACCAGTGACGTGCACCACCGGGATCGTCGCCCGCGCGTCCAGTTCGAGGAACTCGAAGTCGCCGACCAGACCTGCTTCCTCGGATGCCTCTCGCCTGGCGGCCTCCAGCGGTGATTCTCCTGCCTCACCACCAGCTACGCCCTGCCAGTAGGCACCGTCCGAGCGGCGGAACAAGGCGTAGAGCAGGCCCGCCTCGGTCTGCCGGACCGGCAGCACCAACACCTGAAATGCAGCGCGACGGCCCACAGCTTCAGCCATCGCTCCACCCTAGAGCAGACGGGCTCGCGGCCGCTGTCTCGTCGGGGAACCCCGCGTTCTCGCAATGGCCGAAACGGCCATCTCAATCGGAGGCACAGGGCCACGGAATCAGAAGGGCTTCGAGTCTCGTACCCACAGGCGGTGGGTACACGGCCGGGTGTATCCCCGAGTCGCACTGCGTCCTACTGCGGGTGATCTACTGCCCGTTGCTTCCTGTGACCGTTGAACAGCCTAAGGGCCGCTGCGCGGCCATGCGGTGGCCGGCAGACCGTGTCGATTCACTCCGAGAGTAGATCACTCTGATGTCCTGCTTGCGCCGCGCCAGGCTTGGGTGAGGGCTTTGACCGAGGTGAATCGGTCGGCCGGATCAGCAGCAGTGGCACGTTCGATGACCGCGAGCTGTGAAGGCGAGCCACGCCACTCCTGCTCCTCGTCGCCGGCATCCAGCAACAGTCGCAGCACCCGGCCCAGTACATAGACGGTCGTGCGAATGTCGATAGTCGAGCCCTTGACGAACTCTTCAGGCGCCATGAAACGCCGCGAGCCAGGCAACGGGTCGGCCTCCAGCACGAACGGCCCAGGCCGATACTCGTCCAGATCGCACAACACCATGCGACGCGCTTCGAAGTCGTACAAGAGACACCCGTCATACAGATCGACAGCAACAAAGCGGGCCTGCTCGACCGCCAGGTGCGCGTTGAGGATCTCGTCCAGGGCCCGCAGGATCTCAGATACAGGAAGCGTGCGGAACCGGGCCATCGGACTCTCCAGAGCCGACCGCCCACCGCGGCGGGAGGCAGTCGGGTGATACAGGACCTCACCCTCGACCCACGGGTAGACCAGCGCCAGACCGCCTCGGACCCGGAAGTGGTGACGCAGGGGCACAATCGCCCCGTGCCGTACCGCGTCATGCACCTCTACGGCGCGGCGCAACGATGCCGTTGCTGACGGAGTGGTCGCACCCTTCACGAACCACCGCTCGTCGTCGACAGCGACTCCGAACGAGACACAGCCCGAGTCCTGATCCCGGAAGGCTCGGAATACGGTGCCCACTTCTTCCAGGTACGTCTCCAGAACGTCGACGGATTTGGCACTCAGCAGCGGGTGCGGTGACATGGCACACGATCCTGTCAGCTTGGCCGCAACCACGCCCGTGAACCGACGGGGTCCTACCGGCGGGGACGAGTGGGCAGGGGGATGACGGTGAGTAGCTCCGCGCTGGCTGAGTCCAAACCGTCTGGGGCCTCGACGCTGTCGAGCTGAGCGAGGTGACGTTCGATCGCGGCGACATTGGCCGAGTTGTCGATGGCGGCGACACCGTTGACGGTGACTTTGAGCGGGTTGGCGACCAGCGCGGCGAGTTGGCGGTCCGGCGTCGGCCTCGGTGTCCGCGGCCAGGCCGGCGGCCGGATGGGAGACTGTTCGGGTGAATGCGTTTGGATCTTCAGCATCCGGGGCCGTCACCCCGGTCGGCGCCGTGCGACGGCGCGCCGTGGTGGACGCGCTGCGGCGCGGCGCCGTCCCCGAGAGCGGCCTTGACCTGCTCGCCACCGGCCTGGGCCGCTTCGAGCAGGCAGTCGACGAGGAGCTGGACACCGTCGCCGCTGGCGGCTCGGTGTTCAAGGCCGTGCGCGGCGAGTACGGATCCGGCAAGACCTTCTTCACCCGTTGGCTCGGCGAGCGCGCCAAACGACGCACCTTCGCCGTGGCCGAAGTGCAGGTGTCGGAGACCGAGACTCCGCTGCACAAGCTGGAGACCGTCTACCGGCGACTCACCGAGCGCCTGACCACCGTGAGCTTCCCGCCCAGCGCCATGCGGCCGGTCGCTGACGCCTGGTTCTACGCGCTGGAGGAGGACGCGCTCGCCGATGGCGCGAGCGAGCACGAGCTGCCGCAGGCCGTGGATCGGCTTCTCACCGCCCGGCTTGCCGAGGTCTCCCGACACGCCCCGGCCTTCGCCACCGCCCTACGCGGATACAAGCAGTCCCTGGACGCCGGAGACGAGGCCACCGCCGCCGCGGTCATGGCCTGGCTGGGCGGCCAGCCACACGTCGCCGCAGCGGCCCGGCGCAGCGCAGGTGTCCGCGGCGACCTCGACCACTTCGGTGCATTCGGCTTCCTGCAGGGCCTGCTCACCGTGCTCCGGGACGCCGGGCACGCCGGACTCGTCCTCGTCCTGGACGAAGTGGAGACCCTGCAGCGGGTTCGCTCCGACGCCCGCGACAAGGCACTCAACGCGCTACGGCAGCTCATTGACGAGGTCCACTCCGGCCGCTTCCCTGGCCTGTACCTCGTCATCACCGGAACGCCCGCCTTCTACGACGGACAGCAGGGCGTACAGCGACTTGCACCGCTCGCCCAGCGCCTCGCCACCGACTTCACCACCGACCCTCGGTTCGACAATCCCAGGGCTGTCCAGATCCGGCTGCCTGGATTCACCGAGGAATCACTGACCGGTCTTGGCACCACCATCCGGAACCTGTACGCGGAAGGCTCCCAGTCCCCCGACCGGATCAAGCAGCTCGCCGATGACACCTACCTCACCGACCTGGCACGGGCCGTGGGCGGTGCCCTTGGAGGAAAGGTCGGAGTGGCACCACGGCTTTACCTGAAGAAACTGGTCGGAGATGTGCTCGACCGGATCGATCAGTTCCCCGACTTCGACCCGCGCACGCACTACAAGCTGACGGTCTCCAGCGGCGACCTGACCGCCACCGAACGAAACTTCGCTGCGCCCGCGCTGGCCGCCTCGGCGGACGACCTCGACCTCGATCTCTGAAGACCCAACTCTCGAAGTCCCGAACTCTGACGGACCAGTTCAGGAGCCACAAAAGTGCAGGATCAGCCGCGCGGCACCGACCCGGTGGAACGCCTCGACCCGGTAGTCCTGCACCACATCGTCAACACGCTTGGGTGGCCAGACCTACGCCCCCTGCAAAAGGCCGCTGTGCACCCGCTGATGGACGGCGAGGACGCGATCCTGCTCGCGCCGACGGCAGGTGGGAAGACTGAGGCCGCCACTTTCCCGATGCTGTCCGCGATGCGGGAGAAACGCTGGACCGGCACCTCCGTCCTCTACCTGGCCCCGCTCAAGGCGCTCCTCAACAACCTGGTGCACCGGGTCGACACCTACGCCCAGTGGCTGGGACGCCGAGCCGCCCTCTGGCACGGCGACACCCCCGAATCCGTACGCCGCCGCATCCGCACCGAGTCCCCCGACTTCCTGCTCACCACACCCGAGTCCCTCGAAGCGATGCTCATCAGCGTAAAGACGGACCATACGCACATGCTGGGCCGAGTGCGTGCCGTCGTGGTCGACGAGGTGCACGCCTTCGCCGGGGACGACCGCGGCTGGCACCTGCTCGCCGTACTCGAACGCCTGGAGCGACTGGCCGGCCAACGGATCCAGCGCATCGGCCTCTCCGCGACCGTCGGCAACCCCGACACCCTGCTCACCTGGCTCCAGGGCGCCAGCCCCACCGACCGCCCCGGCCGGGTTGTCGCCCCCGGCGTGACCCTGCCTGCCACCGGGACCGCCGCAGCCGACACCGAAGATCTCCCGCGCCCCGCAGGAGAGGTGGAACTCGACTACGTCGGATCCCTCGCCAACGCCGCCAAAGTGATCTCCGCCCTGCACAAGGGCGAAAAGCGTCTCGTCTTCTGTGACTCCCGCAAGCAGGTCGAAGAACTCGGCGCGGCACTACGAGCACGCGACGTCACCGTGTTCCTCTCCCACGCCTCCCTCTCCACCGACGAACGCGCCCGCTCCGAGCAGGCATTCGCCGAAGCACGCGACTGCGTCATCGTCTCCACCTCCACCCTCGAACTCGGCATCGACGTCGGCGACCTCGACCGCGTCATCCAGATCGACTCACCCAGCACCGTGGCCTCTTTCCTGCAACGCATCGGCCGCACAGGCCGCCGCACCGGCACCTCACGCAACTGCCTGTTCCTCGCCACCCAGCCCGACACCCTCCTCCAAGCCGCCGGCCTGCTCACCCTGTGGACCCGCGGCTGGGTCGAACCCGTCACCCCGCCCCCCTCGCCCCGCCACCTCGTCGCACAACAACTCCTCGCTGTCACCCTGCAGGAACACCGCATCGGCGACCGCCTGTGGCCCGAACAATGGAACGGCCTGGCTCCCTTCGATCGCTCCGCCGCTCCCCTCCTGGCCCACCTCGTCGAAGGCGGCTTCCTCGACAGCGACGGCGGCATGCTGTTCATCGGCACCGAAGCCGAGAAACACTTCGGCCGACGACACTTCATGGAGCTGACCGCCTCCTTCACCGCACCCCCCGAATTCACCGTGCTCGCCGGCCGCACCGAGATCGGCACCACCGACCCCACCGTCCTCACCGAAGAACGCCCAGGCCCGCGCCGCCTGCTCCTGGCCGGCCGCAGCTGGCAGGTCACCTTCATCGACTGGGCCCGACGCCGCGCCTTCGTCGAACCCGTCGAAGACGGCGGCATCGCCAAATGGCAGGGCACCGAAGCCCGCGGCCTGTCCTACGACCTCACCCGCGCAATGCGCCACGTCCTCCTCGGCAAAGACCCCGATGTCCGCCTCACTCGCCGCGCGACGGCCACCCTTGCCGAACTCCGCATGGACCGAGCACCCCACGAAGTACACCCGGCGGGCACCCTCCTGGTCCGCAACGCCGATGCCACCCGCTGGTGGACCTGGGCCGGCTACCGCGCCAACGCAACCCTCGCAGCCTCCCTCGGCAACCTCGCCGACCCCGTACAGCGCCCCACCGACACCCACGTCCGTCTCCGCCAGGACCTCGCCCCTGACGACTGGAAGACCGCCCGCGCCGAACTTCCCGACTCCCTCACCCTGCCCACCGTCGACCCGCGCGCCGTCCGCGGCCTCAAATTCTCCGCCGCCCTCCCGCCCCGACTCGCCACCACCACCCTCGCCGAACGCCTCGCAGACCTCGACAGCGCCCTCGCCGCCGCCCGCGAGCCCGTGCGCCTGGACTGGGGCGGCTGAACAATCAAGCTCCTGGCCTTTCTGTGACAGATGCAGGAGCTGGTCAACGGCGCGCGAGCCTGCTCCTGTGGGCGTGATCGGTGCGGACTATCCCCGCGTACGCTCCGGCGTGCTGCGGGCGGGGGCAGGCTGCGATGAGTGTGTGCAGGTACGAGACGGTCAGCCAGATCCCGACGACATCGGCGAGATGGACCAGCTCGAGCAGGAGGGCGCTGATGAGGGCCTGAGTTCTGGGAGATGGCCGGCAGCGGCAACTTCACGAGCGTTCTCCGATCGGGAGAGCAGCTTTCATCGACGGGTGCCCCGTCGGCACGAAGCCCAGGCTGCGGTACAACGGCTCGGCCTCCGGCGCCGAGTTCAGGGCAACAGTGGCGCACCCGCGGCAGGTGAGCCAGCCCAACGCGGAAGTGACGCACGAGCGCCCGTACCCCCGGCGTCGGTAGCCGGGTTCGGTGACGACCTGGATGACGAGTCCGCGGCGTGTTGCAGCATTACGGGGGCTGGGGAAGTTCGGAGTGACCACGGCGACGGCACATGCGACGAGCCCGCGGAGATCCGGATGCTCGACAACGAAGGCCGCGAAGGTGTCGACGTCGCGAAGCTGTGCGCCGAAGGAGTTCACGCATTGCTCGAACCACGGCCCATGGGGGTATCCGAGCATGATCGTCCTCAGGCGCGTCAGCTCACGAGCGTCGTCGGGGGTCGCGCGGCGCGGGTTCACTGCTGCGCTCCTTCCTCCATGAAAGCAACGGTCCCGGCGCGGCGTCCCGCGTCGATCTCCCGAAGCTGGGCGAAGTTCCGCGGAGTCATCTCCCGCTCCCACTCGTCCAACGTGCGCACGCAGACCTCGGTGTGCTCCTTCGGATCCAGCACGATGTTCTTGATCTGCTCGTCCCTGAGGGTCCCTCCGTCGAAGATGAATCCGATCTGGTTCGTCGGCCATGCAGCGTTCTTGACGAGGAACTGCATGCCCAACAGCCGCCTTTCTCCCTCGAAGACGATGCCGGATTCCTCGCGGCACTCGCGCACCGCGCACTCCCACGGTGTCTCGCCGGGGTCCATGTTCCCGCCGGGCCACCGCCGGATCTCCTGGTTCCGAACGGATCGAGTGGTACCGGTCGGCCAGCGGTATCGGTGAAGTAGAAGCAGGCGTGCGCGGTCGACTGGGCGATCGTCTTGACGTACTCCTCGAGAGGCAGCCAGGTAGAGGTCACGCGGATTCCCTCCCGAGCAACTGGGCGAAGGCCAGCACGGCAAGAGCCGACCCCGCCAGCGTGAGCCGTCCGTTCAGCGCGGCGTCCACTGCTTCGTTGAGGGGGAGCCATTCGACCTTCATGCCGGTCTCGGTTCCGGTGAGCCGCTGCTGTCCGATAGTGAGGTCTCGGGCTGCAAACATGTGGAGTCGCGCGGAGCACTTGGTCATGAGCGCGGTTTCGCCGAGCTTGGTCCAGGTGCCGGCCGTGACTCCGGCCTCTTCCGCCACTTCGCGAGTCGCGGCGTCCAGCGGTGTCTCACCGGGTTCGAGCGTTCCGCCCGGCAGGGTGAGGATTTCGCCGTGGACGTAGGTCGTGTAGCGGACCAGAGCAATCTCGTCGGCGTCATTGACGGCGACGATGACCGCACCGTCGCAGGTGGACTCGTGCCACTCGAAGGTGCCGGGCCCGCCGTCGGGCTGGGTCACATGGTCGCGGTGGATGCGGTACGAAGGGGTGTCGAGAAGCGTTTCCCTGCTGTGCGCAGGCCAGTGACGATACGAGAGTCGCGTCATGTGGTGATCTCCTTCGCAATGCGCGGGGTGGGGATGGTGCGGTCGTTCTGCAACTCCCACAGCTCGCGGAAGAGGCCGGGGGCCTTCACGAGTTCGTCGAAGGTGCCGTCCTGGATGACGCGGCCGTGGTCGAGGACGACGATGCGGTCCGCGACGGCGACGTTGGCGAGCCGGTGTGTGACCAGGACGACGGCGCGGTCCCGGGCGACTTCGCGGAGACCGGAGAAAATGCGGTGCTCCGCGCGCGCGTCGAGAGCACTGGTGGGCTCGTCCATCACCAGGAGGCCGGCGGGGCGGTGGAAAGCGCGGGCGATGGCGATGCGCTGCCACTGGCCACCGGAGAGTTCGACCCCGCCGAACCATTCGCGGGCCAGGAGCGTGTCGAGGCCGCTACGGAGGTCGTCCACGACTTCGTGGGCGCCGGACTTCTCGGCGGCCGCGCGGACGTTGTCGTCGTCGCCGTGGGGCTGGCCGAGGGTGATGTTCTCGCGGGCCGTGAGCGGCCAGCGGGCGAAGGATTGGGGCACGACGGCGGTCTGAGCCCACAGGGCGTGGGGATCGAGTTCGGTGGTGTCGTGGTCATCCCACTGGACCCGGCCGTCGGTGGGCAGGTAGAGGCCGGACAGGAGCTTGGAGAGGGTCGTTTTGCCGGAGCCGTTCTCGCCGACCAGGGCCAGGACTTCACCGCGGCGGACTTCCAGGGTGACCTTGTCCAGGGCGGGTCGGTCCGCGTCGGGATAGAGGTACGTCAGAGAGTCGGCCTTGACCACACTAGGCGCTTCGGGGATCAGGGTGCCCCGGTTCAGGCGGTGGCCACCGGCCTCCTCGATGAACTCCACCCAGTCGTCGAAATAGAGACCGGTCCGGAAGAGCTGGGTGCCGTAGCCGACCATGCCGCGCAGGGAGGAGCCGACGGTGCGCATCGCGAAGACGGCGGTTCCGGCGGATGCGACGGACATGTGGCCGGTTGCGAGTAGCAGGCCGAGGGCGATCCAGACGGCGGCGGACGCGATCCCGCCGGTGACGGCGCCGATGAACGCGTAGCGGGCGCCTTGATGGACGGCCTTGTCGGTGACGGCGTCGACACGGGAGCCGATGGCGCGGTAGCGGCCGAGGAGGAAGTCGGCCATGGTGCCGGAACGGAGTTGGTCGGCGGTGTCCTTGTCCACGATGAACCAGCGCAGGTGGCTGAGGGTACGACGCTCGGCGGCCATGGCGCGGGAGGACTCGTAGTGGATGCGTGCGCCCTTCATGCTGGCGATGCCCTGGGGCAGCACGGCCAGGACGAGGAGCGGCAGCAGCGCGGGGTGCAGGACGGTGACGACGCCGGCCGCCGCCGTGATCGACGCGAGGCAGGCCATGAGCTGCTGGGACTCGGTGATCAGATCCCGTGCGACGTCGGCGCCGCGGTCGGCGTTCTCCCACTTGTCGTTGAAGCCGGGGTGGTCGTAGGCGGCGAGTTCGGCGTGGACGGCCGCCTGGAGCATCTCCAGCTCGGCCTCGCGTGAGATGCGGGGGGACAGCCGGGTGGAGACGTTGACGATCACGATGGCGAGCAGAGCACGCGCCCCGGCTGCCCCGGCGAGGACGCCGATCGCGGGTAATGCCTCGACGAGGCGGTCCTGGATGCGCCCGGAGGCGATCAGGGCCGTGATGGTGCTTGTGGTGGCCACGAGCGCGAACGCTTCCAGGGCGGCCGAGAGAGCCTGGCAGGTGAGGAGGACGATCACGGAGCGGGGATTCACGCGCCATGCAAGGCGAAGGGCCCGGCGTACGAGCTGTGGAAGGCGCCGGGCCATGGACCAGGTGGTCACCGAGTTCCGCTGGAAGACGGCCACCGTGGGGGACTTGAACCTCAGCTCCTCGACGGGTTTCTGGCCGGGTTTGTCGGCGTCTGTGTGGGCGGACAACGAATCAGCTCCTTGCGTCGAGTTGTGGTGGAGCGCGTGAGCGTACGGGCGTAAGAGCGCCAGGGGAACCGCTCTGCGCGTTGATCACCCGAGGGTGTGATCAGGCGTTCTCAAACCCGCTGACCTGCTGTGATGCGAGTGGCGTGCGTGGCGGTCGTCGTCTTCTGCCACGAGGCGGGCAGGTCATGATGACGCCCCTCTCTGGACCTGGTGTGGGTGTGAGCGGGGCGTCGGGTTGCTGTGTCAGGTGCCGGCCGGGATCAGGCCGTTGTGTAGGGCACTGACGATCACCTCGGTGATCGCGTCCGGCTTCAGGTTGATTCCACGCAGGGCCTCGGGGGTCAGGGGCAGTTCCTCCAGGAGGTATTCGCCGCGGCCCTCCTGGCTGAACTCCGGGCCCGTACGGTCGTCGAAGGACCAGGTCGTGATGTCGGCGAGGTAGAAGAACTCGATGTCGTCGCCCCGCTGAAGGGTGTGCAGAAGGCGCGGGGTCTTGATCTGGCCCGCGAGTTCTTCGTGGATCTCTCGCCGGAGTGCTGCCTCGTGGTCGAGGTCTGTGGACTCGACACCGCCGCCCGGGAGGACCCAGTAGGCGGGGATGCCCGGCTTCACTCGCTTGATCAACAGGGTGGTTCCGGCGGGTGTGGTCAGGATGGCGCGGACGCGCTCGGTCATCGGGGGTGCTTCCTTCTCGGTCAGATGAGGGAGGGCAGCGTGCCGAACGCCCAGCGCCCGAGCCAGAAGGCAGCGGCCGAGGGCTGCTCCTGGCCCTCGGTGGAGCCGTCGTGGAGCAGGAATTCGGTGGGGGCGATATAACCCTCTCCTGGGTCGAGCCGGATGCGGACGCAGTGGGTCGGGCGGCCGGCGGCGACGTGCGTGCGGTAGTCGTTGGTGTGGGGGTAGCGGTGCGCGTAGTCCTCGGGGTGGACGGCGCGGCATATGGCCTGGGCGTCGATGGCGCCGAGGATGATGTAGCGGGTTCCGGGGCCGAAGTTGAGCGCGAGACGGCGTCGCCCGAAGGGCTTCTGCTCGTAGATGAGCTTGTCCCAGTTGTCGAGGTGGAGGCCGATCAGTCGGCCGTCGCGATAGTTGTCCGTGGTGGTGAGCATGTCGGGCTTGGCGTGAGCCTGCCCGATGTATTGGGCGTCCGGGTCGCCCATCGGCTTCGCCAGCTCGTCCAGATGGTCCCCAGTGGGGAGGGGCGGACGAACGATTTCCACGAGCGTGTCCGGCGGGGTCCCGGGCGGGGCGGCCAGTGCGAGACCGGCAGTCTCCGGGAGTCGCTGCCACAGCCCGGACGGGATGACCGCGCCGTCCTCGAACTCAGGCTCGTTCTTCGCGGTGCGGACGGCGGCGACGTCGCACCGCTCGCGCAGGGCGTCGAGGTTGCTGACGGCAAGGTGTAGGGGCACGGTTCCTCCCGGGTCAGTCGTCTCCGAGGGTGATGTCGAGTTCGTTCACTAGGGCCTGGGCGAGTTCGGTCTGCTGCCCGGGGGCGATACGGATCTTGGCGAGGTTCGCTACGCCGCGGATTGTGGAGAGATCGTTGCCACGCAGGTCGGTGTCTCGGTAACGGCCGGCGCCGAACTCGGTGAGCCTCAGCGGGCAGTCGGAGAACACGACATCGGACAAGTCGCAGTCGGTGAATACGGCTTCGGTGAAGACGCAGCCGGTGAACACGACGGGCCCGGTGGCACGAACCTTCTCGAAGGTTGCGAAGTCGAACTTGCAGCCCTCGAACAGGACGTTGTCCAGCACCAGGCCCTCCAGAGCCGCACCCATCAGCTTGGAGTCCCGGACGACAACGCGCGTCAGCTTGCTCTCGCTCCAACGGGCCGAGCCGAGGTCACTGCCGGTGATCTCCACGCCGTGCAGATTGAGTGCCTCGAACTCGGCGCGATGCGTGCGCACGCCGGTGATGCGGCCGGTGATGAGGTGAGCGTCGGCCAGGTCGAGCGAGCGCAGGTCCGCGTCCCCGTATGTGAAATCCTGGAGGGTGCCGCGCGGGCTGTCGAGCGTTTGGACGTTGGTCAGGTAGAGACCCGGCTCGTCGAGGTCGGGGGTGGTGACGGTGACGTGGCCGAAGGTGCGGGTGGCCATGGTGCTCCTTCATCGTGGTGCCGGGGCGGCCCCGATCTTCTGGCAGGACCGCCCCGGGTGTCAGCGGGGGCTAGGACCTCTTGCTCCAGTCGTCCCAGGTGGGCCGGTTGTCGAACGCGGGGGTCGGGTTGTCCCAGGTGGGGCGGTTGTCGAAGGTGGCGAGGACCTGCGTCCCGGCGACCTCCAGGAGGGACTGGAAGCCCAAGGGCGAGTCCATCACGAGGGTGGTGGCGTCAGTGGGCATGCTCGCGGACATGGCGCGTTACTCCTTCCAGAAGGGCAATCTTGGCGGTGGTGCAGTACCGGGTCCTGGTCCCGTCCATCCGGCCGTCGTGTTCGAAGTACCGGTTGGCGGGGTGGGCTCCGCCGCAGAAGGCGAAGGAGGGGCATGTGGCGCGGCAGGCGTCCACGCCGTTCCAGAACTCGGTGATCCAGGGGGTGCGCTCCTCGGCCTCGGCCACGAGGATGTCGAGGCCGTCGCGGAGCACGTTGCCAGTGGTGAAGTCGCCGAACCGGTCGTCGGTGAATCCGGCCAGCTCGGGGGAGAGCAGGACCACGCCGCCGTCGTAGGCGATGGTGGGCAGCGGGTCCCACGGATCGGAGGCCGGGGTGGGGGCGGTCACCTCGCCTTGGAGGACGGCGCCGGCGAAGTTCAGCACGCGCTGAATCTCCCGCAGGCGTACGACCGGGTTGGCCCGCCAGGCGTCGGCGAGGGCGGCCCAGAACTCGGCCGCTCGAACGGCGTCGGTCTCACGTACCGAGAGGTTGACCCCCTCCTCCTCTTCGACGTTCACGCCGAGGGTGGTGACGCCCAGCTCGGCGAAGAACTCGTAGAACCGGGCGGCGTTCGCCGGGTCGGGATCGGAGACGACCGCGATGGCGGAGAACGGGATGCCGTGGCGGCGCAGCCGCTCGATCCCGCGCATCGTCACGTGGAATCCGGGGTGCCCGGCGAGGGTGACGCGGTGGGTGTTCATGTCTACGGGGCCGTCGATGCTGACTCCCACGGCTACGTCGCGCTCCAGCAGGAACTCGCACCAGGCGTCATCCAGCAGGGCGGCGTTGGTCTGCATCGAATGCTTCACGCCCCCGAAGGGAGCCATGAGCGCCGCCAGGTGCTCGCGTCCCGTGGCCAGGGGCTCACCCCCGTGCCAGACGACCTCGAATGCCGGGTCGTCGGCCGCCCACACGTTGACCGGCTTGGCCACCGTCCTGGCGACTTCCACCGTCATGAGGTGCTTCTTCTTCCGGAAGGGCAGATAGCAGTACGTGCAGTCCATAGGAAGGCACAGCGTCGTCGGCTGCATGATCACCGCACGGGGGACGGCCGCGAGCCGCGTGGGGCTGCGGAAGGCCATGGTGCTCCTCTCGATCGGGTTCGAGTGGTGCTGTGGGGTGGTGCCGGAGTCCTCGGAGGGAAGACCCCGGCACCGATCCGCCCGGCTCGACCTGTCCAGGGCTGTTCCAGGCGGAAATCTGTGGGGCTACCCGTCCGGCGTCCCGGCCAGGGCCAGCGCGACCACGGAGACAGTGGCGACGACGACACACGCGAGGACGGCGAGCTGCTGGTGCCAGCCGGGCCAGTGGCGTAATCGGGTCACGGAACGAGCTGGATATTGTCCGCGGACGTGGTCCACTCGATCCCGGACGCGGGTCGGATGTGAGCGACGCGTACGGTCCGGCTACCGGTCTTCTCGTGGACGATCGCGGTCAGCTCGCCCTCGCCCCGGCTCGCGATGTCCCGCACCGTCTTGTGCAGCCAGGGGTGGCCGTCCCCATGGAAGAAGGAGCCGGCGCTGCTCATCGCGTGGTCTCCTCGTCGGACTGGCAGTCGTCCTTCACCCCGGGCGAGGAACTTCTCGAACCCGGATTCGGCTCGGGCGGTCAGTTCCGGGCTGGGGACGCCGAACTCCGGCGGCTCGCCGGGGTCGCGGGGGAGGGCCGTGGTCATCGCGCACTCCTACGGGTGAGGTCGGCATAGCGGGGCGCATCACCGGACGGGACGCGTGCGCCCTGCTGCTTCGGGGGAGCTGCCCGGAGGGTCCTTCGGCCTCCGAGCGGCACTCAACACGCTAGGGACGCCAGTGATTTGCCCTCAACGAAATTGCACGGCGTTGCACAACTTCACCCGAGGGCGTCGATCGCGGCGGTGATGAGAGCCCGCGCCTCGTCGCCGTAGACGGCCATCCTGGACAGTCCGGCGAACGCGCGGGCGTAGTCGGCGATTTCACGCGGCTGTGTCACATTGATCTCGGCTGTCAGTGTCTCCACGACGGCGCGTCGGTCGTCGTACAGATAGAACGCCTCCAGTGGCCAGACAGTGCGCTCGGCTCCGAAGGGGATGATGCCGACGGAGATGGAGGCCAGGGGCATGGCGGTGAGGATGTGCCGGAGCTGGCCGGCCATCTCCTCGGGGCTTCCGATCCGGTGACGCAGTACCGCTTCCTCCATGACCACGGCGAAGCGGTGGCCGCCTTCGTAAAGGAACCGGCTGCGGGCGATTCGGGCGGTGACTGCCTCCGCCACGTCGTCAGGTGTGCCCTGGAAGCGCGTGATGGACCGCAGGAGAGCCGTGATGTAGGGGGCGGTCTGGAGGAAGCCGGGGATGACGTTAGAGACGTACGTGCGGCACAGGCGTGCCTGCTCGTGCAGGGCGTAGAAGTCCTCCTGCACCTTGCGCATTCCGTCGCGCTGGAGACGGCGCCATTCCAGGTACATCGACTCTACAGCGCGGTTTGTGGCGATCAGGTCGGCGGCTTGGTCCTCCGCGCCGCAGGCCGCACACCAGAGGCGGATGTCGGAGTCGGACGGCGGGGTCTTGGCGTTGATGATGCGGGAGGTCTTGGCGGCGTTCCACCCGCACCGGACAGCCAGCTGATTGCCCTTGAGCCCCGCGTCCTGCATCAGCTCACGCAGGCGGGCAGCAACCGCCTCCCGGGCGGCCTGGGCGCTGGAGGAAGGAGACTTGGGCATGGGTTGGCTGTCCGGTGCTGCGGGTCAGACGGTGTACTGGTCGTGTGGGATGCCGCGCTCCCACACCGCCTCGAACGCAGTCGAGACCATCTTGACCACGTCCGGGTCCTCGTTGAACTCGTGTCCGGCCCAGTCGCCGTCACCGGTGAACCAGTGGAAGAGGATCAGGCGGTCGTCGATGAGCCACAAGTCGTTCCCAGGCAGCGCGATGTCCGACGCTCGGCTTCGCGGAAGCCAGCGGACCAGCTCACCGGCCGCCACATTCACGGGGGTACTGGCGTGCTCGAAGCGGATGTACTCGGTCACCGGCTCGGAAACGATGCGGGCCCGGCGCATCACAACGCCGCGTCCGACGGTCTCCCGGACCAGCGGCACCCAGCCACCCCAGTCCGCCGAGGCGGGGTCCGCGTCGGGGTGGACGCCGGTGCGCTTGAACCGCTCGAAGTCTTCGGCTTCGTCGCCGACCCCGTAGACGTCGCGCATCTCCAGGTGTACGGCCGTGCGCTCGGCCCCGCGCAGCAGCTCAGTGAAGTCCGGCACGTTCTGCGTCATCGCACGCCTTCCTCAGGATCGGCACCATGCGTGCCGGGATGCGTATCAGGGTCTCGTGGTCCGGGATGCCGGTGTCGTGTCCCTCCACCCAGGTCGTTCCGCTGACCTTGGCGGTGAGGGTTTCGTCCGCCTTCCACCCTTGGATCACCAGCTCGTTCTTCTCGTCGTCCACCCATACCGTCGGTGAACCGCCGCCCTGGGTGTTGGGGTCTATCCCGACGAACCGTAGCGTCATAACGATCTCCCATGTCCAGCTGGTTGCGCACTTTTGCACGACGATTTCGCTCGGACCGGAGCACGTCAAGGGGGCCTTGAGTCAGGGAAGTTGAGCATGGGCCGAAAACGCGCATGGCCCACGCGCGGAAGCGGTGTGCGCGGGGGCCTTCGTCGTGCTCGGGAGACCACCACCGTGCGGGAGACCTTGTACGAGACGGGTGTCCACTGCGCGGTCCTGTAGCACCTGGGCAACCGGCCTCACCCCGTGACCGGCGTGCTGTGCGAGTACTTCCTCTGCGAGTACCTGGCGGGTGAAGCCTGCAACACCGATGCGGTCGAGAACATCGACGTCATGTGAATCGCCAGAAGTTCGGTGACCCGCTTCATTACGATCTTTGCACCCATCCTGGCCGTCCTGGAGGAGCAGACGTGACGCAGCAGAACGCGGAGGATCAACCGGGCATCGCCGCGGCCATCGTCGTCCGCGAGGGGCGCGTGCTCATGGTGCGCCGCCGGGTCAGCGAAGGTCAGCTCTCCTGGCAGTTCCCGGCCGGCGAGGTCGAGCTCGGGGAGGCCCGCGAAGACGCCGCCGTGCGGGAGACCCGGGAGGAGACCGGCGTGGACGTGACCGCCATCAAGCTGCTCGGCGAGCGGATTCACCCGAAGACGGGCCGGCTGATGTCATACACGGCCTGCGAGGTGGTGGGCGGTACCGCTTACGTCGCGGACGCCGAGGAGCTGGCCGAGCTCGCTTGGGTGGCCCATGGCGAGATCCCGCAGTACGTGCCGTATGGACTGTTCGAGCCGGTACAGGACTACCTCGACGCAGCCCTGACCGCTTAAGTGGTCCGGTCTCAAAGGAGGCGGCCTCGGGATCCCGAGCGAGTGCGTTGTCGGGGCGGAACTGGCGGGACTGTCCACCGCCGTCGTTCTCTCCGAGACTCCGCCTGACTGGGGGCACTGGCCCTGCCCGGCGTCCGCCCCTGCGAGTTGGCGTGAGCTCGTGGCCGGCTCCCGGACAGCCTCAGCCACTCAGGGGAGCTGACCGACTCCCTGGGGAGGAGTCGAGCTCGGCCATGAGACGCGCGGATGCCCTCCGGGCCGGCTCCAGGCGCGGGTCCTCCGGGTGGGCGTGCGGCCCGGTGACCTTCGCACAGAAGAACAGCGCCATCAGCCGACCCGACTTGCTCTCCAAGTCCGGCCGGCGCTCGCTCCACACACGGTCTGCCAGAGCTGGTACAGCGAGGGCGTTGCCCCACAGGGTCGCGGCGTCCAGCCCGCGCGGTGCCATGCCCCAGTCCTCCCAATCGATGATGCAGAACTCTGGTCCGGTGATGTTGGCCCACGTCAGGTCCGCGTGCGCCGGGGTCCACTCGTCGACCTGGGTGTCGGTCACCTCGGAGAAGACTGTCTGGATGGTGGCGGTCACTAATTCTTGGCTGATCGTCTCGGTGTCCGGCGTGGCGACCCTGGGGGTGCTCTGCGTGGCGAGCGCGTCCAGCGAACTGTTCAGGGTCGCCCACCACCCGTCCTGTAGCTTGGGATCCTCGATGACGAGAGCGCTTCGCCCGATCGGCGAGGCCGTGACGAGGTCCATCTCATCGGCACGCCACATCGCCGGATCCTGCGGTTCACGCCAAGCAAACCCCGCGTACCACCGGGCCATGGCGACCCCGCTCAGGATGGCAGCGGCTTCCGGCCCGTTCCAGCCCTGGGCGCCGATCCGATCGAAGCCGCGTCGCTCAATCCGTACCCAGGTGTTGCGGTGCGTCCGCGCCCCGACGGAGCGGCGCTTGCGAACCAACGTCTCCCGGTCGAGACGCACTTGAAGCGACCGCTCCACACGGTCCAGCACCTCGACAACTGATTCCCGACGTAGATCAACAACAGGAGGCATGGGTAGCGTCATACGCGGGACCGTAGCAACCATGCAGCCCCTGGATGTAGAAGAAGTCCGCCTGGCCGGTGCTCTGGATTCGCTCGGCCAGCGCCGGCCACCGGTCCTCAGGATCACCCGTGCCCGTACGCAGCCCATCGAGCCCGACGTTCTGGACCACGATCCGCAGCTCCACCGCACCCCCTTGAGGTAGACCGGCCCCTCGGAGCCACCAGGTGCCCCTACCGCCGACAGGATCCAGGACGGCATGCAATCAGAGCTGGGCACTCGCGCCGAAGTCATGTGCTGAGAGGGGAGGAGCAAAGTCGGCGCAAGTGTCAACGACGCCGAGGATCTCCATCACGAACCAGCGACCTCATGTTCAAGGCGTCCGGCTGAACAATGCCTGCCTGCGCCCCTCCGACAAGTCGCTCCTGATCAGCGATGACGGGGGCGCTGCTGCGGGACGGCGGCGGGCAGGAGGCGGGGCGTCGGTCGCTGCTGGGGACGTGGCGCCGGTACGGTGCTGTCGGCGAGCGCCGCGGTGAGTTGGGTGAGGATTTCGGGCGCCGCGGTGGCCGAGAGCCGGATCGTCCAGGCGTGGCGGTTGGGGTCGTCGCCGCCGTGGGCGATCCATCGGTCGTCCAGCCCGTGGGGATGGTGCTCGAAGCTGAGGCTGCGACCTGGAGCTCGCCACGTCGTGCCGAAGGCGTGGCTGTCCTCGGCCCAGCCAGCGTTGCGCAGTGGTTCGCACGGGGCTTGAGCGTCCCGCGGCGCATCGGTTGTGAGGCTTTCCAGCAGGGCGCGGATCAGGGGGACGGGGGCGGTGGCGGTGATCGTGGCGTGCCAGAGCCGTTCGCCGACGGGACTCTCGTAGGCGGCGATCGTCCAGGCGGTGTCGGTGCGATGCCGGGCCTCGTGGTCGAACTCGGCGCGCAGGGTGAGTGATTCGTGGCTCGCGATCGTGGTCTCGTCGGTCCAGGTCCGGTATCGCTCCCAGTCCTTGTTCGACTCCAGGAACGCGTTCAAGAACTGTTCGTGCTCTCCGGGGCCCGCCAGCGGCACCGTCGGTGGCATGACTGGGTCGGCCTGGGCCTCGCCGAGGTCGCTCGTTTCCCGCTGAGGCGTGGCGGCGAGGAGCTCGCGGACGGATCGCTCGATGTCGGTGAGCGGGGCGGGTCCGGGGCGGACGGCCACGGAGTACAGGTGATGGAAGTCGGCGATGGCCTCGGCTTCGTCGGTGTAGGCGTTGGTGATCTGGCGGAGGTGGTTCTCGCCGTGGAGGTGGAGGCTGCGGCGGATTCCGGTGGTGTAAGTGCCGACGGCGACGGTGGTGTGGCCGTCGTGGGCGTGGAGGTGGATGACCAGGCGGCCGGCGGCGATGTCGTCATGGAGCCGCTGGGCCGTGGCGCTCACCTCACGGATTTGCTCGCGGGAGTACCACGGCATGGGGTAGTCGGGCCAGGTCCATTCGGTGTCGATCTCCTCCTGGAGCGCCGCGTCGATCTCGACGGTGAAGCCGCACTGGCGGAGCTGTTCGGCTGTGGCGTGCGCGTAGTACGGCTCTTCGCGGTCGATCCTGGCCAGGACCATCGTGCTTGTACCAGTGCTGCGGAAGCCGAGGTCGTGCAGGTGGGACCGGGCGGCGTCGCTCGTGGGGCCGGCCGTCGTGGCGACGACGGCGGGAGCGTGGGTGGGATGGAGGGCGAGGCGGACGTGCGCGTCCGCCGGGGCGTAGGGCATGCGGGCCTTCTGGTCACAGTGTCCGGCCGACGATCGGTCGGCCGGACACTGGGCGGGCGGGGACAGTGGTGCGTGGACGGCGTGGCCCAGCGCGCGCGGCGACCGCGACGCTGGCCTTCGGTGCCGGGGCAGGCGACGGGCTGGTGGCCTGCTGCCAGCGGATGCGTATGGCGGTCAGGTCGGCCAGCGCGCGGCGGCTGCCGATGACGAGCTGGTACGGCGTCGTGGCCGGGTTGTCGGTGAACGCCTCGATACGGCAGGCGACTTGGTGCGCCGTCGCGAGGACGGAGCGCTCAAGGATGCGCTCGCCCCAGTGCTCCGGGGAGCCCGCCGGAGTTCCGAGGAGGTAGAGCAGCTCCTTGGGTTCGGTGCCGTGGGTAAGTAGGCCGCGCTGCTGGGCCTCCCAGAGCACGGTGACCGGGTCGACGGGGGCACCGCGCCCGGACAGGGCGGTCAGGCACTGCCACAGCCCGGCGTGCAGGGGATGGCTGAAGTCGTCCGCCGTCAGCCACCGCATCTGCTCGATGTCGGCAGGGTGCGCTGTCGCTGTCGCGAGCAGGAGCCGCTCCTCGTCGACCGCTTCCTCGGCGTCGTCGGGGGCGATGGCCGGCGGGAGTGCGGTGGTGCGGGGCAGGGAGCTGGAGTGCGGGGGGAACCGAGCTGCGAGGTCGTCCACGACGTCGGCGAGGCTGTCGGCTTCGGCGAGGGTGGTGGGGACCGGGTGCGGGAGGGAGCGGTCCCGCGCGGTCCGTGCGAGGTGCTCGGCGGCGGCGCGCAGACGGCGGCGGGCGTGCTCGGCCTCGACCATTCGCCCGTACGCGGGCGCGTGTCGGGGCCAGGGGCAGATCTGGATCAGGCTGTGGAGGTAGGAGGCGGTCAGTCCACGGGCCTGTTCGCGAGCGGCGGTGAGAACTTCTTCGAGCCACTTGGTGTTCTGCGCGTGCTGGGTTGGGTCGGGGGCCGGCAGGGAGCGGACGGCGGCGAACAGTGCGGCGTGTGCGGCTGTGGAGAACGCGTCTGGATCGATGCCGGGCACGTCGCCGAGGCGCTGCGGGTCGAGGAGGAGGGCGCCGAGGAGGGCCTGCTCGGCGTAGAACACCGGCTGTGGCGGCGGGATCGTGTCGAGGTCGTCCTCGTCGGGACTGGGAGTACGGGGCATCAAGCGGCCAGGGCGAAGTCGTCGGGGTTCAGGGGGCGGCTCAGGTGCGGTGCGAGGAGGTGGCCGGCGAGCAGCGGCGGGACTGCGTTGCCGATCTGGCTGAAGACCTGGCCCTTGTTGCCGGCCCAGGGGTAGTCGGCGGGGAAGGTCTGGAGGATGCCCGCCTCGCGGGCGGTGATCCGTATCGGTTCCGGCGTGGGCTCGGGTTCATCCACCAGCTGTGGACTGATGGGTTCGGCGACCCAGGTGCACTCGTTCGCGCGGTGCCCGAAGAACAGCGTCCCCGCCGGCTCCTCGATGGAACGGACGGTGGCATTGGCCTGGTTGTTGCTCCGCAGGGACCACGACCAGCGATGCGCCTCCGCGGTGAACGTGGGTGCCGGGGCGTCGGCGGGCCGGTTGTCCCGGGTGCCGTGCCGGGCAGCCCACCCTGCTCCCTCCCGGCGGGATTGCAGCACGACTGAGTCGGCCCGGTGTGTCCAGGTGCCGCGGGCACGCGCGTCGGAGAGGGTCTTGCGGGAGCCGGACGGGAACGGCTCGGGGCCGCCTCCCGGGCCGCCGCCGGCGCAGACGGTGGGCACGGGACGGTCGGTGGCTCCCCAGCCGAGAGCCTCGGCCATGCTCACCCAGCGAGCGCGGCCGGGCCCGAACAATGTCTCCGGCTCGGCGACTTGGGCGTGGCTCGGCGGGGGCGGCTCAGCGGTACGGACCCGGGAGGCAAGCAGGATCGCTCGTCGGCGTGTCTGGGGTACGCCGTAATCGGCCGCGTTCAGGATTCCGGTCCACACGGAGAAGCCCCAGCGGCGCAGTACGGCGGCGTACTGGCGCCACAGCGGCAGTACGTCGGGGACCTCCTCCATCGCGACCCACTCCGGCTCGCCGACGGTATGGAGGGCGTGCAGGTAGCGCATGGGCTCCGCCGCGAGCAGGGATCGCTCGTCCCGGCAGGCGGCCAGGAGCTTCTCGCGGGTGTCGCGGCCTGTGGCGAGGTCCGCGACGGCCTGGTGGACGAGGGGCTGGTCAACCAACCCGAGCCGCTTGCCGGCCATCGACCACGCCTGGCACGGCGGACTCGCGATCAGCCCCTGGGTCCGCCCGACGAACGGCCACGCCGGATAGAGAGCCACGTCCGTGCGTAGCGTCAACTGCCCGGCCGATGCACGGGACTTACAGGCCCAGGGATCCCACTCGAGGCCGACGTCACGGGCCCCAAGCACGGACAGGGCATGGCTCCAGCCGCCGGGCCCCGCGAACAGATCCAGGATCAAGAGGCCAGCCCGAAGTCGTCCTGCACCGACCCGGCTTCACCCCGGCACGCCCACGGCGAACACCCGCCCACCACGCCCTGCTCCAGCTCCTGCGCGTCCGGTGCTGCGCCCAGCTCCTGTTGGAGGGCGGCCCACTCGGCATCCGTGACGTGGTCGATCGGCGCTTCGCTCAGCGGTACCCGGGAGCGGTGCAGAAACGCCTCGCCCAGGAGGCGGTTGCCGCTCGCGTTCGCCCGGGCATTGCCCTGCCGGATGGCGGCGTCGAACTCCACGACGTCGCGCCATTCTTCGGGACTGGTATCGCGGATTTTTCTCCATTGGGCGTTACCGTGGAATGGGCATCCGAGGCAGCTTGATTTCGGTGTATCGGCCAGGCCGAGCGAGGTCAGGTATCGGATGCAGTCGGAGCGCGACCATCCCATGTCGATGAGGGGATGAATGTTGCGCATGTACTTGACGTCGGCGTCCTTGGCGCGGTGAAATTCGTCGGTGGATATGCCGATCCACTGCTCGACGAATACGCCCTTCGGGATTCGCGTCGGATAGGGGTATCCAAGGAGTTCTCGAACCTTCTTTTTGATGGGTTTCACCTTGTATTCCCCTGTGCACTGGCGCCTGGTCATCCCAGGTCGACCGTCCTTGTTGAGGATGTAGAGGGGCATGGAGGCGAAGCGGTGTTCCGGGTCCAAAGCGTCCTTGCGAATGTTTCCGGACGAGACTCGGAGGATGGGTATGCCTGCGGGTTTGGCTATCTCGCGCTCCAGGCGTTCCAGGTGTGAATAAACGGCCCGGGGTTCCCATCCTGTATCAGCGAAAATCGCGTAGTCGACCTTCGGGAGAACGCCTTCCGCTGACAGGGCGAGCATGGCGCTGGACTGAATACCGGCGCCTAGTGAAATCGCTCGGAAAGTAGGGAGTTCGGAAATGACGGATCCTTGGGGAGATGAGGGCGGGGGTGCGGTCCGGCGGCGAGATGGGCGATGCGGGCACTGATGAGTGCCGGGTGGCGCGCGGGCAGGGCGTGCGTGGCGCGGGGGACGATCTTCAGCCGGGCGGCGGGCAGGCGCTCGGCCAGCTGCGCGGTGCGGGCGGCAGGGATGTGCCGGTCGTCCGCACCGGCCATCAACAGCAGCCGCTCGCCGAGCTTCTCCAAAACGGGCAGGTGGCGCGCCCGGTAGCCGCGCAGGCACTGCCACAGCGCCGCAAGATCGGCGGTGGGGGTGTGGCGTACGCCGTGGCCGCATGGCGGCGGTCCGTCGTCAGGCCCGGTGCTGGGGCGGGGCATGAAGGTGTAGCGATGGGTGTCGGGCAGCAGGCGTCGCGCCCGGTCCATGGCCTGGGGAGCGTGGGTGCAGGTCAGGGCGAGCAGGCTGCGTCCGGCGGCCAGAAGCAGGGCGCGCGGGCCGCGGCCGGGCAACACACTCGCCCCTTGTGCGGTCGCCGACAGCAGCACCATGCCCCGGATTCGCGACAGGAGCTGTGGGCGCAGGGCGGCGAGTTCCTGCAGTACGAGTGCGCCCAGGGAATGGCCGGCGAGCACCAGAGGCCCCGTGGAGGCGAGGGCGCGCAGGATCTGGTCCAGGTCGTCGGCGAGCTGCTCGATGCTCAGCGGTGCTGAGCCCCGCGGGGTGCGGCCGTGCGCGCGCTGGTCGTAGCGAAGGACGCTGAAGCCCAGGCCGGTCAGGCGCTGGACGTGGACGCGCCACAGGTCCGCGGTGACCGACGCGCCGTGCACCAGCACGATCGTTGCACCGTCGGATCGCGGGCGGGCCGGGGTGTCGCGGTAAACGGCCAACGGGGTGCCGTCAGCGGCGAGCGCCGTCAACGCCTCTGTGACGTAACGGGATGGGGACAAGAGAAGACCTCGGGGAGGGAGGAACAACAACGAGGGGTCGTGGGACGGCCTGCACCGCAGGGGCGGCAGGCGCCTCGCCATCACTGGCGGTGTGCAGGGGCACGGCCTGGGCCGGGGCGAGCGCAGCGGGTGAGCGGTCAGCGGTGCCCCCTTCGCCGCTGGAGGGCGGGGGCGGTGCGTGCGATCAGGGGGTGTGGCACAGCCTGGTTAGGCAGCCGTGCCGTAATCGCCCTGCCGAGGAGCATGCTTGGCGACGGCGCGGGCGGTGATCGCCTTCGACGCCCGGGCGGAGGCGGCAGCCAGTGCGTCGGCGCGGGGCTCGGCGTACCAGGGGCGCAGGTCGAGCATGGCGACCCGCATGCCGGTGGCGAGGCACAGGGCGGAGCCCTTGGGGAGGGCGCGGATCGCGTCGGCGGGCAGGATTCGCTCCTGCCGCATGCTGATCGAAGTCGACTTGCCGGACTCGGAGATCGAGGTGGAGGTCGTTGCGACGTCGTGGTCGCCGATCATCCTGCTCAGCTTGTCGGCGAAGTCGGGGTCGTCGATGCCGGATCCGATGACCTTCACGGTGGCGGCGCTCCACATGGCGTCCATGCCGGCGTCGCCCCAGACCTTCTGTCCCTGCCGGTAGCTCTGCAGGATGGTGATCGGGATGATGCCGCGGCTGCCGAGGTGCGAGTACAAGTCGGGGAGGTCGCTGATCTTGCAGACGTTGGCGGCCTCGTCGAGGATCGCCAGCATCGGCGGATCGAGCCGGCCGCCGGCCCGCTCGGCCTGGGCGGTCGCGGCCCGCATCACGCTGTCGGCGCACGCGGCGATCAGCGCGGAGGCTCCGCCGCCGCCGTCCTTCGACAGCAGGAACAGGCTGTCGCTGGAGGTCACGAAGTCGGCCGGACGGAACTCGGAGATGTCTTTCTGCGGGGTGGCCCAGGCGGCGATATCCGAGTTGAGCAGGGCGGCGGCGTACTGGCGGGCGGTCTCATAGATGCCGTCGCGCGTCTCGGGCGGGCCTTCGACGGTGCCCTTGAGCTGGGAGGCGACCGCGGTGAACTTGTGGTCGCGCAGGATGTCGAGCGGGGTGCGGTCGGCGGGGAAGGCGAGCCACTGCATCACGTCGGTGATCGGCCGTTCGTCGAGCGCCGCGGCCAAGAAGAGCTGCGACAGGATGTTGCTGCCGGCCTTGGACCAGAAGTCGCCCTGCTGCGAGGCGTCGACGGAGGCGGCGAGGAAGTGCCCGGCCAGTCGGCCCGCGCCGTCGAGGGTCTTGGCGTCGGCGAGCGGATTCCACCACATCGTCCGCTCGGCGTGCGCAATCTGCTGCGGGTCCATGGACCACACCCGGCCGACCCGCTCGCGCGCATCGAGGCACGTGGTGAAGGCATCACCGGCGGCCTTGTTCGAGGTGAGCAGCACCGGGCCCGGCGCGGCGAGGATGGAGGGGATGGCGAGGGAGGTGGTCTTGCCGGACCGCGGGGCCATGATCGCGACCGCGACGTCCTCGAACCCCATCCGCACCTCGTGGCGAGTCCCGGCGAGGTTACCGAGGAGGATGCCGGTGTCGGCCGGCGCGATGTGCTTAGCGTCCTTCAGGCTCGGCCGCAGGGAGCGGGCCTTGGCCTCGATCGACTTGGCGAGCAGCGGTTCGATGTCGCGGGCCTTCGCCATACCGTCGACCTTCTTCTTCCGGCCTCCGGTGCGGTTCTTGTAGCGGAACCACAGGACACCGGCGCCGGCGGCGAGGAGCAGCGTCAGCAGGACGGGGACGATCCGCGTACTCATGAGCAGGGACGTGTCTCCGGCCTGGGGCCAGAGCTGTTCGGGCTGGAGCAGGGCGTCGCCGGGCCGGTACGGCACCCAGGGGCCGGTCCCGGTTGCCCAGGCCGTGAGATTCCCGGTCAGCCAGGCGATCGAGGCGAGGGGAACGCCGATGGCGAGGGCGCCGAGGAGCATCTTCAGGGCTATGTCGTAGCCGTCGGAACTGGAAGAGGGGGAAGGGGACAAGCGGTGGTTCCTTGAGCGGAGGTGGTGTCGGCCAGCGGGCCGTCAGCGGGAGCGGCAGGGTGCCGACGGCGGGGCGGGCGGCGGTGGCGGGGGAGTGCCGGTGGTGCGGGAGGCCAGGTGGTTGATCCGCTCGGGCAGGGCGTACGCGACGCTCTCGGCCGTCCACTGCTGCCAACGCAGGCTGATCCGGCGCCGGCTGAGCCCGATGGTCTGCTCGTGGGAACGGCGCAGCGGCTCGTGATCGGCGAGAGCCTGCATGAACGCGGCCACGAGGGAGGGCGGAGTGACGCTGTCGAACCAGGCTTTCCATACGGGATCGTCCTCGTCGAGGGTGGCCGTGACACGCCAGTTGCGGCTGCCGGAGAAGTTGAAGCGCTCGCCCCTCACGCGGCCGTCCGGCGAACGGAACTCCCCGTTGGGGATGGCGTCCCATCCGGCCCGGCGCAGCGGCTGGTAGGGATCGGTCACCTTCCGTGCGTTGTAGTCGGGGTCGGTGAGCGCGTCGGTGACTGCGGAGATCAGCTCGACCGGCGTTCCGCCGCCGAAGGACGCGCTCCAGACAGATCCGGTGCGGCCGTCGCGGTGGGAGAGGCGCCACCACGGCTCGTTCAGATCGGGTTCGAGGCGGAGCATCGTCTTCTGGTCCGGGCTGGTCAGGATGACCCGGGGCATGAGCGGATCGTTCCCGTGGCTCCAGCCGGCGGCCTCGTGCAGCGGGACGGTGACCCAGGCCGGGTTGCCGGGGCCGGCGAGGTAGCGGGGCGAGATGAGCGCCTGCTCGACCAGGTTGCTCATCCGCGCCTCCCCGCCGTACGGCCCGCCGCCTTCGAAGGCGGGGCGGGCGCGGGGGCGCAGGCCAGCCGGGGTGGTGCCTTGAGCGCGGCGGCGTTGATGTCGAGGACGGCTTGGCCGTGGGAGGCCCAGTCATCGAGATAGCTCCACGCCTCGGCGTGGTAGTCGACGAGTACGTCGTCGTAGGCGTCGGTCCCGGGGCGGGCGTTGGCGGGCAGGCTGTCGCGGGTATGCAGCCATTCGGCGTACAGGGACTTGAGCCGCTCGAGGGCGTTGTGCAGGGTGCCGAGCTGCCAGACCCAGCGGTTCTGCACCGCGCCGGCGGGGAGCGCGGTGAGCTGCGCTTCGGCGGTGGCGAGGAGATGGTGCGCGCTGGCGCGGACGCTCTCGAACGCCTCGGCGGTGTCGGCGTCACGCTGGCTGGCGCGCAGACCGTAGGCGTGTTCGTCGTAGGGCCAGCCGTCGAGATCGGTGTGCTCGTCGGAGTACGCGTCCCAGGCGGCGAGGATCCACTGGCTCTCGCGCAGGAAGCGGCCGAGCTGCTCCAAGGCATCGCGGTGGGAGTCGGGGATTGCGGGAATGGCGGGTCCTTGAAGTGGAGGACGGACGCGGCTGCCGCCCAGTCGGGCGGGTCACCGGCGTACGGGTGTCGTTGCCGACGCGGGTGGCGTCGGTGCCTTGGCAGTGGCAGGGGTAGTGGCGGGTCGCCGGCGGCGGGCGGCGCGTACCTGCCGCTGGATGTCGGAAAGTCGGGCGGTGTGCGCCTCGACGACCTGCTCGGGGGACAGCGGGCTCGGCTGCTGTACGACGCTGTGGTGGGCGGTGCGGTCGTACATGCCGCGCTGGACCGGGGCCGTGTCGGCAAGGGCAGTGATGAAGGCGTTCACCAGGCGCTCGGGCGTACGGCCGTCGAACCAGGCGTGCCAGATCCGGGGCCCCATCGGCGTGCCGTATCCCGGCTCGAAGGTCTCGACGTGCCAGTACGCCGCGGCGCTGTCGCCCCGGTCGGCCCGCTGCTCGACACGGCACATGGCGTCGGGTGAGTAAGCCGCGTTCCGCGCGTCGAGCAGCCAGCCCACCGACTCCAGCAGGGGGAAGAGGTCCGGCCGCTGGGCGGGCGGCGGGGCGATGAGGGCGTCGGTGAGGCTGCAGAGGACCTCGGCGGGTACGAGCTCGCCGAATTCGGTGTACCAGCCCGGCTCGGTGTCTGTGGGCTCGGCCCGCAGCCGCCACCAGGCGGAGGTGGCGGACTGCGGGTCGAACTGGAGGGTGTGCCGGCGGTCGGGGCTCGTCAGGACGATCTCGGGGCTGAGCGGGTCGGACGTGCGGGTCCATCCGGCCGCGGCGAGGCCGTGTGTAACGCGGCGGGCGTCACCGGGGCCGGCGAGGTGACGGGGGCTGGTGTCGAACGGGATCTGCCAGGCGTGTTTGTCGGCGAAGGCAGCAAGCTGCCGTTCGCTCACCGGCACCGGCCACACCCCTGCGTGGGCGGCGGAGTCTTCGCGTACAGGGCACGGAGGTCGTCGATAGCGTAATGAAGGGCGAACTGATCGGTCTGCTCCCACGCGGCGGTGCGCAACTCGGCGAAGAGCGAGCTGACTTCGGGGCTGCGCGGCCTGCCGGGGTGGTCCTGGAGGGCGCGGGCGAGGGCGCGCAGGGCGTCGCCGAGCTGGATGGGGACGCCGGTGTACTCGTCGAGGAGCGGCTCGACGAGGGCGAGTGCTTCGGCCGGCTCGGGGTTGTCGCGCAGGTACTCGGTGAGCCGCGACAGGGTCTCGGTGGCGTTGCGGATGTCGTCGAGGGTCGGTGCGGGCACGGGGCTCCTTGGGGTAAGAGACCTTCGGTCAGCGGTGGGTGCGGGCGTCGCCGGTGTGGGCGTGCGGGCGGGCGGTTGTGCGGGGCCGGGTGGTTCGGACGGAGTTGCGGGCCCAGGTGGCGGCCCGGGCGGCGGTGATCCGGGCTTGTTGCCAGGCGCTGAGTTGGGAGGGCAGGACGGAGACGGACGTGGTGCGGATCTGTGCGCTGTGCGGGACGCGTCCGCGCGGGCGCATCACGGGCTCGGGGCTGGCGAGGGCGGTCGAGAAGGCTTGCACGAGGTGCATCGGCGTGCTGGGTGTGAACTGAGCGTTCCACCCGTTGCCTTGCTGGTCCTTCGCCCCGGACCACCACATCGCGCGGCCGTTCGGACCGTGGTGGAACTGCATCCACGCCGAACCGTCGGGGCTGGTGGCGGTGTAGTGCCCGCCTTCGGCACGCGCGTGCCAGTCCTGTTCTTCCAGTGGGGCCCACACGTTGGGGGCGTGGGCGGAGCGGGGTCGGGTGAGGGCGTCGGTGAGACCGGCGACGATCTCCACAGGTGTCTGACGGCCGAGGGTCGCCCACCATTCGGCTTGGTTCCCGGTCGCCTTGCCGTGGATCGTCCAGCCACCTGGCAGCACGTAGGGGTCGTAGGTGATCCGGACTGTGCGGTCGGCGCTTTCCAGGAAGAGGGGACCGCCTGCTTTGGACTTGTCTCGCCAGCCGGAGGCGCGCAGGAACTCGGAGACGTGGCGGATGTCGCCGCCGCCGGCCAGCGCGCGGGGCTCGACGAGGTAGTGCTGCTCGGCCTGCTCGCCGGGCCCCCAGCCCTGCCACTGCTTACGCTTCACCTGCGGCGCCGGACGACGAGCGGAGCGGGGGACGGAGGCTTCGCCGCCTGGGCGGGTGGCCGGGTGCTGATGTGCTGGAGGGTCTCGCGGTGTTCGTCCAGGTCTCCGCCGATGGCGTCGAGTTCGTTCGCCGCCCGGCCCAGGGCGAGCCACACCTCTGCCGGCAGGGTGCCGCGTTCGGCCTGATTCTTGGCGAACACGCTGCTGGTGGAGATGAGGTGGGTGAAGCTGCCGAGGACTCCGTCCGCGGGGTCTACCAGGCGAGTGATGACCTGTGTGGCCTCATGCGGGGGGAGTTGCGCGAGGTGGTCGGCGAGCTGGCCGAGCTGGCGGCTGAGCTCGTCGGCCACATGCACCAGGTGCGGGACGGGATGGGTCATGCTCCTCCGGGGCGGATTCGGGGTCAGTGGTGGTGGCGGTGGCCGATCCGCCGGGACTCGTCCAGGACCGCTTCGGGGCGGGCGCCGGCCAGGGGGACGGTCCGGTCGGGGCCGGTGGGGATGCAGGCGCGCAGGTAGCGGCGGAACAGCGCGGTGGCGAGGCGGGGTTTCAGACGCCGGGAGACCGGCGGGGGAATGCGGGGGACTACGGGATTCTCCGGTCGGGTGTGCGGGGCGGTCCCGGCGAGGAAGCCGGGACCGCCGTGAGGGCTTACGGGGTGCGACGGGACGGCGCGCGGCGCGAAGGGGCGGCGGCCGGCGGCGGGTGTTGTGCGGCCGGGCGGGTCTGGCCGGAGCGGATCTCGTGCACGGCCTGCTGGTAGGCGGCTTCGTCGAAGAGGTCGGGGGTGCAGTTGACCTTGTATCCGGCCATGAGAAGGGCGGGGATCGCTCGGCTCGCCAGGCACTTCTGCTCGTCGGGGCCGAGCTGTTCGGGGACCTCGTGCCAGACGTAGACGGGCCCGGCGGTGCAGACTTCCTGGCGCTCCAGGCCGAGCTGGTCGAGCAGATCGAGGAGTTGCTCGGGAGCGCCGGTGGCGGTGTCGGCGTGGATCGTGTCGGTCAGGGCCTTGCGGTAGATCTCGACATCGGTGCCGCACTCGTCAGCGCGGTTGCCCATGAACGTTTCTCCAGTTCAGTGGCGGCGGGGTACGTCTGAGCGCGACTCGTTCTGCTTCATCGAGCCCGGGTGGCCCCGGCCCGGGACGCAGTCGGAGCCGATGCCGCAGGTGGGGTGGCGGTGGGGGCGATCCGGCCCGAGGGGTGCTGGAGCGCTGTGGCGATGCCGCGGGCATCGAGCTGTCGGCCGGTCGCGCGCACGGCGCGTGCCTGCGCGGTGGTGTCGTCGCCGCTGAGGCGGTAGATACCGGTCTGCGTGTCGGCGACGAAGCCGTTGGCGGCCAGAATCGCGGCGGCGGTCTCGCCGACGGGAGCGGCGGCGAGGCTTCCGTCCGGCTGCCAGGTCAGGACGACCCGCTCCGGTTGAGACGGGTGGACGCCATCGGCCGCGTTGTGGCGGGCCTGGGCGAGCGCGGTGTCGTAGCGGGCCAGCAGGTCGCCGGCGACCTGCTCGGCGCTCAGGAAGGGGTCATCGGCCAGGGCGATCCCGTTCGGCTCGCGGATCCCCCGGTACGCCTGGTCGGGGAGGCTGCGGGGGGCGACGGCAGCGATGAGGAATCCGTCGCGTTCGTCGTGCCGGTCGAGGACGACGAGCTGGGCGCCGTCCTGGCGGGTCAGCACGGCCGCCTCCTGCAGCGGGTGGGCGGCGAGGGACTCGGCGACGAGGTCCATGTCCCAGATCCGGTCCGCCAGTTCGGCGAGGTCGTCCTTGCTCTTGGGCGGGTGGTAGGTGCTGGTCCAGGTGCCGGGGATTTCGCCGGCGAGGACGTCGGCGTACGAGGCGAGGCGCTCGGAGTCTTCGTGGTTGTGCATGGTGTCCTTGGCGGGATGGGGCGGTGTCATCGGCGCAGTCCGGCGGCGACAGGCGGCGGGGCGGGCACGGTGCGCGGCGGCGGTGGGCAGGCGCACACGGCGGAGCGTTCGCGTTCGGTGGCCGGGACTTCTTCGGTGCAGGTGCTGCGGCTGGGGTGCGGGGTGTTCCGGTCGGCGAGCGCGTCGCGGGTGTGGGAGAGGTCGCTGCGGATGACGCGGAGACGCTCGTCGGCGAGGTAGCGCAGACGGCGGGCTGTGTAGGGGGCGGCCGCGTCGCCGAGGCCGTCGTGGAACTCGGCGGTGGCGAGGAGGACTTCTTCGAGGGCGGCGAGGATGCCGTCGTGGGAGGCGGTCAGCTCGGTGAGCACGCCGGCGGCCTCCCACGTGGTGGTGGCCTCGCGGATGCGTTCGGCGAGATGGGTGACCGAGGCGCCCAGCGGCAGATCGTGGACCGGGCGGCGGTCGGTGTCGAAGTCCTCGTCGCAGTCGACGTGGTATCCGACGGCCCGCAGCCGGGCCACGGCTTCGATACCGAGGCGGGTTTCGTCGTCCTCGATCAGGTTGGTGGGGGCGCGGTGGTAGGTCTCGTGGACGCGGACCACCGGGACGAAGCCCGCGCGCTGCAGGACGCTGTGGGCCTCGGGGTCTCCGCCGCGGGCGAGGACCTCCTCGGAGTGCGGATCGCGGCGGACGGTCAGGAAGCGGTCGGCCAGGGGCAAAGCGACGTTTCTCCTACGGTGATCGACGTGCGGGGGCTTGGACGGCGGGCCGCGCCGGGGCGGCCGCCCGCGGGCGGGGCGCGGTGACCAGAGCGGTGGCCGTGGTGCCGAGGTCCTCCTGGATGCCGTGGAGGCGTCGGGCGATCAGCTCCAGCCGCTGCGCGAGATCGGGTCCGGCGGCACCCGGTTGCCGGGCGATGCGGTGGGCGGTGTGCTCGACGAGCCAGCGCACGGTGGCCAGCGGACCGGACTGCTCGTCGGCGAGCTGGGCGAGAACCGTCGCGAGTTGGGTCGACGCGGTCGGCACGGCCCGGACTATGTCTCGGTGGTCGGCCGTGACGGGTACGGGGATCAGGCGCAGGTCCTGCTCGATGCGCCGGGCTTCCACCTGCAGCCGTCGCAGTAGGTCGGCGGGCTGCTTCTGCCAGGTGCCGTCGAGCCGGATGAGGTTGGCGATCAGGTCGAGGCGGCCGGGTTTGCCCTGGACGGCGATCCAGTGGCAGCCGTTCTTATCGCCCGGTGTCTCGATGCCGGAGGCGCGGGCGAGGCGGTGGGCGGCCTCGGCCCATTCCGCACCGGACAGGTCACGGTCGTCGGGGTGGAGCCGGGCGTCGAGGTGGAAGATCGCCCGCCGATCGTCCTGGGGGCTAGCGGCGAACGGATGCTCCAGCAGGGGATCTTCGAGGTGTTCGGCCCATTGGGTGGCCGTCCACGTGGCCTGCTCGTCGTCCAGGGTGTAGGAGTCCAGGCCCGGCCAGTAGGCCACGACGGCGTGCTCGGGCAGTCCGCTCTCGATGGGCACCGAATGTCCCAGCGCCTCGCTGAGCGGGTCGTGCGGGACGTGTGCGCGCTCGTTGACGCGGGGGATCACGTGGGCGTGCCTCCGAAGGCGCGGGTGAGCTGGTGCTGGTGGATGTCGCGAGCGGCAGCGATCAGGGAGCGCTCGCGGACCAGATCGGCGTGCACCGCCATGTCACCCGGGGGCAGAAGGTCCAGCGCCCGGGCGATGGCCACGAGCCCTTCGTCGTATCGGCCCAGGCGACGCAGTGCGCTGGCCACGCGGAAGAGCACGATCGGATCGCTGCCGGAATCGAAGGGGGGTCGGCTGCTGAGGGCGAGGAGCCGCTCCGCGCCCTGGTCAAGGTCCTGGCCGAGCCACAGGCCGTGCAGCAGCAGGTGCTGGGTCCTGGCGTGCTCCCCGGCGTCGTCGAGGACTTCGTCCATGAGGTCCAAGCCCTCGGGGCGGGACTGGCCCAGCATCGCGAAGGCGTACAGGGCCCGGCTGTAGCAGTCCAGCCCCGCCCGCGCGGCCGGAGGCAGCTGCTCGACGACGGACTGGAGCGTGGGACAGCGGAAGTCGTACCGCAGGCCGCTCAAGTACAGATGCCGGTACGTGCGGGCGGCGTGTGGGTCGAGGTGGGCGGCGGTGACGTGGTCCGGGCTCAGCAGGCTGAGGACGCTGTATCCGGCGGCGCGGGCCGCCCAGGCGGCGTCCGCGCAGACCTCGGCCGATTCCCGCCAGTCGGCGTCCAATTCGCGCAGGTCGTCGGCCAGACGCGCAGGCCACGACGGATCCGCCGGATTCGAGACGGCGCGGGCCCGGGCGCGCAGGAGCGCGAGAGCGCGGCCGGGACGGCGGACAGGAAGACTCACCGGCCACCCCGGGCATCGCCGACGTGCACGAGCTGGCCCAGGGCCGTGGTGGTGTACCAGCCACAGTCGACCAGCGCGTCCTGTCCGGGGTACTTCGGCAGCAGGTGGTCCTCCATGGCTCGCAGGTAGATCAGGCAGTCCGGGCAGCGCCGCGAGAGGTGCACGAGGTAGCGAGGGTGGGCGGTGATGTACGTCTGGGCTCCGCCCGTTGCGTCGCGCAGGCGCCAACCGTCCTCGTCGGTCGGGGTATGCCAGGACGGGGCGACGACACGCATGGCATCGCCCCACAGCTCCCCGCCGGCGGCGCCCTTGAGGACGACGACCTGGTCGCCGGCCTGGAAGTGGGCGTGCGTGATGTCCCGGGCGGGGGTGAGCGGGTCGGGCGTCGGCGCGAAGGCCGGGGTAGGCGCGGGCGTACGGGACGGCGGGATCATCAAGGTCCTTCCACACGGAACGGAGTGGCGGTGGGAGGATCAATAGTCCGGAGGATCGCCGGTTTGGCTAACCGGCGATCGTCGGCTATGTTCCGGCCGCGTCAGCGGAACGGGTTCTCCGTCCCGCGGTCCGCCTCGCCGGCTGCGTCGAGGAGTTCGAGCAGGTCAGAGCCTTCCGCGTCCCTCTGATCGATCCACCACCCGGCCCGGGTGACGGCTCGTGCCTTCTCCTCCAGTTCCGCCCAGTCCGCCTCGTCCCAGGTGCCCTCGACGACGAGAGCGGTGTGCGCCGCTGCCATCAGCTGGTGGCGGGAGCGCGTGGCCCAGTCCAGGGCCCGCTCCGGTCCCTCCAGCGGCGGCATGTCGAACTTCTCGGCCCACTCGGCGGCGGCCTGCTGCTCCTCGGCACGCTTCGCGGCGAGCCACTCCTCCTTGGACTCCGTGTCGGCGTCGCGCGCCGCCTTCCAGCAGTCGGTGCAGTCCCTGGCCGCAAGCCAGCGGGCGAAGCCGGCTCGGCGGTCGGCAGGGCGGCCGGACAGGTCATGGACGACCTCGTCACCGCACGCGTGCTTGACGGTCCACTTCGTACGTGACCCCGGGGAATTGCGTTGGATGCGTGATCTGGAGTTGGTTGAGCTGGTGTTCTGCGGCTTCATGCCGAGTACCTCTCTTCGAAGTTGAGGCCAGTGGCCTGGGGTGTTGCGCGCTCGAGTGCATCTGATGCATGATTCGCGCGGCTAATGGAGGAGGTGAACGGATGCCCGGAGCGGAACTGCGGGAGGCTTCAGCCCCGCTCGTGCTGCTCCAGGGCGTGTCTCTGCTGCATCCCGAGGACGCGGTCTTCGAGGCGATGCTCGAAGGCTGGGGGCGGCAGCAGCGCGGCGGGCGCCGACTGCAGCCGGACACGATCAGCGACCGGCAGAGCGCGGTGCGGCGCTTCGCCGCGTACAGCAACGCCTATCCGTGGCAGTGGTCGGCGTCCGATCTGGACGAGTGGATGACCTACCTGATCGCCGAGTTGAAGCGGGCGGAGTCGACGATCCGCGGGTACCAGGGCGCGATCCGGATGTTCTGCGACTACGTCGCCTCGCCGCACTACCAGTGGCCGGCCGAGTGCGAGACTCGCTTCGGGGCCCACCCGGTGCAGATCTGCCACGAGTGGAACACCGTCGCGCACCTGGTCGACTACGAAGGCGGCGCCCAGCGGCGGCCGATGACGCGGCAGGAGATCCAGATCTTCCTCGACCACGCGGACGAGCAGGTCGGCCGGGCCATCCGGCTGGGGCGCAAGGGAGCGCTCGCGGCCTACCGGGACGCCACCGTGTTCAAGTTGATGTACGGCTGGGGTACGCGGTGCACCGAGACCTCCCGGCTGGACGTCACCGACTTCTACCGCAACCCCAAGGCGCCGGAGCTGGGCAACTTCGGTTCGCTGCACGTGCGTTACGGCAAGCGGACCAAGGGGTCGCCGCCGCGTCGGCGCACGACGCTCAGCGTGATGCCCTGGGCGGTGGAAGCGGTCGAGGATTACGTGATCAACGCCCGGCCCCGCTACGCGGCGGCCCCCGAACAGTCGGCGCTGTGGCTGACGGAGCGAGGCGGGCACCTTCAGGCCCGCGAGATCGAGGATCGTTTCGCGGCTTACCGTGACGCGTTGGGTCTGGACAAGGCCCTGGTCCCGCACTGCCTTCGGCACAGCCACGTGACCCACCAGATCGAGGACGGCGCGGACCCGGCCTTCGTCCAGCGGCAGGTCGGCCACCGCTACGCCTCCACGACCGCGCTCTATACCGGTGTGAGCGGGGACTTCATGAACACGATGATGCGCAAGGTCTTGGACCGCGCTCTCCAGGGCGGACAGTAGGGAGACGACGTGACGCCGAAGCTGGACTACCGCTGGCACCTGCGGGAGGTGATGGCCACCCGCGGCATGTTCTCCACCACCGACCTGCGCCCCCTGTTGGCCGAACGCGGCATCGACCTGTCGCCCAGCCAGACCTACCGCTTGGTGGTGGAACGGCCCGAGCGGCTGAGCCTGAAGACCCTCATGGCGTTGCTCGACATCCTGGGCTGCACCATGGACGAGCTCATCGAGCCCGTCGCGGCGGCCGGTTCGCGGCGCCGTCACAGCGCCGCAGCCGGCGGCGGACTGGCGCCCGGGAAGGACACCGGGCTCGGCGACTTGCGGCCCAAGAGGGCCCGGATCGTGCCCGAGTAGGCGCCGATCATGCCCGACCCTGAGCTGCCGCGCTCCGCTACGGAGCCCGAGGCCGTGATCAGCGAGATCGTCCGGGCGGCCGACCCCGCGTGCGAGCGGATCGACGTCGTCGCCGTGCTCCAGACAGTCTTCCGCCAGCGACCCCAGCTGCGGACGCTCGCCGAGGTCCTCCAGGCCAGGGGAGACCTGCTGACGTCCGGTCGTCCCGACGGACCACGCGCGATCGAACGGCTCGTCCGGGCGCTGCGCGAGGCCGGCGCCGAACAACTGGTGCTGCCCCGCTGCGGCGACTGCGGGCGCGAGCGTCCGCTGACCGGTCTCGGAGACGGTGCACGCATCTGCGGCGCCTGCAGCAACCGCCGCGTTGCGCGCGCCAACCCCTGTGTGATCTGCGGAAGCACCACCCTCGCCGGACGCGACCGCGCCGGGCGGCCCCGCTGCCGGGCCCATCCGCCCTGGGGCGCCACAGACCCGGCCGAGGAACTGGCCAAGCTGATCGCAGCGCGCCCCTTCGGCGTCTCGCCCGCGACCGCACAGCAGGCCATCCGCTCGATCGAACCCACCCGCCCTGGCCAGCTCCGGCTGCTGTGGGCGCTGGAAGGCACCCCCGACCTGCTGACCGGACGCGGCGCTGAAGGCCCGCCCAAGATCTCCGCCCTGGCCCAGGCACTGATCGACCGCGGCGCCCGCGGCGTAGTCGTCCCCTTGTGTCCGTTCTGCCAGCGCACCACCGACCTCAAACAGCGTCGTGACGGACTGCGCTGCTGCGGGCCGTGCTGGAGCGACACCAAGATCGCCACCTGCGCGGCCTGTGGTCGCGCGCGACCGATCGGCGGCCGCAGGTTCGACGGCCAGCCCCTGTGCGGCACCTGCCGCCAGCACGACCCCTTCAACCACAGACCGTGCAGCGTCTGCGGCGAGATGCGCCTGAGGAATTCGCGCACCGACGACGGCGGAATCTGCGCCGCCTGCCGAGAGATCCCCACCGCCCTCTGCGCGACCTGCGGTGAACGCGGACCCTGCTACTTCGCCGCCACCGACGCCCCCAAGTGCCTGCCCTGCAGCGCCAAGGAACGTGCGGAGGCCGTGTGCGCCGCCTGCGGCAAGCACCGGCGCGTCAACAACCGCACCGCCACCGGCGAGCCGCTGTGCAGCAACTGCGGCAACAAGCCCAAACCCTGCGCCGGCTGCGGCGGGATCTTCCGCACCAGCGGCCGGACCCCCGAAGGCGAGCCCCTGTGCCAGACCTGCTGGGCCAAGCATCCCGCCGCCCACCGTCCCTGCACCCAGTGCGGGTCCGCCGAACGGCTCCACCGGCACGGACGGTGCGCTGCCTGCGCACGTGCCGCTGACCTGCGCCAACTGCTCAGCCCGCCAGGCGGCCTCATGCGCACGGAACTGGAACCCGTCTTCCAGGCCCTGCTGAAGCCGCCGCCCCGCACCGTCTTGCACTGGATCCACAAGGTCCCCGCCCGCAGAGCCGTCCTCCAGACCCTGGCGACCGAGCGTGGGCCGCTCACCCACGAGGTCCTCGACCGCTTCGCCACCGCGCCGACTATCGAATATCTGCGGGCCGCGCTGGTCGCCGCAGGAGCCCTGCCCGACCGGGACGAGCAACTCGCCCGACTGGAACGCTGGTTGGCCAAGACCATCGCCCGCGTCTCGTCCGCCGAGGAGCGCAGGATCCTGCGCAACTACACGAACTGGCAGCCTCTGCGCAGACTCCGCCGCCTGCCCGCCGGACAGCTGGTCACCCACGGCCGGGCCGAGACAGTCCGGATCGAGATCCGCAACGTGGCCCGCCTGCTGGAATGGCTCCACGACGGCGGCACCACCCTGGCCACCTGCACCCAGGACCAGATGGACGCCTGGCTCAGCGACGGCCCCACCACCCGCGCCACGGTCCGCGGATTCTTGCTCTGGACCAGCAGGCGCGGCCACAGCCGACCACTGACCGCACCGGTCATCAGCACCTACTTCGCCGCGCGCACCATCGGCAAGGATCAACGCTGGGCCCTGGTCCGCCACCTCGTCCACGACGAGCAACTTCAGGTCGCCGACCGGGCCGCCGGCCTGCTCCTGCTGCTGTTCGCCCAGCCCGTTGGCCGCATCAGCCGCCTCACCACCGAGCACATCGTCGAGCGCGGCGAGACACTCGCTCTGAACCTCGGGCGCGTCCCCGCCGAGATCCCCGCGCCCCTGGACGACCTGATCCGCCAGCTCGTCGAACGACGGAACGGCCGCGCGGCCACAGTCCCGCTCGAGGAACCCAAGTGGCTGTTCCAGAGCATTTACCCCGGACAGCCGATCGACCCGCACACCCTCGGCCGACGCCTGAAGGCGATCGGCGTCCCGCCGCAGCTCGCACGCCACGCGTCGCTGATGGACATCGCCTCGGAACTGCCCGCCGTCGTCATCAGCCGACTGCTCGGCTTCCACCAGTCCACTGGAGACAACTGGACCCGCGAAAGCCAGGGCTTCGGCGCCGACTACGCCGCAGAAGTCAGCCGCCGGTGAGCTGCCAGCAAGCACTTGCCGGGAATACCCGGTACTTCCAGAGCGCGTGTCCGTGGAACGCTGTCCCTCATGAGCGAGCCGACTCCCTACGACGACGACCGAGCCGCCTACTCCCGACAGGGACTGGCCCGGCTCGTCCTCTCCGACCATGCGCGAGACGTGGCGGACAGCGCCGCTGGGCTCGTGGGCACCCGCCACGATGCCGAGACCGGACTCGCCGGTCGCGCCAGTCAGGCCCGACAGCTGGTTGAACTGGCCGAACAAGCCCTGCTTTCGGCTGTCGTCTATGAAGTCGAACGCGGCGCCTCCTGGGGCCAGATCGCGACCTACCTGGGGATCAGCGCGGACGAGGCGGAAGAGCGATACTCGCCTGGTCTCCAGGCGTGGAAGGGCGCCTTCGAGAAGCCGTATCGACTGGACGAGACGGGGCGCAAGCGCATTCCGCAACTGCCCACTGCGGCATACGACCCCAGCTGGGCGTGCGCCCAGCTCGACCAGTGGGCCCTTCTCCAGCGCATCGGAATCAACGACCAGCAAGCCGTCAGTGCCGGTCTCGTCATGGCCGGCGCGACAGACGAGCCACTCCCGTAGGCGGAGAGAGGTCCAGCGCTCGCGCCCACCATCCTCGGTCCCGAGAGGGCGGAATGAGTCTCGGGTCTCACCATCGACACCGAGGCTGAGCCACCGTCCCATGGTGATCATGACTGTTGGCCCATGGCATTCCGCAGCCTGCGATAGCCGGGCTTACCGGTATCCTGCGGCCCGGTTCTCCTGCCCGAACACGGTCCGGACGGCGAGAACGGCTGCCGTTGCGACCTCGACCTGCTCGGCGCTGGGGCAGAAGCGGACATATCGCCGGTGGCACTATTGAGTGCCACCGAAATTCCGACAATGTGTCCGCTCCAGCCGCCTAGTGTCCTGGCCATGGACTCTGAACAGCTCAAGCTCTCTTCGCGCAAATGGATGATCGCGGCCTTCACCGCGCTCGCCGAAGGCCCGTCGTCTCATGACCTGGCGGTCCACCACGCCGGGATCGCTGCCGAGCATCTCCTCAAGTCATACCTGGCCAGCCTCCACCCGGCTCTCGTAGTGGAGGGCAAGGACTTCAACTCCTTGCTGCACGCGACGGGTCACGGGGCACACGCTTCGGTTCCCGCGGAGCAGGTCAAGACCATCGGCTTGGCCGAAGCCCATGTCCGAGCGCAGAAGATCTTGCGAAAAAGGATGCCGGTCGATCAGCGGGCGCTTGGACCGCTAGCCAATGCTCGTAACGGCGTCGCACACAGTGGCATGTACGACCGGTCAGAGGTCAATGCCGTCTTCACCACGTGTCTCCGGCTGATCGACCCCTTGCTCGTCGAGCTCAAGATCGACACTTCCTACTGGGGCCGTTACGAGTCCCTGCACGACCGGCTTCTCGAAGAGAACGTGGAAGCTGTCCGTGTCCGGCTGGAGAGCAAACTTGCTCGGGCCAAGGATGTCTTCTCTGAACGTTACGGCCACTTGCCCCAGAAGGAACGCGAGCTCGTCCTCGGCACGATTGCACGAGTCTCTCCTCCCGGCTACATCGAACACGACGAGCCCGCCACCTGCCCGGCATGCGACTCGCAGGGCTGGCTTAGTGGTGACACGCACGTGGACGAGGATGAGTGGGCGGTCATGTTCACCCCGTTCGTCTTCACCTGCCCAGCCTGCGATCTGCGTGTCGAGCACGAGGAACTTGAAGAGCTGGGGGGGCTTGCGGAGGAGGTCAAGCTGGATGAGCCACCAACCGACTTCTACGCGGACTGGGAGCCAAGTGAAGTCCGTGGATCTTCATGGGATGGAGGACCATTCCACAACTTCTGATAGCCGGACTTACCAACAACAGCCATAAATGAATCTCCTTGAAGACGTGAAAAGACGGGAGTTGGAGTGCCTGCTCAGGCGTGTTAGCGGCGGTGCCGGCCGCGGCGGGCCAGGAGCAGGACGGCGAGGGTGAAGGCGGCTCCGGCGGGGGGGAGCGCGGCGCTGGCGAGGGCGTGGTCGGCGAGGCGTCCGGCAATCGCGGTGCCGGTGGCCTGTCCGACGCCGATCGAAAGGATCAGCCACGCGTACGCCTCGCTGGTGCGGCCCGTGGGCGTGAGAGCGTCGGTGGCCTGGTAGGCGCAGGCGACGACGACGGTGAGGAACGCGCCGGGCAGGAAGATCGCCGTAGTCGCCGCGTACGGGCCCGGCAGGGCGAGCAGCGGCAGCCATCCGGCCAGGAACGCGACTGTGCCGATGAGGAGTTGGCGCGCGGTGGAACCGGGCCAGGTGCGGCGCCCGTAGACGAGGCCGCCGAGGAAGCTGCCGGTCGAGAACGCGGCGGGCAGCAGCCCGGAGAGCATGTCCCGGCCGTGCTGCTCGGCCATGGCGACCGCCCAGACGTTCAGGGCGCCGATCGCGAAGCCGATGCCGGTGAGGGAGAGGAACAGTGCGACCAGTTCGGGATTGGCTAGCTGCCGCGTTGGTCCGTCGCCCGTGGTTGCCGGGGCGGGTCGCCAGCGGCGGGAAGGCGGCGCGGTCGCGACGACGAGAGTGCCGGCGAGGCCGAGGGCGGCGGTGACGGCGAGCGCGAGGGTGGGGCTGTGCGCGGAGGCGAGGGCGGCGACGAGCAGAGGGCCGACGATGTACAGCAGGCCCTGGGTGCCGGTGTCGAGAGCGAGGGCGGCGTGACGGAGCCGAGGGTCGGGGAGCACTCTCGGCCACAAGGCCCGCAGCCCGGCCTCCAACGGCACCGAGGTCAGCCCGGCGCCGACGACGATCGTCGTGGCGAGCGTCGGTCCTCCGTACGGTCCTGCGACCGGCAGGGTGAGCAGGAGTGCGGAGTTGAGCAGGGCGGCTGGAACATGTACGGAGGGTTGGCCGTAGTGGTCCATGAGGCGTCCCTTGACCGGCTGGGACAGGGCGGACGCGAGCCCGTACAGGGCGGAGAGCAGGCCGCCGAAGGCGATGCTGCCGCCGGCCGCGAGGGTCCACAGGACGATGGCGACAGGTGCCATGGCGTTGGGGAGGCGGCCGGTGAGGGTGCCGCCGAGGAGGCGGGCGACGTGCGGGCTGCCCAGCACCGCGCCGTAGGTGATGCGCGGTGCCGGGTCCGTCGAAGCGGTCAGGGACAACGGGTGCTTTCTGTCAGGGAACGGGCGGGGCCGCTACGGGCGGCGTACGGGGGCCGTGGTGCGGGGCGGCGGAGCTGGGGGTGTGGTGTCCAGAGCGGGGCGCGGCCGGATCTGCGGCGGCTTCGGGGCGCGGTGCGGTGGCAGGACGGCGACGGTGGCTTCGAGGTCCTCGGCCGCGGAACGGACTTCGCGGGTGAGGAAGTCGAGCTGGCGGCCGAGGGTGTCGAGCCGGGCGGCGATCTGCCGGCCCTGCACGGTCTCCAGGGCGCTCGCGAACACACCGGCCGTGTGCAGGAGTTCCTGCAGGCGGACCATCGGCCCGGCGTCATAGCCCTGTTGCGTCGCGCTGAGCAGGGCCTCGGAGACGTCCCCGGCGGCGCGGCCCTCGACGACGTCCCGGAGCAGCTCCTGCAGGGGCCGCTCGGGCGCGGGCTCCGGGCGGTTGAACCGTGAGACGTCCGGCCGCAGCACGCCGGGCGGGACGGCTCGCGGCAGCGCTTGCCCGGCGGCGTACTCGTGGTCGTAGTGCCCGATCACTTCCCAGCCCGGCCCGTCCGGGTCACCGGCCAGGGCGACCACGGTCGTCGAGGTGTCGTCCTCGACCAGATAGGCGAGCGTGATGCGCCGGCCGTCGGCCGCGTACCACGACTCGATCAACTCCAGCTCGCCTCGTCGCTGGGCGACCTGCGCCCTTTCCGTCCACATCCGCCGTTCCTCGCCGGTCAGCTCGGGCTTCGGCTGGTGGTGCTGGTCGGCGAGGTTTGCGGCGATGGAGCCGTAATCCGCCCAGACGGCGAGATGCGGCCACACCGTGCTGTGCTGCTCGCGCTCGGCGGCAGAGCCGGGGGCGGCGGGACGGCTGAGGACGCGGACGACCTCGGCGTGGGAGGTGGCGAGGGAGTCGAGCAGGTCGCGCCAGGCGGTGGTGTGCCGGGCGGGCGGCAGCTCGTCGAGAGCGCGGCGGGCCGCGTCCAGCAGCTCGTCGCCGTGCGGGGCGAGATACGTCGCGTAGGTCTCGACGGCTGCTTGGTTCCGGCGAGCGCGGGCTGCTGCTGCGGCCTCGTGGTGGACGGTCCGCCCGTAGCGGTCGCGGACGGTGTCGAGCGTGGTCTGGGTCTCGCGGTCGATGACCGCCATCCGCAACCGGAAGCCACGCGCCTGGGCGACGAGGACTGCGACGGCGGTCGTACGGGTGTCGGGGATCTGTTCCTCCTGATGGGCGGGTCAGCGGCCCGTCCGGCGACCGGGAGGTGCCTGCGCGGTCATGGCCGGCGGGCGTGCCGGCCCGGCGGGGACGATCGCTCCAGCGGTGTCGCGATGCAGTTCGGGCGCAAGGTGCACGGGGTAGCGGGCGGCGGTGAGCATCTCGGCCGCCCAGGTCGCGCGTTCGTTCTCCCAGCCGACTCCCGTGTCGAACGGGAGCCGGATCCAGTGGCCGCTCAGGGACGGTTCGAACAGGAACCCGGCGCGTCGCAGGACGTCCCCGGCAAACGAGTCGATGGAGCCGTCGACTTCGACCTCGCCGCCCCTTCCGCGAGTAATGCTGATCTGCCCGGTGTCGGGGGTCATCGAGACCGCCCTGTGGCGGAAGCGGTCAGGTGGACGGTGGGTGCGTAGGTGGGCTTCGGCGGGATCGACCGCGCTGCTGGTGGGGAGGTGGTCGGTGCCGGGCTGCGTTGCAGTGACCGGCAGGCGGCGGCCTGGGCGATTCGGCTACGGCGTTCCATCAGCCCGTTGGGTCGGGCCGGGCGCGGCGGGCTGGCCGAGGCCGCCGGGTCCAGGGCGACGTCGGCGTGCACGGTGTACCCGTGGCGGCGCAGGTCGTGGACGGCCTGCCGGGTGCGGCGCGGGCCGTCGCGCTCGGGCTCGGTCAGTCGGTACAGCCCTGGCTGGTCGGGGACGGGCTCGAACTGCTCCCGCACGAGGAACCAGTGGGCGAGGTGCGCTGGAAGAGAGGAGTTGAAGGCGGCGACGAAGCCGTGCTGCTCGTGGGTGCCGAAGGCGAAATGGGTACCAGGATCCAAAGAGGAGGTCTCCTTACGGTGGCGGTGCCGCAGGTCAGCGGCGAGGTGCGGCCAGCCCGGCGGGAGAGCGCGGGCTGGCACTGAGACGGCCCGGGCGGGGCGCTGGGGCGGGAGCGCCGCTCGAACCTGACGCAGGAGGGCTTCGCCGTGGGCGAGCCACGTGTCGACGACGGGCCACGTCCGCGCGATGCGGTCTGGACGGGTGCGCGGAGTGCCACAGGCCAGCTCCTCGCGCACGCTCTCGGCGTCGCGGAGAGTGTTGGCCAGCCGCGCGAGAGCATCAGCGTCCTCGGGCCATGGGGTGGCGGAGGGCCGGCACCGGTCGAGGAGCGCGGGAGCGTGGTCCAGGACCGTGTGGAACTCGAGCCAGGCGTTGTCCAGGAGCTGCTCGACGGCGGCGATAGCGAGCGGGGTGGCGTCGCTGTAGTGGCTGGGCAAAGGCCGGATGATGTCGCGCGTGGCGTCGCCGATGAAGGGCCGGCGGCTGGTGGAGAGGTCGCTCCCGTCCCGCTCGGAGCAGCGGATCAGGCCGGCCACCGTGGCGCGCGCGGGAGGCATGAGTAGGCGAGGACGATCGGCGCGTCATCCACGGGCGAGGTTCTCGTGTAGCAGTCCGCGACTGCCAACCACGCGGCGGTTTGGCGGACTCCAGACTCCGGGCTCGGTGAGCACCGACAGGGCCCCCCTGGGCGAGGCTCAGCCGTTCCGATTACGCGAGCTATCTCGGCTTGCCTTTGACCTCAGTGATGAGTTGCTTCAGGCGCTCGATTGCGTGCTCTGACATTCCGCGGGCAAGCACAGCACCGAGGATGGCGTCCTGATCGAGGTGTCCTTCGCTCCGAAGCTCACGGAGCACACGTTGAGCCTGGTCTCGACCGAAGCCAGTGGTGTAGGCGTTGTTGCCATACGAGTGCAGGTGTGCAATGCCCTCAACTAGGCGCCGATTCAATGGCGCCACAACGGCATTCGGGTCGGTTAGATCTGTTGCTCGCGTTTCGCGAGCCCAGCCGCTGAGAGCGAAGTCAGGAGCCTCGACGACGGCCAGAGAGGAACCACGAGCCGATGAAATTGCCTGAACCATCATTTTGAGGTTAGGGAAATAGGCCAGGACTGGCACGCCCCGGAACTCGCTCCTGTTCCCTGCCCGTGGGGTCGTCTGTCGATGGCGTCGGGTGAAGTCGGTTAGTGCTGGTACGAACGTCTCGATACCGAAACTGCTGGTTAGAAGCACACCGGACACGCATTGTCTGGCACACTGCACCTCTACCCAGTCGACGGCCAGGGCAGAGGCTTCCTCCAAGCTGCGACCCTCGGCGAAGGGAACCCACGCTGCACGATCTAGAGTTCCTGTTCTCAGTTGATCTGCGTCAGTCATGGTCTCCCTCATGCAATCCCGGTCGACCGTCTTGGGGCCCCGAAACTCGTGTGCGTGCGGTAGCTGGCCGAAGGGTCGTTCACGAATGCTCCCCTGCATCAAGTGCTGTGGGATCTAGGAAGTAGCGCATCCCCCGGCGCTGACCCTCTGTGCGCAGACCATTGCCAACGAGCGGTCGAACGACAAGGCGAGCTAGGTCAGTGCTCACGCCCAGCGCAGTCGCGATGTCCCCGATCCTCAGCCCGGCATCATGGTGCGCCACCTGCGACAAGACCTGGTGTCTCAGCTCAATCAGTTGATTCTCGGCGTCGTGTGTCTTCGACACCGGCAGTTCTTGAGCGAGCAAGATGCTGAGCTTGTCCTCTAGTTCCGTATAGGAGGCATATTGGATCCGATCAATGCCGCGCAGATCTGAAGGGACGTCGTCGATCGATGTGCGGGCAGGGTCGATGGCAATGTATGCGCGTTCACTAAGCCCGAGAGCAAGCCCGAGTTCAAGCGTGACATTCGGATTCCAGCCGCTGATGTCGTAGATGCCGAACTGGCTTTCGACAATGTAACGCTGGATCTTCTCGAGGATGTGGAGGGTTGTGATCTTCTCGTCGGCGAAGATGAACCTGATGTCGAATGCCTTCGCGAGGGATCGATATACCTTGCGGTAATCTGCCTGTGGGTAGAGGCGGTAGGAGTAGGCAACGAAGACCTGTCTCGGCACTTTCTTGGGCAGTTCGGCGGCCCGGAAGCCCGACAGTGCACCGAGTGGGCCATCGCTCTCACCAGTAGTCGCCACTGGGTCACAATAAGCCATCTGACGAGGCTGCAGCCGGAGCTGGCACTCAGTGTGTCTGCACTGGGTTGGACCTGAGGCGCCGTGGAACCGTACGTCTTCGAAGGGCTGTGCCCGCGTTCCGTACCACAATGGCCTGGTCCCGAACGAAGCAAAGCCGCAGCCCGTTCCGATCGACCTCAAGATTCCACAGACTCGCGTTAGTGACTGTTGCCGATGCTTGTGGCCGCGCGGAATTGCTCACGAACCCGCGGATCCTGGACCTCGCGCGTGGAGTGCAGAGCGCAGGCTGAGGCCGTAGCTGTGCGCGTGCTCGCGGGCCGCTGCTTCCAACTGGTCGTACGACGTCTGCTGCGTCATCTGCCCCGGGTGCTTGCGGTACCGGTACACCGGCAGGCTCAGCAGGATCCCCGGGGCCAGAGTCGTAATGCCGACCGCGGCCATGTAGTCCTCGCCCTGGACGAGGCCGCCCATCGGGGCTGCGCGTACGAGGTCGGTGCGGGCGAGGATCGTGGTCGGTCCGATCGGGATCGTGTCCTGCGGCCGTGCCCAGTAGTTCATGACGTCGCCGCCCTCGTGACGGCCGGGGGGCGTCGGGCAGCGCCACAGATGGGTCGAGCCGTCAGGGTGCAGGTCCTCACTCCAGCCGGCGCACCAGCCCACCTCGGTCGACTCGAGGACGCTCAGCCGTACTGCCATCGCATCGTCGGTGAACTCGTCGTCATCATCGGCCCAGTTCACGTAGGGGGTGCGGACGTGGGTGAGGCCGAGATTCCGGGCGCAGGCGGCGCCGACCGGGCGGGGAAGCGCGAGGGTGCGGATGCGCGGGTCGGCCGCGAGAGGGGCGGGCATACGGTTCGGGTCGGCGCCGTCGAGGGCGATCACTGCCTCCCAGGGCACGGACTGCCGGGTGAGGCTGGCGTGCATGGCGGTCAGGTAGTCGAGACGGTCCTCGCGCAGGCGGGTGGCGATGACGACCGTAATCAGTGGTGTGGGCAGGGAGAACTCCAGAGAGCGGGGTCGGACGAGTCGCGGGCGGGCGAGTTTCGGGAATTACCTGCCGGGCGTTGGGCTGGCGGGTGGGGCGGGCGGCGGTGCCGGGGGGAGCCCGGACGATGCCCGGGACTGACCCGGCGACGGGAAGTTCGAGGGAGGCGCGGAGTCGTACACGGCGCGCAGGGTGGTCAGATCGGCCTCGTCGGCAATGGCCGCCACGGACAGGCTGCGGCTGGCCGCTTCCATCAGTAGCTTGGGCGGCGAGCCCTTCGCCGCGCCGCGGTGCTGGCCGCGCCACTGGGCCGCGGCGAAGAGGTAGTCGCTCACGGCACGCAGGACGGGTTCGGCGGCGTCAAGAAGACGCTGGGTGACGGCGCTGACCTCGGCATGGGTCTCTGCGGCGGCGAGCGCGGTCAGATACGGAGCGAGGTCAGGGCTCGGCAGGGGCTCGGCCGGCAGCGGGTGGTCGGCCAGGAACGGCTGGGCGTCCCGCCTCGCCCACCGGAGCAGATCACCGCGGGTGGCGATGCCGTAGCAGGCGGCGGCGATCTGGTCGGCGTCGCGGCCCACGTTGTCGTACCACTCGAAGTCGGGGTGCTGGTGCACGGGTCCTTCTAGACGGAGGTGCTCTGGCCGGCGGCCTCGGCATCCGTGCGGCGGCAGCCGTAGCCGAGGAGGCTGGACGCCTCGGGCACGGTCGGGACTGCGGCGATGTCCGAGCAGGTGAACGTGTACGTGAAGGCGGGGCTCGGGGTGGTGCCGAGCCAGGCGCGGTCCTCCTTCTCCGGAATGATCCGCAGGCCCGGGGCGGCGACGGCGTCGTGCTGGGTGTGCGTGTGGGAGAAGACGACGAGCATGCCCGTGGTGGTCTTCAGCGCGTAGGCGTCGGTGAACTGCGGGTCGGCGGCAGTGAAGCGTGTGGTGCCGCGCGGGCCGAACTTCCGGGTGGTCTCGTCGTGGACCTTGATCTGCCGCTGGGAGGCTGCGGTCGGGGTGAAGACCTTCTTCCCGGCCAGCTCGCCTCCGGTGGCGAAGTTGTCGGTCACGGCTGAGCGGAGCACGCCGACCGGTGCGGCCAGAGACTTCGAGGAGGCGTCGACCGCGGTGGCGTACCCGTCCTTGTCGAGCACGATCTGCGGGAGCTGCTTGGGATCGTTGATGTCGACGGTGGCCACCATCTCCCACTGCTTCGACTTCGTGTTCTCGGCCAGGATCAGGACGCGGGCGTACTGCTGCTGGCTGCCGCCCCGGGTGACGGCGGCGAACCACCGCTGCTGTCCCTTCTGCAGGCGGGGGATGTACATGTCAGTCGCCGACAGGTCGTACGACCACGGCCGGTACGGCTCGCGGTCCGCCTGCGGCAGGGCCTCGTCCTGCTTGAGGTCGGCCAGCGACATCGCGTACCGGGGGCCGCCCTCGACGGTGTCGAGGAGCGCGCGGTCCTGCTTGATGCGCGCGAGGTTGTTGGTCGTCGAGTAGTGGGCGATGGCCTCGCGTGCCTGCGCCGGGGTGAGTCCGGGGGCTGGCGTCGGCGCAGCGGTGGCGCTGGGTGCCTTCTTGGCCGAGTCGTTGCTGTCGTCGTTGGTGCAGGCGGTCGCGGCCAGGGCGACGCAGAGGGCTGCGGTGATCAGGGGCAGGGTGCGGCGGGCAGTGCGGATGGGTGCTCCTCGTGCTGTGGAAAGGGGGAAGGGCCGGCGGGGGTGGTCTGGGCTCCGGTTCGGCGTCGGTCTACCGGTGGCGCGCGGCGTCAGCGGTGCTGGTCGGCGCGGGAACGGGCAGGCGCGGCGGCGTGGTGGTTGGTGTGGTGGTGTGGCGGAGGTTCACGCCGATGCCCTTCTGGGCGAGGTGGCGTACCAGGGCCCGCAGGCGGAGAGCGCGGCCGTCGTCGCCGTGTGCGGCGGGCAGCAGGAACGCGGCCTGGTGCGGGTGGTACTGGAACCCGAGGGCGTACAGCGTCCTACGGGCGTCCTCGGGGACGCTCTTGTACGGAGTGCCGAGTGCGCCGTCCTCGTACCAGGTCAGGGTTACGACGTCGGCCACCTGCGGTGGTCCGGGGCGGTGCGGTGGTTCGGGCTGGACGGCCGCGTTGTGCAGCACGGTGTCCAGGGCGTGCTGGTAGCGGGGCAGCAGGCGAAGGGTGACCTGGGCGGCTGCACGTGCCGACTGGTCGGGGACGGCGATGCCGTTGGGTTCCTTGACGCCGACGAGGTGGTGCGGCTTGATGCCGGGCCCAGCGGGCTCGAGCGGCGCCACGACGAACTGGTGCCGGTACAAGGGCCGGTCGGTGACGTAGAGCTGTCGTCCGTCTTGATGGTGAAGGACTGCGTGGCGGCCGAGGACGTACTGACTGACGATGTAGTCGACGTGGCCGACGTCCCAGAGACTCTCGGCGGTAACGAACTGCTCGTCGTAGGAATCGTGTTGGACGTACTCGCTGATCCACTGGCCGGGCAGCCGGTCGGCCATGGCGTTGGCGAAGGCGGAGAGATCCGTGCGGGGTGTGAGCATGTGCTCCCAGGGCGATGAGGAGCGGGTCCGTTTCAGCGGCGGGAGCGCGGAGGGCTGGAGGCCGCCGAAGGACCCAAGGGTGAGGGGCGTGCTGCGGCTGGCCGGACGGCCTGTTCTTCGCCTGGGCCTACCGCGGGCGGGGCGTAGTGGGCCCGAAGGTTTTCCTGGTCGGCGTGGGTGACCTGCGTCGGGGCCGACCGGACACCGTGGGCAGCGTCGCGCAGGAGGCGCACTGCCTGTGGCGTGTGACGGTGCTCGTGGCTGGCCCAGAGGGCTACGGCGACGAAGTGGCCGGCGATGTGGTCGAGCAGGGGAGTGGTGGCGTCGACGAGCCGACGGGTGACGGCGCTGACCTCGGCGGGCGTGTGCGCCTCGGCGAGTGCGGTGAGGTAGGGAGTCAGGTCGGGGAGCGGCAACGGCTCGTCCGAGAGCGGGTGCGCGGCCAGGAAGGGCTCGGCGTCCCGGCGGGCGTGGCGGTGGAGGGTGGCGGGGGAAGCGCCGCCGTCGTGCTGTTCGGGATCGGGGTGCGACACGGAGGCTCCGTTTTGGTTGGCTCGTGGCGAGTGGCTGCCATCGGTTCGCGCAAGCCTGTACTGCCGTGTGTTCGCCACGGGCGACGGTGTGCTGGCAGAGCTGGAACATGCAGGTCGACAGGGGTCGCACAGCGGAAGGGAATCGGGTGCTTCGTCGAGAATCCTGAAACCTTGGCGGCATTCCTGACGTACGCGCGAGATTGGAGAACTCGATGCTTCAGCGCACGACGCGGCCTTGTCGGGCACCTATGGGTGTCAGAGGCGCAGCGCTGGTCTTCGACCGGGCGGCGCGGATCCGGGAGAGCTCGACTGCGTTGGTGCGCAACTGCTGTGCGGCAGTGCGCAACAGAGAGGCGATACGGTCGAGGTCCTCCTGGAGGGGCTGACGGAAGTCGAGCGGAACGGGGATCCTTGCCCCGGTTCCTGGCTGCAGAACATGTCCGTGAATAAATCCGAGCCGCTCGACGACGTGGCCGAGGTGGCTGAGCGCGGTTCCAAGGGGTACCGCACATTGGGCGAGTGCGGCGGTACCGAAGCGTTCGGCGGGACCGTGGGTCAAGCGGTGGAGGATCTCGTGCCGGTAGCTGGTCGCCAGTTCCTCGCTGATCTCTATCAGTACGCAGCCGGCGTCGCTGACCATCGTCCGGATGGCCGGGCTGATGTCGTCACCGCGCTGAAGCTGCTCGGCAGTCGGAACGTCCGCGGTCATTCGGTCGAGCGTGCGGGCCAGCTGGAGGAAGTAGTCGGGGTTTGCGATGTCAGGCATCAGGCGTGGTGGTCTTTCAGTCGGACGGAACCCACAGGGTTTTCAGTGCATGCGGGCGTCGGTGTCGAACAGCGACAACTCGTGTGAATGGAGAAGGTGTTGAACGATGAATGATCGTCCGGCGACCTTCCACAGGCCGCGTCCGCGGTTGAGGTGGGCGATGGCGTCCATCTCGACGGAGGTCAGGCCGAGCAGGGAGGCGGCGGCGTGGAGCTGGTCGGTTTCCTGCCGGTAGATGATGCGGGTGGAGCAGTCGGCGAGGAGGCCCTCGGCGAGGGCGCGGCCCTGTGATCCGGCGTCGCCGGCGGTGAGCAGGTCGGACAGGCGGTGGATCACCATGAGGTTGGCGATGCCGAGTCCGCGGCTCAGCTTCCACTGGGCCTGCATGCGCTGGAGCAGGCCGACGTGGCGCATCAGGCGCCAGGCTTCGTCGTAGACGATCCATCGCCTGCCGCCGCCCGGGTCGGTGAGTGCGGACTCCATCCAGGCGGACGCGCAGGTCATGGCGAGGACGAGGGCGGTGTCGTCGCCGGAGCCGCCGAGCCGGGACAGGTCGATGGTGAGCATCGGGGAGCCGGGGTCGAACGCCACGGTGGAGGGCGCGTCGAACATGCCGGCCAGGTCGCCGTGGACGAGGCGGCGCATGGCGTGGGCGAGGTCGCGGGCCGCGTCCCCGAGCCGTCCGGACATCATCCCGGCGGCGGAGTCGAGCTGGTCGGGGTTGTTGAGGGCGGCGGCGACGTCGCCGAGGAGCGGCGTGCGGCCGGTGGCGGTGGTGCGGGTGACGACTGAGTCGAGGGCGACGTCGAGGGCGGTGTGTTCCATCGGCAGCAGGTCCCGGCCCAGGACGGTCCGGGCCAGCGAGCCGAGCAGCAGCAGGCGGCGCTTGCGGATCTCCCCGGCCCAGTCGGCCTCGGAGACGCTCTCCGGTCGCGGCGCTGCATCCAGGGGGTTGAGGCGGCCGGGCAGTCCGGGGCCGAGGGCGACCGACGTGCCGCCCAGCGCGTGCGCGACCGGCGTCCACTCGCCCTTGGGATCACAGGGGACGTAGATGCGGTAGCCGAAGGCGACCGAGCGGAGCGCGAAGGACTTCGCGAGGGCGCTCTTGCCCTGGCCGATGACTCCCGCCAACAGGATGTTGGGGTTGGTGAAGCCTTCGACCTTGCCGTACAGCGCGAACGGGTCGAACACGAACGACGCTTCGGCGTGCACGTCGCGGCCGACGTAGATGCCTTCTGCTCCCAGTCCGCCTTCGGCGAGGAACGGGTACGCGCCGGCGGCGATTGCGGTGGTCATGCGGTGGGCGGGGAGCTTGAGCCGGTTCCCGCGGGCGGAGGCAGGCCCGTGGCGTCCGCTCGGCGGGTACAGGGGCGCGGGCATCTCGTGCTCGGCCGGCGCGGTGCCCGCCGGGTGGGCGGCCGCTTCGGCGCGGGCCTTGGCGGTGGCCTCGGCGAGCTGGCGGCGGGCGGCTTTGCGGCTGGCGCGGTCGGTGCCGTGCGGGGTGAACAGTGGACTCGCGGAGGCGCGGCGGGCTCTGCGGGCGGGCCGGTGGCTCATTGGGGGCCCTCGATTCGGCGGGTGGTGCTCATCGCGCGCACGCGGTGGTGTGCGGGCGGTTGAGGTCTGCGGGGGTGGTCTTGCGGCGGATGATGTGGCTCGCGGCGAGGTGGCGCTGGCAGATCGTGAGGACGGGCGGTCCCTCTGGGAGCAGCTCGGGGTGGCACTCGGTCGAGTCCGCGGAGGCGGCCGGCAGGAGGTGAAAGGCGGCGTGGACCTCGGCCGTGGCCTGCCACAGCCGGGTGTGCGCGGCGGCGAGATGCTGGCCTGCGCCGGGATACGGAGGACGTACGGTCTCGGCGAGCTGGTCGAGGAGCCGGTGCAGCGAGGTCAGGTGTGCGTGGAGCACGTCGAGGTGGACGCGGTCCACCGGATCCGGCGGTGCCGGCCGTGCGAGGGCACGGGCGTGGTGGCGGACGCCTGCGGTGGCGGCGCGGAGGTAGGGGTGCGCGTCGTCGGGACGCGGAGGGGAGGTCAAAGGGGTGGGGGTCCTTCCTGCCGCCGTATCGGTGTGGAAGGGCGGCGGGGTCAGAGAGTGGTGCGGGCCAGCGGGAGCGCGGAGACGGCGAAGGCGTCGGGCTGCTGGTAGTTGAGGCGTCGCAGGTCGACGCCGGCGGTGACGGCGGCGGTCTCGATCTGCGCGCAGGCGGCGTCGAGGAGGGCGTCGGTGTCGGCGGTGACGGTGACCAGGCCGGTCAGCGCGACGTCGGCGTGCCCGGCGATGAGCTGCCGCTCGCGCTGCTTGACGTCGGCGTACTCGACGGAGTCCTCCTCGCTATCGACCTGGCCGCGACGGGCACGCTCGCTCGCATCGGCGATGATCGCTGCCTTCTTCCGCTGGACGTCGCGCAGCGCGGACTCGAGTCCCTGGGGCACGTAGATGAGGGAGAGGGTGCGGCGGACGCCGGCGGTGAACATCAACCCGTGCAGGAACCCGGCGCCCATGTCGGTACGCGGCCAGTTCTCCACCCAGTACGTCGCGTGCCGGGCGGTGTCGGTGGCGAGGCGGTCGTACTCCTCGACCTGGACGACGGGCCCTGCGGCTGCTGGGTCGGCCTCCGCGTGCCCGGTCTCGGACCACTGCTGCAGGGCCGAGAGGGCCTTGGGGTCGTAGGCGGTGCGGATGACGGCGGCGATCTCCTGGGCGCTCAGCCAGCCTGTGATCATCAGACCTGCGTTCCGCGCGGCCTGGGCGACGCTGGCCGTGGTCTGCTCCATGACGGTGAACGCGCCGGGCAGACCGCCACCCGCCTGCGATATCAGGCGCTTCGCGGCCTTGAGGTCGAGGGAGATCGCGACGTAGGTCTCGTGCGGGGCGGCGGCGGGGCCGGCGGCGGCGACGAGTTCGGAGTAGATCTGCCCGGCGACCGGGGTGTCGGGCCGGCCGTGCTGGGCCCAGTGCCGGGCGAGGGTGTCGCCGGAGTCGGGGACGGTGCGCTCCAGGACCTGCACGGTGGCGACGTGCCCGGTGCGGGCGATGCCGGCGAGCGCACGCCCCCAGCCGGCCACGTTGTGGTTCTGCGTGGCGGGGTCGAGCAGGACGAAGGCCCGGGAGGAGACGCGGGCGATGGCGGTCAGGGTCTGCTGGTGCGGGTCGTGGACGGCGGCGGCGCCGTTGGCGGAGTCGCCGGGGGTGACGACCTTGAGGGAGGCGGCGCTGCCGGGCAGGTGCAGGACGCCGTCCTGCCGGGGGCGGGTGACGGGCCGGGCGAGCCAGAGCGTCTGCCCGGTGCGGCGGCGCCTGGCGTAGCGGGCGACGATCGGCGACCAGTCGATCAGGGAGCGGCCGTGCCGTCGGATCGCGACGAGGGCGGCGACCGCCGCCCACAGCGGGGCAAGGGCGATGGCGCCGAGCAGCCCCGTGGTGACCACGGTCACCAGCAGAAGAGCCAAGGCGCAGGACACGAGGACGAGTTGGGGAAGGGAGAGTCCCAGGAGGATGCCGCGGCGGGAGCGGTGGGGGAACTTCACCGTGACCGGGGCGACGGAAAGATCAGACAAGGGGCTGGTCCTGGAGGCGCGGGGGAGCGGGGGCGGGAGGTGAGTCACCTCCCGCCCCCGGATTTCGGGCAGGGGGTCAGAGGCCGGTCGCAGGGGGCGGCGGGGAGGCCGGCCCGTGAGATCCGGAGTTCTGCGTGCCGACGGGCTGGGTGCCGGAGGACGGCGGAGCGCCCTGTGGCGGCGGCGTTGTGGTCGGCGGGCTGGACTGCCATCCGCCGCCCTGACCGGCTGCGGCACCGGCTCCGGAGCCGCCACCTGCTGCCGGGCTGCCGCCCACGTGGCCGCTGGTGTCGTCGGAGACGCTGGTCGGCGGAGGCTGGACTGCCTTCTCCAGGCCGGACTTGACGGCGTCACCGCCTGGCGAGACGCCAGAGCCTTGGCTCTGCGAACTCTCCTGGTCTCCGCCGGACGAGGAGGAGGCGATGTCGCCGGGGAACCCGCCACCGCCGGGGATCGAGTCCGGTCCCTGCGGAGCGGCCCCGGCTCCCGCACCGGCTCCGGCTGCGGCACCACCGGTTGCTGCGGTGGCCGCCATCGCGGCGGCCTTGCGGGTCGCCTTCTCCGCCTGCTGCTTCGCCAGCTGCGCACCGGCGCCACCGGCGCGGTGGAGGGATTCTCCGTCGGATCCTTCAGCGGCCCAGTGGACGAACTTGAAGGTGGCGTACGGGCACAGCAGGATCAGGATCATGATGACGATGCCGGCCATGACGTCGGCGAGGGCGGCGAGCCCGTCCTTCGAGTCGGTCTTGCCCATCGCGGCGATGCCGAGCACGAACACGATGGTCATCAGGAGCTTGGAGACGACGAGGGTAGCGGTGGCCTCGATCCAGCCCTTGCGCCAGCGGCGTGCGGCTTCCCAGCCGCCTCCCGCTCCGGCGAATACGGCCAGGGTGACCATGACGAGGATGCCGACCTTGCGGACCATCATCACGCACCAGTAGAGGACGGCGCCGATCGCGGCACCGAGGGCGGCGAACACCATCACCAGCCAGCCGAGACCTGACAGGGCTCCGATCTGGGCGACCTTGACGATGCGGCGTACGGCCGTCTCGATCGACAGGTTGGAGGCTTTCAGGAGCCCGGCCGACAAGGCGTCGACCACTTCGATTGCGACGGTGGTCAGTGCGATGGCCGCGAAGGCGAAGATGACACCCGACGCGGTGCCGGTGAACGCCTGCGTTAGGGCCTGCCCGTCGCGCCGGATGGCGGCCCGGACAAGCTGGGCACAGAACGTGGCCACGAGGACGACCAGTCCGATGGGCAGGATCGTCTCGTAGTTGTCTCGGAACCACCCGGCGTTCAGGTCGACTTGGGTGGTGGCGTCGACGGCCTTGGCGGCGAGGTCGGCCGAGGCGGCGGCGAGTTCGCCGGCGGACTTCGCCATCCAGTCGCCGATCGCCTTGCCGGGGTTGGACGCGAAGTCCACTGCCTCGCCGACCGCGCAGACCGTGTCCGCGAGGGGAAGGTCGCAGAATCCCATGGGGGAGCTACCTCCTTGTGGTCAGGGCGCGACGCGCGGGGCGATCGCGACGAGCGAGCAGTCGACCGAGGGCCGGCACTGGACGGCGAGGGTCACGGAGCGGTCCTCCGCCCCTCCGCCGCCCTTGGCCCAGGCGATCCGCTGCTTGCCGGTGACGGTGACGGCGTAGATGTACGCCTTGGTGATCGCGGCGGGGTCCTCGGCCAGGGCCTGCTTGAACGCGGCCGGGTAGTGGGCCTCAGCCGCGGTGGCCGTGGCGTACTGCTGCTGGTCGGCCATCCGCGACCACAGGGTCGGGTCCGGCACCTGCGCGGAGATCGAGACCCAGTCGCTGTACTGGGTCTCCTTCGTCATCCACGCCTCCATGCCGGCGAGCTGCTGCTCGCGGCTGGTGGTGCGGGTGTCGTAGGACCAGAGCATCACGGCGGCCTCCTTGGCGAACGCGACGGGGTCGGAGATCCGCGGCGGCCGGGGCACCGAACCCGTTGTCGGCGTCGGCTCGCGCACCTCGTCGGCCGGCGGCGAGCTGCTCGTCGGGGCCGGGCTGCTGGCGGTCGGACGGTGCTGTTCGTCGCGGCCCGTGAAGTAGGCGGTCGCAGCGGCGACGGCGAGCAGGCAGGCAAGCCCGATCGCGATCACGGCGGCGCGGCGGCGGGCCGACCAGCCGACCCCGTAGGCCGAAAGGGAGAAGAGTCGTTTCGTCATTTAGTGGACCTGCGACCCCAGGGCGGAGAAGAAGGCCACGATTCCGTTGGCGGCGCCGAGCCCGAGGGCGGCGCCCGCGGCCACGGTGGCACCCTTCTTGCCGTTCGCCTCGGCCTGGTGGCCGCCGGTGTGGTGGCCCCACGCCCAGACCGCGAGGCTGACGGCGAGCGCGCCGACCACGGCGATGATGCCGAACAGGTTGATCGAGTTGACGACGTTCTTCAGCACGGTGAGACCGGGCAGGCCGCCGCCCTGGGGGGTAATTCCTGGGTCGTAAGCGAGGTGGATGAGGTGGCCGGCGAGGGGAGACATGGGTATGGGAGGGCTCCTTGCGTGCGCAGGCCAAGCGGGCCCGGGCGGAGGTGAAGAAGAAGAGGGGGAGGGGCGCGCGAGCGGCGCGAGAAGGGGCCGGCGTCAGAGGACGCGGCGGGCGGCGAGGACGTCCCAGTCCTTGAGCGGCGTGATCCGGACGGGCTTGCCAGTGCGCGGGGCCTCGATCACGAGCCCCTCGCCCATGTACATGCCGACGTGTTCCGGACGGGCCGCGGTGCCGCGGCTGAAGATCAGGTCGCCGGGCTTAAGTGCCTTGACGGAGACGGCTTTGCCCTCGTTGACCTGCGTGTACGTGGTGCGGGTGAGGTGTATGCCGGCCTTGGCGTACGCCTGCTGCATCAGCGAGCTGCAGTCGCAGCGGCCCATCGGGTCAGGGCCGCGCGGGGCCGTGCACGAGCCGCCCCACTGGTACATCGTGCCGAGCTGGTGCATCGCCCAGACGATCGCTGTGCGGGCGCGCGGGTCGGTGTCCTTCGGGATCGAGTAGCCCTTGGGTACGGCACCTTCGGGGATCGGTCCGTACTGGGATCCGTCCTGCGCGGTGCAGCCCGAGAGGGCGGTGTCGTCGGGGTTCTTGTCGGAGCCGTCGGAGTTGCCGGGGAAGGTGGCGGCGATGGCCTTCTGCAGCGCGGTGGCCAGCGGCTCCCACTGCGCGTACGCGTCCGGGTAGCCGGACTTCTGCACCGCCTGCGCCGCCTGGGTCACGGTCATCTGCTGCCAACCACGCACGCTGAGCAGCGCCTTGTAGAACTTCTCCGAGGCGTACACCGGGTCGCGGATCTGGTCGGGAGTGCCCCAGCCCTGCGACGGGCGCTGCTGGAACAAGCCGAGGCTGTCGCGGTCACCGCCGGAGAGGTTGCGCAGCCTCGACTCCTGCATGGCCGTGGCGAGCGCGATGATCTGCCCGCGCTTGGGAACGTCGAGGCTGATGCCGGTGGCCACGATGGTCTGCGCGTTCGGGATCTGTTCGGCCGGCAGAGACAGGCCCTCGATGTGGACGTCGGAGGCGTCCGCGCCGTCGAGAATCTTGGTGACCTGGTCGGTGATCTTGTCGGTGTCCAGGGTGGGCAGGCACTGGTCGATGGCGCTGGTGCGGGTGGCGGCTTCGCTGGAGCTGGCCATCATCATGGCCGTGCCGCCGAGGAGGAGCGGGGAGAGGAAGGCGACGCCGATGCCGGCGGCGAGCGCCTTCAACCGGCCTCGTCCGCTCGCGCGGAGTCGTTTTCGGGCAGGGGCGGGCAACGAGACGTCACGGAACGGCCTTTCGGGGTGCAGTGTGGCCTGCCGCGTGCGCGAGGCGTGGTGGAAGGGGCGCGGCGGCCGTGGTGGGCGATCGAGGTGCTGGCCGGTCCGGGCAAGTTGCCGCTCGCTCGGGAGGCCAGGAGGTGAGCTAGGTGTGCCGGGGCAGGGGGAATCTCCGCGAGGCAGGGGGAAGGAATCGCCATCGGCGGTGTGCGCCGGGCGGTTCAAAAACAGTAGGTGCAGATCGGCGGTTGACCAAAAAGTCGGCGTGAGGTGCCGGAATCCGGCACCTCGGCATGGCACTTCTTGGTCGTCGGCGAATTCGCCCCTACAGTTTTGGGACTCCCCTCGCCCTGCCTCTGTCCGTGGCCCTGGGCTTCTGCATGCCCAATTCCGGCCTACGAGGCTTTCCTTGCGCGACGGGGTCTTCTTCCTGGATCTTCACACCCGAATCGGGGTCTCTCTTTGCCTTTTTCCCTGCACCAGGGCGACGCCCTGAGCGTTCTAGCCGGCCTGCCGGACAACTGCGTCGACTCCGTCATCACCGACCCGCCGTACAACAGCGGGGGACGGACCGCGAAGGAACGCACGAGCCGCTCGGCGAAGCAGAAGTACACCTCCGGCGACGCCAAGCACACCCTCGCTGACTTCACCGGCGAGAACATGGATCAGCGTTCGTACGGCTTCTGGCTGACGCAGATCATGACCGAGGCGCACCGGCTGACGAAGACCGGCGGGACGGCGCTGCTGTTCACCGACTGGCGCCAGCTCCCCGTCACGACGGACGCGATCCAGGCGGCCGGCTGGCTGTGGCGCGGCGTGCTGGCCTGGCACAAGCCGCAGGCCAGGCCCCAGAAGGGCCGCTTCACGCAGAACTGCGAGTTCATCGTGTGGGCCAGCAACGGCCCCATCGACGCCTTGCGCAACCCCGTCTATCTGCCCGGCCTGTACAGCGCGTCGCAGCCCTCGGGCAAGGCCCGGCAGCACATCACGCAGAAGCCGGTCGAGGTGATGCGGGAGCTGGTCAAGATCGCCCCGCCGGGTGGCACGGTGCTCGACTTCTGCGCCGGCTCCGGCTCCACGGGCGTCGCCGCCCTGCTCGAAGGCAGGGACTTCATCGGTGTGGAGAAGACCGAGCACTACGCCTCCACCGCCGCCGACCGGCTCACGCAGACCGTCCGCGAAACCCTGACCCAGGACGACATGGTCCTGACGGCCTGACACCTCAACCGCGCGTCACTGAACGGCAATCGAGGTGCTGCCGCGCGGTGTGCTCTCGCACAGTCCTGCCATGGGTTTCCTCAAGCCTGGCCGATTTCCCGGCGCCTCCGTATCGCCTTTTCCCCACACTCGTAGGAGGCCACCGTTTCCGCCCCTGAACCTGAATCCGTAGAACCCAACGAGGGGGAGTTGGAGCCTGTGCGTGTTCCGGACCCCCACCTCGAAGGCATCGAGGCCAGTGTCCGGCGGCTGATGGAGCAGTCGGCCCAGCAGGCCCAGCAGCTCGATCAGCTTTCCTCCGCTCCTGCCGCCGGCTCCTCGCCGTTTGCGGCGTTCGGTATGCCGGGGCTCGGCATGCCCGCAGCCGCTGCTCCCCCCGAGCCGCGCCCGATTCTGGAGCTTGAGGGCGAGGCGTACGAGGACGAACTCGACGCGCTCAGCGACTGGGTCGACGACTTCCTTCTTCCTGTCTACGGAGCCGAGGTCACCACGGCGGCGCCCTGGTGCCTTCAATGGCAGGAGCACGACGATGTCGTCGCGTGGCTCCATGCCCTCTGGCTCGCCTACCAGCAGCACAAGGACGCCGAAGCCGGGCTCTCCGGTCTGTTCGTGTGGCACCGGGACTTCCTCACCCATGCCATCGCGGCGATCCGCGCACCTGGCGGTCCGCTGTCGGCGTGTATGACCTCCCCGGACCGTCCCGCGCACCGCATCCTGCCTGGTCCGCCGCCTTCCGCCCGTACGGAGAAGGCGAACGCGTCGGAACCCGAGGTGCCCGGGTCTGACGAACCGGGCGATCCGGCGTCATGAGCACGGGGCAGCAGCCGGCCTTCGGCCTCAGCTTTGATCCCCGCGCCCTGACCGACCTCCTCCAGGCCCCCGGCGACATCCGCGACCTCACCCTTGCCTACCTGCAGGAAGTGGTGAACGCCGAGCGGTTCGGGATCAAACTCACCGGCGACCTGGAGGGGTACCGCAAGCTGTTCGTGGACCGCCGCAAGGAATGGCGTGTCGTCTACGGCCTCCGCCCGGCACCGGAAGCGTCCGTGCATCGCCAGGAGATCCACGTCGTCGCGGTACGCCCGCGGGCCGGTAACGACGTGTACGACACCGTCGGACAGCGCCTCGGGATGGCCCGCCGGCCGCTGAGTGCCCGGACCCATGCCGCTCGTTCCCGCTCGCCGCAGCTCGCGACCCGCGGGCCCGTACCGAAGGCGGCGCCGCTGCCCTCCGCGATTCCGGGCCTGCCCCGCCCCGCTCTCGGCCCCTCACAGCACCACCTCCGATGACCATGAGGAGGACGCACCCATGCCCTCCGATCCCACGCAGGGAGCAGCCCGGCGTGCGGTCACCCAGCTCGACCACCGCGTAGAGGCCGCGGCCGGCCACAATCTCGACACCCTGTGGGCTCACAGAGACCGCGGCGTCCTCGACGAGCGGCACGCGCGCCTGGTGGACCGGCACCGCGAGCTGGTCAAGGCCGAGACCGCCGTGACCTTCTACCGCACACTGCTGCACCGGCTCAGCAGTGGCGAATTCCACGTCGATCCCGCTCTGTTCAGGCGGATCGACCGCACCGTCTACCAGTTGAAGGGAGCCACCGCCACCCGCGATGCGGCCGAAGGCGCCGTGATCGCGGCGCTGGAGCCGATCGAGACGACCTCCAGCGCACCCCCGGTTGTCCGGGAGCCGATTCCGGCCGCCGACCAGGCGGCTCTCCTGACCATCGCGGGCGGTGCCAAGCTCTACGAGCACCTGCTCACCGGCCGGATGTCCGTGGCCACCGCCGCCGGCACCCGGATCCCGTACACCCAGTTCCAGCGGCTGGAGTCTTCCGGGCTCGTCTCCCGTGACGCGAGCCATCCGCTGCACGCCGGGCAGCCTGTCGCCCTCACCGAGAAGGGCCGGGCTGCCCTGGCGGGCCGCAGCCGCCGGAGCACGGCAGCAGCGCCGGCCCCGCCCCGGCCAGAAACGTGGCCCGGAGTCGCCCGGCCCCGTCGCTGACCGGGCTGCCTACCGAAAGGATCTATGTCCCCGCCCGAACTGGATCTCCGCCTCGGCGGCTTCGAGGCCGCCGACCAGCAGATCGAGGAGGCGTTCTGGCACGCGATCGGGATCGAGCTGGACATGCTCACCCCGCTCGCCGAACACCACACCCCCGACGGCACGACCAGCTTCTACGTGCTGCACAACGGCGCCGCCACCTGGGGAATCCCCGGCGAGCCGCAGCTCGTCGCCCTCCACCTGCGGCGCGATCTCAAGGCGCAGACGTTCCGCTTCGACCACACCGAACTGCCCCTGCCCGCGCTGGCGCAGTCCTGGCTCATCCACCGCGGCTGCCCGCCAGAGGCGATCGGCCTCACGCCGGGAATGGGCCCCGCGCCGGCGGACGAGGCGACACAAGCGCTCGAGCGACGTCTCGCACGCGACGGAGACCACTACGCGCTCGGCTACAGCCACACTCGCGACGACCCCGACGACCCAGTCATCCTCGTGGCCCTGCGCGCCCTCGACGAGAGAGCGCCGTTGCCCTTCCGCATCGTGGTGGAGGAGTTGGACACCGACGCGTGCACCTACACCCTGCGGGAGGGCGGCTTCGCCACGGTAGGAGAAGCCCTGCAATGGTGCGCGGACCGGTTGTGCGGCGAAGCCCGCTCTCTCCCGCCCGTCAAACCCGCCGCGCCCTCCACCCACTCGGCCCCCATGCCCAAGACGTCTGCCCCGCACCCGCCGGGACGGGGGCGGTGAGCATCAAGGCTGCCGGGCGCGGCGGAATATAGGCGACGATCGCCGGTTGGCCAAACCGGCGATTCTCCGGACTCTTATACGGCCGCCGGGAGACACCCCGGCCGTCGCCAATCGGCGCATTCCCCCATTCCTGTACGGAGGTTTCTTCCGCATGCGCTCCACCCGAATCGCGATATCCGCTGCGCTGCTCGGCGCACTCGCTCTGCCGGTCGTGTCCGCGTCCGTGGCCACCGCCGCGCCCAGCAGCACGCAGACGGCTCTGCCGACGATCCGTGACTGTGACCGGCCTGGACCGTGGGTCATCGGCACCCGCGCGGTGACAATCCGCTTCAAGGCGACCGTCAAGTCCACCGCGGTCGGCGTCCTTTACCGCGGCCACAAGTTCACCGTTCATAAGACGAGCGGCGGCTGGCACTACATCACGGACCGTACCACCGGCGTGAAGGGCTGGGTGTCCGGATCCTACGTCTATCGCGACGTCCGAATGTGCCTCGACTGACAACACGACTACGACGTGGCCGAGTTCCCTTCTGGCTCGTCGATTTCCTTCCCAAGAGCGACCGGGCCGTTGTGCCTGGCGGAAAGGAGTTCTCCTTGTCCGACGGCATAGAGGATGTCGTGGACGTGCTCACCGAGCAGATCGAAGCACGTTTCGGCATGGGCATGGACGAGCTGAAGGCCGCGGTCGCGGCGGCACCGGCTGCCAACCGCGACGCCACCGACGTCGTCCGCTGGCACGGCCTGCTCACCGAGTCCCAGGAGGCGCTGGAGCGAGCCGAGGACGCGCTCGTCGCGGCCCTCGAATCGCAGCCGAGCGAGGTCGACGACCCGACGATGGATCTCGCCAACCGTGTCAACGCGGCCGTCACCGCGTGCGACGGACGGGCCCTGGTCGTGAAGTACCTCCTCGACCCGCACGCCCTGGGCAAGCAGCACCTTGCGGCCGAACGCTTGGCCCGGCTCACACCCACCACCCGTCGAGGCCCGGCCGTCCAGACCAGCACGCCCGTACGCCCCGCCGCGGCGCCCGTACCGGATCGGGGAGCGGTCCGTTGAGCGTGCGCGCCAAGCCGAGCAGCCAGGACAACGTCCTTGAGGACATGTTCGGCGCCACGGTCGACGAGCTGTACCAGGCCGCTGTCGGCCCGCAGGCATCAGCCGCCCTGACGCGGGCCATGGAACTGCGGTCCTTCCTGGCCCTGGCCGAGGAGCAGGTCGCGCGGGTTCGTGACCGCGTCCATCAAGCCATGGCACCCGACCGGGACATGGACGAGCTGTCCGCGCAGGACCTGCACCTCGACGCCCAGTGGCTCGAAGCGGCCCTGGACGCCCGCGCCAGCTACCGCGCAGCGCTCGGAGAACTGCTGCGCACCATGCCCCCGCTCCAGCAACCGGGCCGACCTGATCGCCTCGCCCAGCAGCCGGTCACCACCACCCTTCCCGCTGCCGCCCCGGCACTGTCGCGTGCCGGGGCGGCCCGGACCCGCCGACCGTGAAAGCCATCGCCGATTGCCCCACCTCACGCCCACCGAGATAGCCGGACGGATCGAGGACCTGTACGGCGCGCCGCTCGCCGACCTCGAAGCCCACGCCCAGGACCAGCCCCCGGGCATGCTTTCCGCTCTCCTCGGCGGCCACCACGACCTCGCCTTCGCCGAGCAGAGCATCACCTTCCACTGCGACCGGCTCGCCCAGCTCGTAAACCCCGAGCGGCACATCGGGGCTCACGAGGTCTCGCACGTCCTCGACTGCGCCCGCCGCCTCGCCGAAGCGATCGCCGTCCGCGACACCCAGGCCAAGACCCTCTCCGCCGTTCTCCAGAGCCTCGGACGCGTCTCCCGGCCCCAGCCTTCCTCTGCCCCGGCCCCAGCCGTTCCTGCTCCCGCCGTCGCGGCCGCGTCCACGGCTCCGAGCCGCTGACCTTCGGGCACTTCCCCTTACCTCACCCAGGAGTTCAATCCCTTGGCGACCACCGCTCTGTCCCCTGCTACCGACACCGACATCGCCCGGGTCACCGAGGCACTCGCCATGATCACCCCGCGATGGAACGTGCGGATTCTGCTGGCCCTCTCCGGCAGGCCGCTTCGGTACACCGAGCTCGCGGACCGACTGTCCTGGCTGCAGAGCGGCCAACTTCATCCCAAGCTCCGCTCGCTGTGCGACGCCGGCCTGGTCGAGCGGACCAAGCACTCCGCCAGGCACGTCACCTACGGCCACACCGGGCGCGCAACTGCGCTGCTGCCGGTCCTGCCGTTGATCGCCGCCTGGGCGGAGGACCATCTGGAGAAGCCGGAGCGGCCGCTGCCCGCCATCGAGCAGATCGAGGACAGCCTCACGCTCCTTACCCGCCGTCACGCCGCCGCGATCCTGTGGGTGCTGAAGGTCCGCGGGGAGGCCAGCGGCCGCGCCCTGGCCAGCATCGTCATGCCTGGCAGCGACTGGACCAACATCTACCCCCCGCTTCGCCAGCTCGTGGCCGACGGACTGGTCGACACCGCCGGCCAGGGACAGCCCTTCCGGCTGTCTGATTCCGGCGACGGTCTCGGGCCGGTGCTCGGGGCTCTGTCCGCATGGTCCGCCGGGCAGCCCCTAGCGCAGGCCGCCAGGCATCCGGTCTGGGGACGGCCGGACGCCGCGCCGTCCCCGGAGAAGTGGGTCAGCAACCAAGCGCGACTGCCCGCTCCCACCACGTTGCCAGCACCGGTCCGGGCGGGACACATCGCGCCTGCGGCGTGGCAGCACCGTGATCTGTTCTCCCACGCCACTCCCGCCCGCTCGAAGTCGGCGCTGCCGGGGGCAGGTCCGCGCCGATGAATACCTCCCCCTCCACCGCCGATGTCCAGCGCGCCTGCACGGTGCTGTCCTCCCCGGCGTTGATCCGCCTGATCACCGAGATCGACGACAACGGCCCCATCCCGCCCCGCGGGCTGACGCGCATTCTCTCGGATCTCGCGCCGCATCAGATCCGGGATGCCACCGACCAGGCCCACGCCCTCGGCCTCGTCCGCGCCCGACAGGGACTCGGCCTCACCGAGTCCGGCATACAGGCGGCCGAGGTCTACGACGAGGCGGCCCGCTGGGCCCGAACTCACCACTACCCCGAGGTCACGAGCTCCTTGGTGACACGCGTCCGAGCCACCCTGCGGCTCCTTGGCGACACGGCCGGCCCTGCGCCTTCGCCTGCGGCCGCCAGCAGCCTCACCGCTCCGAAAACCGCTCTGGAGGCGTGGATCACCACCCACACGGGAGCCGACCGCACCTCCACCGAGCTCCTCGATGCCGCCAGGAACGCCGCGTGAACCCGCCGCCCGCCGCACCGGCCCGCGCCGCCGCACACCCGATGCGTACGTGACCCCCTCTCCTCCCCCGCTCCACGGGCCGTGCCCCTTGACGAAAGCGACGATGACCGACCTGATCGCCGGCCCCCGGCACGCCCGTCACACCGCCGGACTGCTGCGCAGCATCTACCTCCCGCGCACCATGGACGCGCTCGCGTTCGCCATGTCCACCTACGGCATCCCGCTCCTGGTGCTGGCCACCACCCACTCCGCCGCTCTGACCGGCCTCGCGTTCGCACTGGAGTGGCTGCCCCGGCTCGCGGCGTTCGGATGGGCCGGCGCGGTCGTGGACCGCAGGGGCGCCTCGGTCGTCTTCTTCCTCGCCTCTCTCGGCCGGGCCCTGGTCGTCACCGCAGGCGCGATCGTCCTCTTCCTCCACCCCGCTGGCACCGTGGCGACCGTGACGGTCATGGCCCTCGCCGCCACGACCGGCATCCTCACCGAGTTCAGCTATATCGCCGCCGAGACGGCGGGAGCCGCCGCCGGCCGGGCGGCGGGGGAGAAAGCGCACCGCGTCCAGTCCCTCCTGCTCGGCATCGACCAGACCGCGACGCTAACCGGTCCGGCGCTCGGCGGCCTGCTCCTGCTCGCCGGACCACCCCGGATGCTCGTCGTCATCGCCGTGCTGTCGCTGCTCGCCGCCCTCTTCGCCCTGAACACCCCGCCGTCGGCGGTCGCCCCGGCCCGAGCACCGAAGCAGCGTACGAGCGCCGGCCTGATCACCGGCTGGAAGACCATCAGGTCGCTGCCCGCGCTCGGCTGGCTCGTGACCGGCCTGACGATCTCCAACTTGGCCACGGGATTCCTCCAGGCCGCCGGCCCCGTGATCGTCGTCGACCACTACGGCCAGTCCACCACCGCCGTCGGACTCGTCTGGTCCGCCGCTGCCGGAGCCACCCTCCTCGCCGTCACCATCTGCCGGTTCGCCATCGACCGCCTCGGCCTGTGGCCCGTCGGCGCGACCTGCGCAGCCATCGCCTCACTCGCGTGCCTCGCCGTCTCCCAGGCCCCGGACTACCTCTCCTACCTGGCCCTCGTGGCCGTCCTCATGGCCGGCGAAGGCGGCATGACCGTCGTCCTGCGCACCCTGCGCTCCCGCCTCATCCCCCCGAACGTGTTCGGCAGCACCCTCTCGGCCACCATCCTCATCCTCTTGGTGCCCTTCCCCCTGGCCGGCGTCCTGACAGCCCTGACCCCGCCCTGGGCACTCGGCCACGTCATCACCGCCTGCGCCGCCCTGCAGGCCCTCGGCCTGGCCATCGCCTTCGCCCGCCTGCGCACCGACCCAGCCCTGGCCGCGTAACCGCGCCGCCGCGCGCATCCTCCTTCATCCCCGCCTTCGTGGAGCCCTCCCCGATGCCCACCACCCACCCGAGCCCCACCATTACCGAACAGTTCCACGCCTTCGACGCTCAACATCCGCACGTCTACCGGGCACTGGAACGCATGACCTCCGAGCGGCTGGCCGCTGGAGCCACCCGTATCGGCCTCAAGAGCCTCTTCGAAACCCTGCGATGGCGGATGCCGCACGGCGTACGCGGGCTGAACAACAACTTCACGGCCCTGTACGCACGCCGTCTGGTCGCCGAACACCCCGAGTGGGCAACAGCGTTCGAGCTGCGCCGCCGCCGAACCCCTTGATCAACCCTCCCCGCCACGCCGCCCCCTGATCACCCGGAGTCGTTCTTTGTCCCCTCGTCCAGTCGTGCTCGTCGTCGCCCCCGGTGACCAGACCTACCGCGGCTACTGCCTGGAGCAGGTCGCCGCCAACTACGACGTCGTCCTGATCACCAGCACCGAGCCGTCGTGGGAGAAGCCGCACATCATCGACCACGTCGTCGCCGATCTCGACAGCACCACGGCCCTGCTCGCCGCCGGCCGCACGCTCGCGGAGCGCCGCGAACTCGCCGGTGTCGTCACATGGTCGGAGTGGCACCTCGTCCCCACCGCGCGACTCGCCCGCGCGCTCGGCCTGGCGGCCAACCCGACAGAGGTGATGCAGGCGTGCCGGAACAAGGCCACCGCCAGGACCCTCTTCGCGCGCCACGGCGTCCCGTCGGCCGCCTCCATGACGGCCCGCTCCCTGCAGGAGGCGGGGCTTGCCGCGATGACCATCGGCTACCCGGCCGTACTCAAGCCCGCCGCCTTCGCCGGAAGTATCGGCGTGATCCGAGTCGACCGGCCCGAAGACCTCCCCGCGGCCTTCGAGTTCGCCACGGCCGGCGCGAGCCAGAGCCGCGAAGACACCGCGGTCCTGGTCGAGGAGTACCTCGACGGCCCGGAAGTTTCCGTCGAATGCGTCACCCACCACGGTGTGACCACCACCGTTGCCGTCGCCCGTAAGGCGCTCGGGCCGGAACCGTACTTCGAGGAGACCGGTCACACCGTCGATGCCCGCGACCCGCTCCTCGCGGTGGTCGCCCCCGTCGCCGCCGCTGCCATCAAGGCCCTGGGCATCACCGACGGCATCCAGCACGTCGAGATGCGCCTGGTCGACGGCCGCCTCCGCCTGATCGAGGTCAACGCGCGCGTCGGCGGCGACATGATCGGCCGCCTCGTCGAACTCGCCACAGGCATCGACCTTCCCGCGCCGCCGCCGACATCGCCTGCGGACGAACCCCGAACCTCACGCCGACCCGGGCCTCGGCCGCCTCCATCCAGCTGATCTACCCGGAGACCTCCGGAACGCTCACCCGGCTCCACTTCGATGGCCCCCGCCCGACCTGGCTGGAGAAGGTCCACTTTCAGCGCCGCCTCGGCGACCAGTTGCTCCTGCCCGCGGACGGCGGCGACCTGTTCACCGCCCGGATCGGCTACCTGATCACCACCGGCCCCACAGGCGACGCGGCCCGGGCCCGCGCCGAAACCGCCCTCGGCCGGCTCGTCGCCCGCGTCGAACCGGCTACCGCCGCCTCCTGACCACCGGATACCCATGTCACCTGACGACGACTTTCGCACCATCGACGGGGACGTTTACATCTCCCCGCGCTACCTCGCCGGCAGCACCGCGATAGGCGATCCCGCGCTCGCCCCGCTCCTCGACCTCGGCTGGGACCTGGAGCACGACGACCTCGGCAACGCCTACGTGACGGCTCCCGACCGTAAGGTCCGCCTCGGCTACCTCCCCGAAGGCGAAGACGACGGCCTTTGGCGTATCAACGCCTACAAGGACCCCTTCGGCCCGCCGACCTGGGGCGCCTGCTTCAACGACTCCTGCCCGACGGAGTTCGTCCGGGCGTTCACCACCGCCCTCGCCCAGGCGTACGAGAGCGACCCGGACGCCTACCTCGCCGCGCCCGACCCGAGGAGCACCGACCACGATCCGTTCCTCGCGGTCGTCCCCCTCATCCAACGCGGCTGGCAAATCGACAACCCCCGCTGGGGAGTGTTCGCAATCCACTCCGCCGACGGGCTCGCCGGACTGGAGTTCACCACCGGGCGCCTGGACCCGGAAACCGAGCTGACCACCCGCGACGCACGCTGGCAACTGTGGGCCGGCACCTCCATCGACCGCCCCGCCTGGTACGCCACCGCCAGCAACGACACCCCCGTTGCCCTGATCAAGGCCGTCACCGAGTGCGTCTCTGATCCGGCTCCGCTGCCGCGCTGGCGTCAGGACACCTACAGCTACGTCGAGGGCATGGCCCAGCTCACCCCCATCCTCCCGCCGAGCCCGCCGGCCCCGACCCCGCTCGACGTGCAGCGAGCCGTCTCCCGCCGACCGGCCGCGCTCCCCGCCCCCAGCGTTCCGCGCTGGAGCACCACCAGCCGCCCGCCCCTGCCCGGTCCGCGCCGCTGACGCCAGCTCGACCTCGACCGGAGATACCTCTTGTCCCTGCAAGCCCCCGAGTTCTTCGCCGAACTGTGCCTCCCCTTCCCCGATGGCACCGTCGTGGGCAACACCTACTACGCCACCCCCGTCGCGGGCGCACCGCTGCGGCTGCGGATCAGCTTCACCGGAACCATCCACGGGGACACGTACGGCGGCCTGCGCCTGGCGGTCGTCCACGCGGACAAGGGCGAGATCGACGCTGTGGCGCTCAACTTCGTGGACCACGGCACCTTTCACCGCCGCGACGAAGCCCACAACACCCGCAAGGGCGCCAAGCAGTACGGCACATTCGGCACATTCCACCGGCCCGGCAAGCCGCCGTGGGAGGGCGCCGTCACCACCTCGCTACGTGATGCCATCGAGCGGTATACAGCCATCTGGTTCCCCGGCGCTTGGGCCGCGTCGGCAACGCGCCGCACCGCGGGCGGTACCGCTCACAAGGCTCCCTGTCCGCCGGCCACCTGCAGCGGTGGCCGCACCCGGTGACCGGCCGCCCGCCCGTTCCCCAATGCCCAGCGTTCCGCACGGCCTCTCCAGGAGTCACTTCGTGTCGGCCGACCCGTTCAAGAATCTCGACCCCGCCCAGACCGTGAAGGTCCTTCCCCGCCACCTGGCAGGACCCGGCCCAGCCAGCCCCCGTACTGCCTGGCCCTTCCCGTTCGACAAGGACTGGTCACTGCACCAGCCCGAGGAGGGAACGGCCTTCGCCACCAGCCCCTGCCTGAGGCTGTGGACCCGCCTCGTCCTCGAACCCGACAGGCCCCGCAAGGGAACGTGGACTATCGCCGCGAACCGCGTGCCGTTCGGCCCCGCGGCCTGGCAGATCACGCTCGACGCCTCCACACCGGTCGAGCTGCTGCACGATCTCCACACCGAACTGCTCGACCTCTACCTGGAAGACCGGCACAGCGACCGCGACCGGCTGTACGAGGACGCGACTGCGCCGTACGAGGCGTACGCGCCACTGTTCGCCCGTGGCTGGAGTCACCAGGTCATGACTGGTGGCACGCAGATCTTCCTCGCGCCGGACGGGCTCGGGGGCGTGCGGCACCGGTACGCCCTCACCGGATCCGGCGGACCGACCTGGACAGCCTGGGGCGGATACCCGAGCGAACCGCACTGGCAGGCGCATTTCTCGTTCGGTACGCCCACCACGCTCGTCGCGGCGTCCATCGCCTCGCTGATCTCCACCGAGCCGGTCAACCGCACGGCCAAGGACGTTCCCTTCCATACCCGCGACCAGCTCTACGTCGCCGAAGCGACGGTCAAGCAGCCACCCCGCCACTCGCCCGCCGTCGCCCCTCCTGCGGCCCCTGGCCGAGGCCGGACTCGATGACCTTCCCACCACCTGATCAAGGAGCCCTTTCTCGTGCACGCTCGTACCGTCCGCGTTGCCGTCCGATCCGCCACCGTGGCCGCCGCGGTGACCGGCACCCTCACCTGGGCCCCGGCCGCAAGCGCCAACATGCCCGAGCCGACCCCCTCCGCCACCTCCACTCAGACCCCCGCCCCCGACGCGGGCAGCGTCTCCATCGTCAAGAAGGACCCGGCGGGCGACGTCCTTCCCGGCGCCGCCTTCCTCCTTCTCGACGCCACCGGCCAGGAAGCCGGCACCGGCAAGACCGACGCCCAAGGCCAGCTGACCTTCACCGACCTCGCCCCCGGCGTCTACCGGCTGAAGGAGACCTCCTCCGGCAGCCCGCTCCACGACGTCGTCGCCGACCAGGACGTCATCGTCACCCCGGGCGCCACCGCTCGCCTTACCATCGTCGACCCGTTCAAGCCGGCCCTTGTGCTCCTGAAGGCCAAGGACGATAAGACCGGCAAGATGCTCCCCGGCTCCACCGTGAACATCGGCTGTGGTGAGGCGACCCTGCTGCCCCTCACCACCGGCCCGAAGGGCACCGCGACCGGTGAACTGCCGGTGACCAGCCGGAAGGCCGAGTGCTGGGTCAAGCAGGTCAAGGCACCTGCCGGCTACGACATCTACAAGCCCTCGAAGAGCTTCACTGTCACGCCCGGGGCCCCGGTGACCGTGACCGTCACCAACGCCAAGACCGCCACCCCGCCGAAGCCCACGCCGACCGAAAAGCCGACCGCCACCCCGTCCACGCCCGGGGACAAGCCCACCGACAGCACATCGGGCGCGTCGAAGGCGACCCCGACGGACTCCGTCACGCCGGACGCCGACTCCTCGACCGCCCCGGCGGCAGACGCGACCGGCAACGCAACGCCGAAGGCGCCGGCCGGCTCCCTCGCCCACACCGGAGCCGACGCCACCCCGTGGATCCTCGGCGGCGCTGGCCTCCTCGTCGCCGCTGGCATCGGCGCCGTCGTTGCCGCCCGTCGGCGCGCGGCGTCCGAGACCGAGCAGGACAGCAACGGCGAGACCAGCTAGCCCACGATCACCCTCGACCAACAGGCCCCCGGGACCCCGTCCCGGGGGCTGGTCGCGTAGCCCGACGTCCGTCAGCTCCCGTCATCACGACGGACACGACATCGATGGCCACTGACTTCCTACGGCGGTTCAAACCGCGATCTGAGCCCCGACCCGCCCGGCCTCTCTCGCCCCAGGGGCATGGGCGATCAGTCGTCCACGGCCTGGCGCTCGTGTCCCGCAGCCTCGGTGATCTCGGAATGCTGCGCGCGGATCGAGAGCGGCAGTCCCGCAGCCTTCCGGGCCCCGCGGTACGTCAGTGCCCATCCCCGCTGAGGCGCGCCGGTGGCATCGAGGCCCAGGGCCTGACCGCTCGGCGGTGCGCGGTCATTGGGCGGCAGCGCGGGCCAGGGCGGTCGCCCGCTCTACGAGTGGCCAATACCTGGCCGGGGCGCCGCGTGCAAGCCCGCGCGACTACACGCCCCATGCTTCCGGGCTAAACCAGAAATCTCGCCCACTCGTCCCCAGTTCTCCAGGTCCTGTCGTTGGCAACCCAGCCTGGCCCTGTAAGCACATCCCGTACCTGCTGGCTGTATATATCGCCGCCCCAGATCCGGGTCGGTCCGTCACCGGCTTGCCTGGCCACAGCACGAAAGTACTCGGCGAGCGGCAGCATTTGAGGCTCCTCCCACGCAAGACGGCGCATCAGTACCGTCATCAGCGCCATCAGTGGCGAGGTCACGTTCTTCTCTCGAAGTATCTGCGTCATCGCGTAGCCCGTGTCCGGGAGATCCACCACCTCCTTGATTCGATCCCAGTTCCCCCTCCGCATCTGCGGCAGTACCCACGGAATCTTGGCGGCCCACCATGTAGCGAGATCGGCGACACACACCACGTCCAACATCTCTCGCGGGTGCTCCAGGCCCTGCAACCCCTTCCACAGGGCCTGATCGATGTTGACGAGTGGATCGGAGTTCTCGCCCTTCCACCGGTGAGAATGTGCAAGAACTCCGTAGATTGGCCTGCCGAACAGCTCCCGATATGGGGATCCCATCCTCGGTGCGGTGAGCCTGCGCACGATCGCCGCCGTTCGAGCCGCCTCGGCCAGGTGGTGAGCTTTGAGAGTGTTCTTACACTCGAACGCCGCGATCACACCGTCGGCGAGATATGTCTTCACCTCGCTGTCGACCAGGAACTTCGGGTAATAGGGGGAGAGGACCAACACGTCGATCTGCGGGCTGATGTCCGGCAGCCCATCGGGATCGCCACCGCTGTTCCTCGCACTGAGGATCCGTCCCTTGGTGACCACGTGATATCCCTCTGGAAGCCACTGCTCCAAGACGATCCGAGCCCAGTTGGCCTCGCCCTCGTCGCCAGACGTCCCGCGGTCGTCATTCCGCTTGCGGATGCGCTCGTACTCGGCAGCCAGTCGGGTCGCGGTCTGCGCAACGAAATCCTCCAGATCATGAGTGCCCACGAGGTGCTCCTTGTCGTCTGAGAGTTCGGCATCTGGCTGCGGCGCAGTTCTCCAGAGGCACGCATGTTCCCATGATCATCGCTCCACTGTGGCTGCGTTGTGGACCGGCCACCAGGCAGTTCGCTGTCCGTTGACAACGAACTCAGTCCTTTGCCAACCAAGCGAGTCGACTCGGCGGCAGGACTGAATCAACTCACCCCTGGCCTCGGCGGCGGCGTGTGACTTGTGCTGGAGCTGGAACAGGTGCTGCGCTGGCCTGGAGAGATCGCTCCCAGCTGGGCTGGCCCTGGCCAGCCGAGCAGGAGAAGCTCAGCTGGATCTTGGTTTCGCTAGTGTCGTAGTCGAGCGACACATGGAGCGTGTGAGTTCCTCCGGCTGCCATGGGGCCGATGTCGATCTGCTGGACCGTTTCGTAGTCGTACTCACCATCTCCGTACGTTCCGTAGGCACGCTTGCGTCGTAGTCCGTCGACACCATCACCGGAGGCGTGAACCCGAACGTCAGTGAGGGCTGGGCCCGAAAGTTGCCGGAAGGCTATAGCGGCATACGACTCCGACCATCCGTCTCGAGCCGTGTGAGCGGAAACCAGCTCAAGCTGTGGGCCGCTGGCCTCCAAGCGCGCCTGCTCCTCCCCTTCGACTTGCCGTTGCATAAGTTCAAGCTGAGCCTTGGCGGCATCGGCCTGTTCGCCGGCGGAGATGGCGGCTGACCGCGCACTCAGCGCTTGGTCCTTAGCGATGCGTGCCTGCCACAGGGCAATGCCCGCTGCCGCGAAGCTGATGATTGCAGCTCCCACGGCTACTCGTACTTCGCTAGACATGCTGTTCCAAAGTTCGCCGAGCAAGACTCCCCCTCACATGTGTTCAACCCGCCGGCCCTCAGTCTGCCGCGTTGCACGAGGATCGCAGTTCGCCTGCTGTGGAAGCGACCCAAGCCGGTACGGCCACGCAGCCCCCAGTGGCTCACCTCACACGACTGGCTTCGCTGTCAAGCGCCTCGATTGGATGACAGCGGACATTCGCCGGGGGCAGACAGGAAAGATCCTTCAAAGACTGGCCAACGGGTGCAGGGGCATGTCAACGTAGACGAACTTGCAAGAAACCCCAGGTCAGAGAGGTGATTGCTCGTGACCGTGGCTCCGCTGAGCCCCGGATTTTCCACCACCGTCCAAGCCCTCCGGCTGCGCGAGTGGCAGCTCGGCCCGGGCCAGCCCACGCTCGTCATGGATCAGTTCTCCGCCGACGACTTTAACCTCGTCGTGGACGACCGCGCGGACGTGCACGTCAACTCGAAGGACGGCCGTTTCTATCTCGGCTGGTTCCCGCTCGGCCGCCCCGGCACAGATGGGGAGGGATGGAAGATCGCCGTCACCGGCACGGCCAAAGTGCGCGGCTATCACGTGTCCTTCGACACCGAGACACCGGCCGAGGTTGTGGCCGCCGCCGTGGCCCGGGTGCTTGAGACCTCACGGCGCGTGTAACGCGAGAAGGCCGAGCGGAACTTTCCCCGCTGGAAGCTCTTTCCCGGCTCGTCGGCGGCGTCGTGCCCGCCATCCTCAGTTGCCTTCCTCATGCAAGGAGTTCCCGTGGAGCACACGGAGATGACCGTCGGCGATCTCATCGACCACCTGTCCAGCTACAACCGGAGCGCTCCGCTGCGGCTGGCGATGAACCCGTTTTTCCCGATGGGGCATCGCATCGAGCAGGTCGTCCAGGCCGTGGACGAGACCGGGCGGCCCGTCGTCTATCTGGCTGAGGGCCGGGACGCGGATACGCAACTCGGTCACCTGCCGCCCGAGGTCGCCGTTGCCCTGGCCTGGCAGACACCCGTCCAGGCGCCCCCGCGCCGCCCTCGCCGCCGTGCCGGCGGCAAATAGATCCGCACCCAGCCCTTGGAGGCGCCCCTGCACCCCGACTTCCCGCTCGATCCTTCCGCCGCGAACAGCACCCAGTCCGCGTACTGGGTCGGTCCCCGGCACCTGGCCGGCGATGACGGGCGGCTCTACGACGCCGTCGCCGACACGCTCGCCGGCCTTGGCTGGACGAGCCTGACGATCGTCCGCGGGCGACAGGAACCGGACGAGGCGCCAGAGGACCGGCAGGTCCTGCGCAGCACCGTCCTGCACATCAGCCCCGACACCCTCCGGTGGGCCCAATGGGTCCTGGCGGACGAGCCGTTCCGTCTCGGCGAGCTGCCGATCGCCTGGCAGGTCTCGGCTCGCGCGGAGACGGCCGATTCCCTCGCGACGTGGTCCGCCTACTTCACCTCCGATGTCCCGGGCGAGGTCCTCGTCGACTTCCTTGTTGCGCTCGACGCCCGCGATCAGCCCGCCGTGCCGCTTGCCGGGCCGGAGCTGGTCCTGGACGCCGTCACCGCGCACGGCTGGGTCTGCGACATCGATCGGCCGGACGCTGGGGCGATAGACCCGACCTTCACCTCGCACCTCAGCCTCGGCGAGGTACCGCCTCTCATCCAGGACGGCGACCCGCGCGGGCTGATGGCCGAGGCAGACGAGGCGGGCATGGCCGGATGGCAGGCATGGGCTGAGCCCGTGCTCGGGGCACAGTTTCTGTGGGCCGCGTCTTTCTGCGCAAGCGTGCCGCACGACCTCGTCGCCGCGTTCGCGGCCTCCCTCAGCTCGACCGCACCGGTCCTGCGCCGGATCCTGCCGGAGAGCACACAAGATCGCCTCCTGCGCGCCCCGGCCGGCTAAGCGCCGAGGCCGGGCCGTTCCCCCACCTCAAGACGCACGAAGCTCGGCCACCCCGAATCGGGG